>NETF01000183.1 GCA_002172675.1 unicellular cyanobacterium SU3
AAAACATGGACGAAGAGAAAGAAGTCTTTTTCGCTATGGACTTGACCATTTACGTTCCATTGTTAATGATCTTGACTTAAAACATTCTGAGTTTTTAGAATGCTTATATTTTTTGTCCTGTACTTAGAAATTATTTAGTCACATTTGGGACAATTAGTCATTTGTTTTTCTTGCTTCAATTTTGTTACAAATTCTAAAAAACCATCATAATCACTTTCCACTTGATTAGCATAAGCAAATGCTACTTTTTTAACTAATTCTCGAAATTCTTTATGTTTTCCATTAGTTAATTGTATCACTTCCTTTTCAAAGGAATAAGGAATATATTTTTCTTCAAAATCTTTATCAGCACGAGCATGATCTGTGGCTAAAATCTTACCCCATAATTTAGCAATTTCCAATAAATCAGATTGCTTTGCATTAGCAAAATTAAAAACATTACCTTCTTTATCTTCAATTTCATCTAATGATGCTTTATTGGGAGAAATTTCTCTGACAGAATAATAACCAGAAAACTCACCATTTTTATCAGAAAAATACATCCATCCTAAGAAATCATCAGTATGTTTGATTAAAGCACGATAAGCGATCGCATGACGTTGTGCATCGTTATCAAAAAGCTTATCATAAGTAGCTTTTTCTGTTGAATTAAAGACATGATAAGGACTTGGTTTACGTTGACGTTTAATATCTAAAATGCGATCGTCTTCTAGAGAATCTGATTTTCCTTCAATTAATATATAATAACGAGGAGTGCCTAAAGATCCTAATCCAGCTTTTAACCTTGATGCAATATCTTTAACGTTAAAGTAATTTTCATCATACTTAAGTTTTCCTGTTAAAGTATTATCATAAGCTATCATTTGTGAGATAATTGTTGCTTTTTCTTCTGGGGATACTATTTCTAATTCATCCCTTTCTTCAGGTGTTTTAAAGCGTCTTTTATCCTTTTCATTTCTTGTCCATTGTTCGAGTAGTTTTTTTCGACTTATTTCTTCAGTATATTCAATAAGATCCTTTATTTTTCCGTCAGTATTATCCTTAGTAAAATAAGTGTCTGTTTCATCATTATTTCCTTGGTATTCAGCTAAAGTATCTAGATAAGATTCAATGAATTTATCAATCACATCAGCAATTTTTTCTTTCTTATCTGCATTTAAAGCAGTAGGATGACTATTGCTGATAGAAAGAATAATACTGGTAGCCATACGCCATATATCATATTGATAGTCAGCAATAACTGATTCATCAAAGTCATTAAGGTCAAAAATTACTTCGTTTTCATCATTATTATAGGTTCCAAAATTATCTACGTGCAAATCACCAGATATCCAGATATTTGTCTGTTCACTAGAAAACTCATTTAATCGATTATCTTCGGAGAAATCATCCCAAAATAAATAATTAGTTCCTCGATAAAAAGGAAAAGCTGCACAAGCAAGACGACAATATTTTTCATATTTAATGTCATTTTTTAAGTTTTTATTCACTTCTTTTATCTTGAGAATAATTTCTTCTTTTCTACTTTGATTTTCATTGAATTCTGCCCAAGCTAACCTAGGAAATATACCAAAACTAATTAAAATGATAACAAGACAAATAGTACACAATTCTATAAAAAATAAATTTTTCTTTTCCATACTTTTTGACTCAATTAATATTCTTTTTTAGCCTAACATAATATTCTTAATCGAGATTAAAAAATATGTAAATAAATGAAGCTAATAATCTTATATTTTGCTAAGTAATGTAAATAATTGTTTTCAATTTGATAAAGAAAGAACGTTAACTGTTTCTCCTCGATTAATTTTGGTGACTCCTACTGGTAAAATGGCTAAGGCATTAGTTAAAGCTAAGTTGATTAAATTGGCTGAATTTTGACTTCCTTGGGCTAAAGTAAATACATATTCACCATCTATTAATTTTAACTGTCCCCAAATATAGGTTTCTCTTTGACCTTTAGAAGATAAATTATTTTCAGATTTTACGGTGATCAATTTTGGTTGATAATCTCCTTTAATTCCCGATAATTTATCTAAAGCAAGTTTAACAAATCGCCAACAACTAACCAAAGCAGATACAGGATTTCCAGGTAGTCCAAAATAGACGCATCCGTTATTAAATTTAGCCACTGTTAACGGTTTTCCTGGTTTCATTGCAACACCATTAACCATAATTTGACCACCTAATTTAGCCAAAATACTATTAATATAATCATAATCACCAACAGAAACCCCACCAGTCGAAAGCACAAAATCTGCTGTACTGATAGCCTCGCTAATTTTCTGTTTAATCAGTTCAGGTTCATCTTTAACAATACCTAAAGAAATAGGAATTCCTCCATTTTTAAGAATAAATGCTTTAAGTCCATATTTATTAGAATCAATAATTTGTCCAGGATGTAACTGTTCAGTTGGGGTTATCAATTCATTTCCAGTCGATAAAATAGCCACACGAGGACGACGATAAACCCTAATAGTAGAACATTGTGCCGTTGCTAAAACAGCCATTTCTGACTCATTAATGTAAATACCTGGATTTAATAAAATATTACCAGCCTGATAAAAACTGCCTTGTTTTCTAACAAATTCTCCTAGATTATTAGGTGGAGATAAAATAATAACTTTTTTTCCTTCCTTGCGCGTATTTTCCTGCATGATAATAGTGTCAACCCCATCAGGTAACATCGCCCCAGTAAAAATTCGACAAGCTTCCCCTGATTTAATTGATTGTTTCGGGTTAATTCCTGCAGGAATTTCTGCTACAATATCCAGAGTGATAGGATAGCCAGAGTTTGACTGTTTAACATCCTCAAAGCGAACCCCATAACCATCCATAGCGGAATTATCCCAATAAGGAAAATTTAAGGGACTACTAATAGATTGAGCTAAAATTCTTCCCATTGCTTCATCTAAGGAAATGGTGTCTGTCTCTTGTAAGCTTTCTACTAACTCTAAAATAATAGTTTGAGCTTCTTGAACGGAAATTATAGTCATGATGTTAGGTTTTAACTTGATAAAAAGTTATCCCAATCATAAAATATTCTCTGTTTAATTTGATCCTCGATGGCATTTTTAAATTGATTAGATTAAGAATTTCTCTTCTAAAATAAGTATAAATTGCTATAGTATTAAAGCGAAAATGTGCTAAAAGAGTGGCAATAGGGATTTAAAGATGCTATGCACCAGTGCAGGAACAAAAACCTAAATCAAATAGAAGCATTATTGAGTCGCTACGGATTCGAGATCAAAGAAGTTAGCATTTCTGAGTTAATCGAAAAGTGGGTAGCATCTTACTCAGTTTATTGGATTCGTTTGGCTATTGTCGAAGCCCTTTATCAAGGACGTTATAAAGCCATTTCTGTTGAGCATATTCTTGCCCTTTGGAAACGTCTGGGACATCCTACCTATCATTTTACCTACGAGTTTGAACGATTTATTACTCGTAATCTTTTTGTTGAAGATGTCAGCAATCATAAAATAGTAGAAGAACAACAACCAGAAGAACAGTCATCAACTCCAGAAAAACTTATAGAACCTGCCCCAAAAAATAATATTACCTTAACGCCGATTCAAGAATTAGTGAAGAAAATAGCAATTCCCATTTCTATTGCCACTGAGAAATTAAATCACAAAACTGAGAGAATTGAAGAGTTAAACGGGGCAGTTGCCGAAAAAGTAGAGCAAGAAAATACCGCGATCGCAGAACAAGAAATAAACTCCCAAACTACCTTAACTCCACAAAAGACCCCTCGTACCATTAATCAATTTACTCCCCATTCCGATGCTTCAAACTTTTATGGAAAATTGAGGGCTGTCGCTTATCAAGAACTAGAAGAAGATCAAGATAATTAGTGACTCATCATCATCCCTAATTTTTTCTTTTATCCTCAGGTCTAAACCCCCTGAAATGTTATTTTTCTTGAAATTTAGGGAATCCTATAACCGTAACACTGTGATTAGTCACTTTATCGAAGATGCAATGATGACAGCTTCCTATCCTCCTCAAAATCCAATTTCCATACCAGAATTTACACCCTCAAGACAAACTAGCTTTTTTGATACCCTCAAACAACCTAGATTTAGTGGTCAATTGATCCTGACTAATAGTAAAGGGGATAAATGGTTTTTTTACTTGTATTTAGGGCGCATTATGTATGCCACTGGGGGAACCCACCCAGTCAGACGGTGGCGAAGACATATCGCTCGTTATTTGCCTGAAATTGCCTCTAAATTATCCTCCTTGCAGCTAGATTTAGCCAGTTTAGGAAATCAAGACTTTCGCTTATGCTGGGAATATCAACTGTTGTGTTTGTGGGTAGAACAACAGAAAATTAGTCGCGAAAAAGCAGCGAGAATGATTCGTTCGGTCATTATCGAAGTGCTATTCGATATCACCCAAAGTATCGAAGTTACCTGTGAACTCAGACAAGATAACTTGCTTTCAACTCGATTGGTGTTAATCGATGCCGATCAATTAATTAACGAAGCTCATCAACAATGGCAAGCTTGGCAAGGGGCAAAAGTTGCCGATCGCTCCCCTAACTCTGCCCCCATCATTAGACAGGCCGAAGAATTACAACAACGGACTTCCCCCCAAGTCTACCAGACCTTAAAACAACTCCTAGACGGCAATCAAACCCTACGGGATCTCTCAGTACGGATGAAACGGGATGTCGTTACTGTCACCAGTTCTCTACTGCCCTATGTTCAAATGGGATTAGTCGAATTAATCACCATCGAAGACTTATCCCCTCCCGTTTCCACTCCCACTCCCACCGCCACTGCAGCCACTCCAGAGGTTTCTGCCGGCCCATTGGTAGCTTGTGTCGATGATAGTCCCCTGATGTGTCAAACCCTGGAGAAAATTCTCGTCGGAGCCAACTATCAATTTTTAGGCATCAACGATCCCTTAAGAGCGATCGCTATCTTATTAGCCCGTAAACCGGCTGTTATTTTCTTAGATTTGGTGATGCCCAACGCCAACGGTTATGAAATTTGTGGCCAACTGAGAAAACTCTCCTTTTTCCGTCATACCCCCATCATTATCCTGACTGGTAATGACGGCATTGTGGATCGCGTTCGGGCAAGAATGGTAGGTTCAACGGATTTTATGAGTAAACCGGTCAATCCTGATGTCGTTTTAAGTGCCATTCGCAAACATCTTAAACAAGAAAACGTAGCTTAAAGGAAATTGAAACTTTTTCCTTTGTAAATTTTACGTACCCTATCCATTAAAAATGTTACTTTCCTTAGGTTTTAGGGAATTGTAAGACTATAGAACCAGCTTAATCAAACATCAACTGAGGCAGAAATCATCATGGGAACCGTCCTTGTCATTGAAGATTCTTTAACAGAAAGAGAAATTATTACCCAATATTTAAAACTTGCAGGTATCACCGCCGCCATCGCCAGTAGTGGAGAAGAAGCCTTAGAAAAATTAAATGGAGAATTGCCTGATCTCATTGTTTTAGATGTCGTTTTACCCGGAGTCAGTGGCTTTGAAATCTGTCGAGCCATCAAAGGCGAAGAACGGACCAGTAAAATTCCGATCATTATTTGTTCAACCAAAGACACAGATATGGACAAATTTTGGGGCAAACGTCAGGGTGCAGATGCTTACATTCCCAAACCCATTGATCAAGATACCTTTCTCAGCACCATTAAACAACTGATTCCCTAAATTTAAAAGGAGTGACCCATTGTGGTTCAACATGGATTTTCTCAGATCAACTCGACAACAACCTCCCTAGAAAGCAAAGAACGTCATCAATTAGAGCAATTTTTACGATTTCAGTTAGTTCCAGACACTACCTTACTCTTACCCGTTAACCAGTTAACCGAAGTCATTACCATTCCCCTGGGTCAAATTGTTCCCATTCCTCAAATCCCCTCTTGGGTAATGGGAGTCTATAACTGGCGTGGAGAAATTCTCTGGATCATCGATTTAGGGGAATTATTAGGGTTAACCCCTTGGCATCAACAGCCCCGAGTCACCCCCATTTATCGCACCATTGTTCTTCATTCTGGTAAAACCTCCCACAAAGTCGCTAAAGCTCATCGTCAGCATATTGGGGCGGTGGTTAGTCAAGTCGATGATATGGAATGGTGTAATCCTAATGAAATTCAATCTCCTCCGGGATCAGCCGTGACCTCTGGCTTAGCCGCCTTTCTGCGAGGTTATTGGTTGCCACCCCGTGGAGATATGGTAGTGGTTCTCGACGGAGAAGCTATCCTAGCAGCCATGCCTAAACCTTAATGATTCAACGGTTCAATTCAAAATCTTGACAAGATTCTACTATAGACTTGCTTATTTTCTACATTGATTGCCTATTACTTAATTGAAAAAATTTAATTACTTTGAGCTTCTTCTTTATTTATCTTTACTACTCCTAACTTTTCACACCGAACTTAAGTAGCTATAGCACTACACATTAGGGTTAAGACATACCCAAGTTATGAACTCTAGTCCCAGCTGCCTTTTGACTTTTGCCTTTCCCGTAGCGGTATAGTACCCCTTTATTGAAAACTCACTCTTTGGTTAACGTTATGACTCAGACTTCTCCTAACTCAAATTCCCAGAATAATCACGAAAGCAACGGTTTTGTTTCTCAAGATGTTTCTGTTGAAAACGATCAATCCCCCCAAACCCCTGACACTGAAAGCAACGAATCCCAAATTTTAGCCATTGAAAGGGAAGTTACCCTTCCCCCAGAAAGTCCTAGAGACAAACCAACCACCAGCTCGAAACATTCGCCGATTATTCAATGGTGGCAAGATTTAACTTTACGTTCCAAAAGTATTATCGCTGCTACAGCTATTGGTATCACCCCAGTTGTGGCAGTGGGTTCTTTAGCTTATGGTATTTCTAACAAGATTATCTACCATCAGACCAAAGCAACAGAAATTTCCCGTGCAGTCGGGTTGAGCGATGAGGTGTCTCGGTTTATAAGCGATCGCTATCTCGATATCCAAGGGTTAGCCACCTTAGACACTTTTACTAAAGCTGAGTTAAGAAATCAACTTTCTCCTCAAGATAAACAAAAAGTCTTAGATCGTTATATCAATATTTATCAGTTGTATGACAGTATTGCTGTCTTTGATTTACAAGGGGATGTGATTGGTCAATCCGGCGGAACCCCCCTGAAAAATCATGCTGATCGCGGTTATTTTCAAGAAGTTCTTAACACTAAATCCCCGACTGTGACGCAACCTCTCATTTCTACCACAGAAGGAACATTTAACGTCTATTTCGCGGCTCCTGTATTGGATAGTCAGACGGGGGATGTGGTGGCGGTTATTCGTTCTAGAATGCCTGTTAAACATCTGCAAAACGTGGTTAAGCAGGGGATGAATCAAGGAGAAGATATTTACTTAGTTAATAAGAATGAAGAGGTTTTTCTTGCTCCTGAGGGGATTAAAGTAACCCAAACCAATAGTGCAGGTAAAGTTGATGAGAGAAGCGAGAAGTTTGAACACCAAGCAGTTAAAGCGTCCTCCTTGTTTTCTGTTTATTCTACTCTTAACGATCAACAACAACCAGGAGCCAAGCTAGGTGCAACAGAATTAGTGGCTTTATCCCCTTTTACTAGCATCGATAAGCTACCTGATCTAGGATGGAATGCCGTTGTTACCCTCGATAATGCTGTCGCCTTTGCAACCCAGCGACGACTACTATCAGCTATCTTTTTGGGAACCTTAGTCACTGCTGGTTTAGCAGGGGCTGTCGCTATTCTGCTTTCTGAACAAATTACCCGTCCTCTACGCCGAGTTACCTCTGCAGTAAAGAAAATTGGTGAAGGGGACTTAGATGTAGAAGTAGAAGTATTAGGTCATGATGAGTTTGCTATTTTAGCCGAAAACGTCAACACCATGACCCAACAGATTCATACGTTAGTAGAAAAACAAACTTTCTCGACTCAACAAGCTAACCTCCTCGCTGAAATTGCCAGTAGCGTTATTGCCGATCGCCATGCCTTACAACGGATTTTAGATCGAGCCTTAGAAGGGTTACGAGAAGTCCTGAGAGTTGATCGGGTGGTCATTTATGAATTTAATTTTGATGGCTGTGCTTTTATTTCCCATGAATCCGTTGATCCGTCTTATCCCAGTGCTAAAGAACTACAAATCGGCGATCGCTGTATTCCTCCAGAACTCATTGAACAATACCGTAAAGGCCGCGTAGTAGCCACTGATAATGTCCATGAAGCTGGCTTTCATCCTGAACATTATCAACTCATGGAACAGTTGCATATTGACGCTAATTTAGTGGTTCCCATCATGAGACAAGGGGATGTGTTCGGATTATTAATTGCCCATCATTGCCAAGGAACTCATCAATGGCAAGCCGAGGAAATCTCCTTTATGCAACGTTTAGCCGAACAGTTAACTATTACCCTAGATCGTATTATCTTACAACAGCAACAACGGGGAGATGCCAAACGGGCCCAACTATTACGGGATATTACTATTAAAGCTGCAGCCGCCCTCAACACAGAAGAAGTGATGCAGATAGCGGTTGAAGATATGCGTCGCGCTTTGAAAACCGATCGCGTACTGATTTACACTTTCGATGAGCAATGGCTAGGAACCATTGTGGCCGAAGACGTAGCCGACGAATATCCCAAAGCATTAAACGCCGAAATTATGGATCCCTGTTTTGCCACTAAATTCGTCGATAAATACCTCAATGGTCGGGTTAAAGCGATTTCAGATATCTATAACGCAGGACTGACCGAATGTTACCTCAATGAACTGAAACCCTTTAAAGTGCGTGCTAATTTGGTTGCGCCCGTTATTCGTAAAGGAAAATTATTAGGATTATATATTGCCCATGAATGTTCGGGCCCTAGAAACTGGACTCCTTCAGAAATTAGCTTTTTCTCCCAAGTGGCTGCTCAGATCGGGTTTGCTCTAGAAAGGGCTGATCTGCTTGAACAACAGAAAATTTCTGAACAAGAACAAAGAAACGCCAAAGAACAATTACAACGACGGGCATTAGAATTACTCATGGAAGTTGATCCCGTTTCTCAAGGGGATCTCACCATTCGGGCTAGGGTAACAGAAGATGAAATTGGCACCATTGCCGACTCCTATAACGCCACCATTGAAAACCTGAGAAAAATTGTAAACCAGGTACAAGACGCGACCGGACAACTCTCTAACACCACTAATAAAAACGAGTCGGCGATTCGTTCTTTGTCCCAAGAAGCCTTTGAACAAGCACAGGATATTTCAGCAGCTTTAGATAAACTGCAGGCCATGAACGAGTCCATTCGCGCCGTTGCTGCCAACGCAGAATTAGCCGAAGCCACCGTACAACAAGCCACCGAAACCGTAGAACATGGAGAAGATGCCATGAACCGTACGGTAGACGGCATTATGGCCATTCGGCAGACAGTAGCAGAAACTGCCAAAAAAGTAAAACGGTTAGGGGAGTCGTCCCAGAAAATTTCTAAAGTTGTGAACTTAATTAGTAGTTTTGCTGACCAGACGAACTTATTGGCGTTGAATGCTTCCATTGAAGCAGCCCACGCAGGAGAAGAAGGACGAGGCTTTGCCGTGGTTGCCGATGAAGTGCGATCGCTGGCGCGTCAGTCCGCCTCAGCTACCGCAGAAATTGAAGCTTTAGTGGCCAGTATCCAAACGGAAACCAACGAGGTAGTAGCAGCTATGGAAGCAGGGACAGAACAGGTGGTAACGGGAACAAAATTAGTGGATGAAACCCGTAAGAGTCTTAATCAAATTACGGCCGCCAGTATTCAAATTAGCGAATTAGTCGAAGCCATTACCCGGTCTGCCATTGAACAGTCCCAAACCAGTCAAACCGTAACCCAAACCATGACTCAAGTGGCAGCCATCTCCGATAAAACCTCTACGGAAGCAGCTCAGGTATCTGACTCGTTCCGAGAACTCTTAGGGGTTGCTCAGTCCTTACAAGAAAGTGTCCGACAGTTCAAAGTCCAGTAGTTGTCAAATAGAGTTTGAGAAGAACATTGAGATGTTTCTTCTCACTCTTGTCCCTTCCATATCCTAACAAGACTTATCCCATGACTCAGACCCCTTCTAAACCCACGACCCAAAAAATTGCTGATAATTGGAGTAATCCTAATCCCGACTCCAGTCCTTCTGTCAGTCCATTACACGCACCACAAGATTCTCTTACTAACTCCCCAGAAGCATCAACCCTTGAACCTCAGACTTTTTGGTGGCAACGGTTGAGTCTTAAGGCCAAAGCGGCCATCATTGTTGTAACCATTGGTATCGTTCCGGTGGTCGCCACTGGCTTCATTGGCTATTCCATTGCTCAAAAATCTATGGTGCAGCAAATTAAGCAAGAAAGTCAAGACGATGCCATTACTTTAGCAGAACAAATTAAATTATTCATAGCAGAACGCTATGACGATATTCAGTTATTGGCTAATCTTCCTGTCTTTAGCGATCCTCAGATTGCCACAGCCACTTCTACTGAAGAAAAACAAAAAATATTAGCTGACTACGTTCAATCAACCGGAACTTATCAAGACGCTATTTTATTTAATCTTAATGGGGATGCCATTATTCATTCCCAAGGAAAAAGTATTCCCAACCATAAAAACTCTCCTTACGTTGGTAAGGTATTGCAAACGGGTAGACCATTTATTTATAAACCTAGTGCTGCTAAACTGCCAAAAGGTTCGATTAAAATTGTTGCTCCAGTTAAAGATCAAACCACTGGCAAAATGATTGGGGTAATACGCTTGGGAATGCCTGTTAATAATTTAGATAAAGTTGTTGATGCTTATTCTTTACTCGAAAAAGATTACAAATTAATTGATGATTTTGATGCTTATTTTATCGCACCAGATGCTAAATATATTGGGAAAAACCCCAAAAAAGAATTTCAACATTTCTCTCAAAAGACCTTAGACCAGAAAGCCCATACTTGGAAAGATATCAGTCAAATCACAGGTCAAAAAATCTTAGGTGCTTACGCTCCTATCAATAATGTCGCTAATTTTCCTGATTTGAATTGGGGCGTAATTATCGAAGCTGATACAAAAACAATTTTAGCAGCTCAAAGACAATTATTATTCACAATTGCTGTGGGAACATCGGTTGCCAGTCTTTTATGGGCATTAATTGCTGTTTTATTAGCCAATCGTTTGACTCGTCCTATTGTTCAGGCAACAAACGCTCTGACAAAAATTGGTCAGGGAGAATGGGATACTCGCCTCAAGGTTTCAGGAACCGATGAATTAGGACAATTGGGAACAAATATCAACAGAATGTCCAGGCAACTTCAACAGTTTAGTCAACAACAAACGGATTTAGTCGAAAAATCCCGTTGGTTGGCTAAAATTAGTGGCATGGTTGCGACCAATGAGAAGGAGATTAGAAAAAACTTTGATCAGATATTAGGCGAAGCAAAAGAAATGTTAGGCTTAGATCGCCTTGTTATCTATCGTTTTAATGATGATTGGAGCGGTTATATTGCTAATGAAGCTGTTTCTGCTGGTTGGCCTGTTGCTCTCAATGAAACAATTAATGACCCTTGTATTAGCGCAGAATTACTTGAAGCGTACCGAAACGGGCGAGTTGTTCCCACTGAGGATGTGTTTGCAGCAGGATTCCACCCTGATCATCAACAGTTAATGACACGACTGCAAATTAAAGCTAATTTAGTTGTTCCTGTGATCAATCAAGGTCAACTGTTTGGTTTATTAATCGGCCATTACTGTAGAACGACCCATCAATGGCAAGAAGAGGAAATTAACTTCATGCGCCAGTTAGCGGGTGACTTAGGTTCTGTTCTTGATCGCGTTAGTTTATTACAAACCCAAGTTGCTGAAAATAAACGCTCCCAAGTGTTAAAAGATTTGGTGTTGAAATTGATTGGGTTATCTCAAACTAACATCATTTTTAATACGGCTGTTGAAGAAATTCGTCAAGCCCTTCAATGCGATCGCGTGATTATTTATGAGTTTGATGAAAATTGGCAAGGATTAATTATAGCCGAATCTGTCGATGAACATTATCCTCAAGCGTTAGGAGCATATATAAACGACCCTTGTTTTACCGAAAACTACGTAGATAAATATCGCCAAGGAAGGGTTCAAGCCACCGATAATATTCATAATGCAGGTCTAACCCAATGTCATCTTCAACAGTTAGAACCCTTTGCAGTTCAGGCTAATTTAGTTGCCCCCATTGTCGTCGATGGGGAATTATTAGGGTTACTCATTGCCCACCATTGCGAATCGCCCCGTCATTGGCAACAGCCTGAAATTGATTTTATGACTCAGGCTGCCATTCAGATCGGGGTAATTTTAGAACGGGCTAACTTAATTAAACAACAAGCAATTGCCCAAGAAGAACAACGTATTGCTAAAGAAATGCTACAAGCAAGAGCAATGGAACTGATTATGGAAGTAGAACCCATTAGTCACGGGGATCTCACAACTCGGGCTAAAATTACTGAAGATGAAATCGGTACCATCGCTGACTCCTACAACGTAACAGTGGATAACTTGCGTCGTTTAGTTTTAAACGTAAAAACCGCTGCACAACAATTTTCTAACACCACCGAAAATAATGAACAATTAATTAAAACCTTAGCCGAAGAAGCCCTCAAACAAGTTGAACAAATTACCGTGGCGGGCGATCGCCTCACGGCTATGAATCATTCTATTAATTTAGTTGCCCAAAATGCGGAGCAAACTCTCATGGCTTTTCAACAAGCTTCTGAGACAGTAGTTGTGGGGGAAAATGCCATGAATGAAACCGTAGAGGGAATGCTTGCCATTAAAGATACGGTGTCACAAACCACTAAAAAAATACAGCATTTAGGGGAATCGTCGCAAAAGATTTCTAAGGTGGTTAGTTTGATTAGTCGTTTTGCTGCACAAACCCATTTATTAGCATTAAAAGCCTCTATTGAAGCAGCCCGCGCTGGCGAAGAGGGACGAGGATTTGCAGTAATTGCTGATGAAGTTCGAGGGTTAGCCACCAGTTCGGCTGAAGCGACTGCAGAAATTGAAACTTTAGTTAATAGTATTCAAACGGAAACCAAAGAAGTAACCCAAACGATGAAAATAGGAACCGAACAAGTCGAAAAAGGCACAGAATTAGTTGAACAAACTCGCCGTAGTCTTCAAGCAATAACAGTCGCTTCCGAGCAAATTAATGAGTTAGTTCGTGCCATTTCCCAAGCAACCGAAGAACAATCTTTAACCTCTGAATCTATGAACAAGGTGATGGGGGAAGTCTCTGCCATTACTCACAATACTTCCGTTTCTGCCACTCAACTTGCTGACTCTTTCCAAGAAGTGCTTGCCCTTGCCCAACAGTTACAAGCCAACGTTAAACAATTCAAAGTTAATTAAGGAATGGGGAATAGGCAATAGGAAAGCTTAAACCTTGCTCCCCTGCTCCACTGCTCCCCTGCTCCCCTGCTCCCCTGCTCTCTTATGCTTCCTGATTCTCTCAAAAACCATGATGAACCCCGACATCCGCGATCAAGCCTATCAATTTTTTATTGAAGAAGTCCCCGAACTTCTGCAAATCATTGAAACTGGACTACTCCATCTCAAAGAAGAGCGTGATAAGTCCACTGTTCATGAAATTATGCGGGCTGCTCATTCTATTAAGGGTGGGTCTGCTAGTGTAGAACTCAATACGATTAAAGTCCTCTCCCATCGTCTCGAAGATATTTTTAAAGCTTTGTACGACGAGACGGTAGTCATTGATGATGATTTAGAAAGCTTGTTGTTAGAAGCGTTTGATCGCTTGCGTGAGCCTTTAGAAGAACAAATGAAGACGGGGAGTTTTGATGAAGACCAGGCCATTGAAACCGCGCTTCCGGTGTTTGAAGCCATCGAAGCGATTTTAGGGGATAGTATGGCTCAAGGAGAACAGTATATTCCCTCTTCAGCAGATTTGGGGATTGATATTGTTTCTTCTTTGTTTGAAGTGGATGTGGCTCAGGGTTTAACTGATATTGAAAATGCCTTAGCTTCTGGGGACAATGAACAAGTTGCTCAAAGCTTACGCACTCAAGGGGAAGTGTTTAATGGATTCGCTGAACTCCTCGGTTTACCGGGGTTTGGGGAAATTGTAGAAACAATATTGCAAGCCTTAGAAACCTCCCCATCGGAGGCTGTAACCATTGCTCAAGTGGCGTTAACTGATTTAAAACAGAGTCAGCATTTAGTTTTAGTTGAAGGCGATCGCATTTCGGGCGGTCAACCTTCTGAGCAGTTGTTAAGTTTGGCTACTGGAAATCGAGTTGAGACACCCACATCAGACCTATCTCCCTCAGTAGAAGAAACTGCCCCAGAGCCTTCTGCTCTCTCTTTAGATGATCTATTTCAAGAAACAGAAGAGGAAGCAGACTCATTATTGTTATCTGTAAATGAGGTGGATACTTTCGAGCATCAAGAGATTCTAGAAGAGACAGCCGATAGTACCGTCGATTTTACTAACGCGCCTCCCTTAGATGATATTTTTGGCTCAACTGGTATCGAAATAGAAGAACTAGACTGGGAAGGGGTTCCGGCTTTAGATGATGTTTTTGGAGAACCTTCTGACGAGCCATCGGAGTCAGTTGAAGAGACGGCTTCTCTCAATGATGTGTTTGCTCCTGCAGAAACCCCAATCGAAGAACCGTTATCTTTAGAACTTAATGAAACAGAAATTCAAGAAAATTTCAATACTTTTGTCGAGTCGGTAGAAGATGTTTTTGACACCTTACCTAGTGTTGAAGAAGAGAATAATCAATCCGCTTCACAAAAACCACTCTCTCCTGAAACTGTTAAACAATCTTTTCGTAAAACTCGTTCAACTCGTTCTTCTAGAAATCGTACAAGAACCCGAAGTTTGAGCCAACAAGAAGTATCAGAAACACAAAAAACGGCGGCTCCTCTTTCCGTTAGAGTCGATTTTAACCGATTAGAAAAAATGAATAATTTAGTAGGGGAATTAGTGATTAACCGTAATAGTTTATCCCTACAAAATGATCAATTACAAAATAAAGTAAAAGATTTACTTGACCGATTTTCTTACTTCCAAAAAATTACCAATACCCTTAAACAATTATCTGATCAAATGGTCATTGCTCCTGAACGTTATGGAGCTATACCAGTGACAGGACAAGCTTTAAATCGACAGGAAATTTTTACTCGTTCTCCCTTTCCTAGTGCTTCTGAATCTTCGGATTTTGATTCTTTGGAAATGGATTCTTATAGCACTGTTTATTCTATTGTACAGAGTTTACTAGAAGAAATGATGCAATTAGAGGAATCTGTTGATGATATTGTTCTATTTGCTCGTTCTTCTAATCAAACCTTAGAACAACAAAGACAAATGCTCACAAATCTTCGGGATGAATTAATGTGGGCGAGAATGTTACCTCTAGGGGAAGTTTTAAATCGCTTTCCTCGAGTCTTAAGAGATTTATCGAATAAGTATCATAAACCTGTTAAATTAAAGCTGACAGGCACTTCAGTTTTAGTGGATAAAGCAGCGTTAGAAAAACTTTATGATCCTCTACAACATCTTCTAAGAAACGGCTTTGATCATGGAATTGAAGCCCCAGAAATTCGTCGCAAGTTGGGCAAACCAGAACAGGGACAAATCGAAATTCGCGCTTATCACCAAGGCAACCAAACCATCATTGAAATGCACGACGATGGTGGGGGCTTAGATTTGGAAAAAATTGCTAAAAAAGCCGTTGAAGCAGGCTTAGTGACCCCAGAACAGGTGGCTGTGATGACAAAAGAAGCCCTACAAAATATTATTTTCGAGCCTGGGTTTTCTACGGCGAGTCAAGTCAGTGATCTTTCTGGTCGTGGGGTTGGTTTAGATGTGGTCAGAGAACAATTACGAGCTTTAAAAGGAACGGTTGCGGTCAGTTCTATGTCTGGCAAAGGAACGACGTTTACCCTTCGTTTACCCTTCACGTTAACCATTTCTAAACTATTAGTCTGTTTGATTCAACAGCATAATTATCATCAAGGATCAGCGATCGCTTTACCCTCCGATAGCATCGAAGAAATCATTATGCCAGAACCTGAACAGATTAAAACCTCAGGAGAACAACGGTTTTTGGCTTGGCAAAAACACATTATCCCCATTTATCCAGTACAGACATTACTTGAGTATCGTAGTCCTTGCCCTGAAGGGTTTACATCTCAGTCCCTACAGGGAATCACGACTCCGGATAATTGGGGTTCACCCTTGCTAATTTTGCGACGAGGAGAGCGTTTATACGCTCTAGAAGTGAATCGTTTAGTTACTGAACAAGAATTAGTCATTAAACCCTTTGGTAAAGCGATCGCCGCCCCTGCTTACATTTATGGTTGCACCATTTTAGGGGATGGAACGTTAATTCCTGTGGTTAACGGAACGACATTACTTGAAGAATGTTTAGACAATTATAATGGGTCAGCAAAATCGGCAGGTATTACAGTAGAAACTTCTGGGGATGAATCTTATACCCCCACGCCAATCACACAAAATCCTACTATTTTAGTAGTGGATGATTCAGCAGCTCTAAGACGGACGTTAGCCTTAACGTTACAAAAATCAGGGTATCGAGTGCTACAGGCTAGAGATGGTAGAGAAGCCTTAGAACAATTACAACAGCCAGGCATTCAACTGGTGATTTGTGATGTAGAAATGCCTAATATGAATGGATTTGAATTTTTGGGGCAGCGTCGTCGTGATTCTGAACTGATGAAAATTCCTGTGGCAATGTTAACATCTCGAAGCAGCGAAAAACACCGTCAGTTAGCCACTCATTTAGGGGCAAGTGCTTACTTTACTAAGCCTTATATTGAACAACAATTTCTCGAGACTATTCAAAATATGATTTCCGCTTAACAGCAATCATTAAAACCTAAATAATTCATGATTGATTATCTTAAAAAACTATGACTACTAAAACAATTTCTTATTACACAGCCAGCGTTGATCCCTCTTTAAGAGAAGTCGACACCCGTCGCCGTAAGTTGTTGGTCTTTCAAATAGGGACGCTTCATTTAGCGTTATCTGTAGAATCGGTCAAAAAAATCACTCACTACACTCCTCTGCAAGGGAGTGGCATCACTGCAGTGGGATTAATTCATGTTGATGATATGGAAATTACCGCTATTGATCTTCACAAACGTCTCTTTAAAGTGTCTCAAACGCCAATGTCAGGGCGACAGTTTCTAATTTTAGCTAAAAATAGCGTTGACGAATTATTTGGAGTTTTAGTCCCTCAAACCCCTTCTCTTGTTGAATTACCTCTGAGTGAAATTCGCACTCTACCTAATTCATATCGTAATGGAGATACTTTAGAGATAGCGAGTCACGTGACGAGAGTGCAAGAAAATGAGCAGTTATTAACTGTATTTATTTTAGATGTTGATCGTTTAGTTCTACCTATGGGCATGGAAAACTTTGTATTTTAGAAAGGGAACGCCGGAATGGGAAACAGGTAACAGTTTTTTTTTATCTTGCTTGGCTTTTGACTGAGGCTACTAATAACTCACCAATCAAAGCAGATTTGATCTATCCTAAAATTTGAGTATTGTGTGTGTGGTGTGAGCAAAACAATGATAAATCGTCAAAAGAGATTTAAACCAACCCGAAAAAAAATATTGAGGTTGCCTTTGTTAGCTTCAATATTTTACGGTTGTTCTCAAGGGATTTTAGGTTGGAGTTTAATGCAAAGTTTCGTAATCCCTGCTAGTTTAGCGCAAGAAGTTAATCAAGAAGAAATGGAGCCTCTAGAAGTTCCGGAGTCGCCTCCAGCTACCTTTGGCGATGAGTATATTCCCCCAGGCACTGAGCCACCCCCTTTGTTTGATGTTAGAACCTCAGAGCAGTTTAATCTCTATCGTTTAGCCATTGGAGATGCCATTAACGTTAGAGTTCTTAACTTTGAGGAATTTAGTTTTTCAGGGGCGATCGATCCTGAAGGTAAAATTCGTGTTCCTTTTCTAGGAGAAATCTCTGTTGTAGGATTGACTCTAGATGAAGTACAAACTAAAGTGGCCTATGAATTAGGACAGCGTTATTTACAAGAACCACCAGAAGTTATTGCTGTTCTCTCAGGACCGCGTCCAGTACAGTTGACGGTTTTAGGAGAAGTCAGTCGTCCTGGTTATTACTTTTTTGCCCCAGGAATTACTTTGAATAACGTGATTACAGGGGTCGGTGGTAGTACCCCAGAAGCAGACTTGCGATCAATTATTATTCGCCGTCCTTTGGTAGATGGCACTATACTCGAAGAACGGGTTGATTTGTATAGTCCCTTAATCGAAGGCAGTCGTTTACCATCCTTTCGCCTACAGGGAGGAGATACAATTATTGTGTCTAAGCTAGATGCAGGACAAAAAGACTATGATCGAACGTTAATTTCTAAAACCAATCTAGCACAACCGACAATTATCGTCCGTGTTCTCGTACCAACCGAACCCATTGGCTTAGCTGTTCGCAATATCACTCTTCCTAATGGGAGTACCTTTTTAGATGCAGTGGCCGCTTTACCACCGAGTAGTCCTTTGCTCACCAATGAAGAAGTAACCTTACTGAGATTTGATCCTGAACAGGGGAAAGTGGTAACACAGGGCTTAAATCCCATTAAGACAGTAGAAAATCTCGATGTGACTCAATATGTTACCCTACAAAATGAAGATGTGATTGTTGTCAGTCGAACCCTATTAGGTAAGGTTTTATCTGCTTTCCGAGTTATTACTCAGCCCATTCGAGATGTGTTAGGCTTTAGTAACTTTATTATCGGTTTACCTGATAGAAACTTTGGTGGTGGTGGCCGTAATCGCAACAACAACTTTAGATTTTAGATAGTTAGGAATCTATGGAAACAACAGAACTGAAACGAGAAATTGAATTAATTGGTTCGCGCCTGGGGAAAACCCAGGACTACCTTTGACTTACCGGCTCTCAAAGCCAACATCAAAAATCTGGAAAATACCGCAGCACAACCCCAGTTTTGGGATGATCCTGAAACGGCTCAAAGAACTTTACAACAATTAAATGATCTCAAATCACAATTAGAACAGTATCAAAAATGGTGTGAGCAGTTGGAAGACACTGAGGCGATCGCTGAACTATTGGAACTCGAAGACGATACGACTCTGCGTCGAGAAGCCCAAGAGAATATTACTCAACTTAACCATAATCTTGATCGTTGGGAATTACAGCAGTTATTATCCGGGATTTATGATACGAAAGGGGCAGTTTTAACCATTAATGCAGGGGCAGGTGGTACAGATGCCCAAGACTGGGCTCAGATGCTGCTGAGAATGTACACTCGTTGGGGAGAACAACAGGGATACAAGGTAATGATGACAGAACTCTCGGAAGGGGATGAAGCAGGTATTAAATCAGCTACATTAGAAATAGACGGCCGTTATGCGTTTGGTTATTTAAAAGGAGAAAAAGGAACTCATCGATTGGTGAGAATTTCTCCGTTTAATGCGAATGGCAAACGTCAAACCAGTTTCGCAGGAGTTGAGGTAATGCCGGTATTAGAAGAAGATGATCTTAAGGTAGATATTCCCGATAAAGATTTAGAAATTAGCACCTCTCGTTCCGGAGGAAAGGGGGGACAAAATGTTAATAAGGTAGAAACGGCGGTCAGAGTTGTCCATCTTCCCACCGGTATTGCAGTTCGTTGTACCCAAGAACGGTCTCAACTCCAAAATAAAGAAAAAGCCCTAGCTTTATTGAAGGCTAAACTATTAATTATTGCTCAAGAACAACGGGCCCAAGAAATTGCCGAAATTCGAGGGGATATGGTCGAAGCGGCTTGGGGTAATCAAATTCGTAATTATGTTTTTCATCCTTATCAGATGGTGAAAGATTTACGAACCAATGTAGAAACGACAGATATTAGTGGGGTGATGGATGGAAATTTAGATCCGTTTATTGAAGCTTATTTGCGTTACGATACTGCCCCGACAGGGTAGAGAAATGATAAATAAACTGTTTTGTCCCACTTGGCTTTTAACGGTAATATCACCCTGATGATGATGGGCGATCGCTTATTCCTGTGGTATGTCTTCAATTTAGTCTATACTTCGTTGTTCACCGATAGAATATCCTTGCTGTTTTGCCAAAATAATCCCTTGATGACTTTTCCCTTCAGCCAAGTATTGACTATGTAAACGATAGAAATCTCTACGATTGAAAGAAAATAAAACTCTTTTTTGTGATGTAGCATAATCTAATTGTTGTAAATCACTAACCTCCAACATATCAGCATCTGCGGCACTCATAACATCTACATTTCTAGCCCGTAAAGCAGATAATAAGGCTTAATCCATTGAATCTTCATCAAAATACAAACATAACATCACTATTATTATTGTTGATTAAATTGTAACCATTCTTGTTCAAATTGTTCTGCTTCTGCTAATTCTGCGGATAATTCAGTTTCTATCTGTTCTTGATTAGCATGATAATAACTTAAAGCTGCATAAATTTTTGCTAAATCTAAGCGAGGGTGTCCAATTCTGTTGAGGATTTCTTCTGGTGTTAAACCGAGTTTATACCAACTAACAATCCGATTAACTGTAACCCCTGTTCCAGTAATAATCGGTTTACCGTTTTTAATTTTATCAGAATGGGTAATTAATGTTCCAATCTCAATTGATGTTGTCATTGATATTTGTGACCTAGAATCTTATTTCATATCATAACTTAATCCGTAAGATAAGGTTCAAGAAAGGGCAAGATTTGAGTTAAAACGATACCCTTGACCTCGAATCGCTTCAATGGGACAAAAGTGCATCTTTAAAAACTTCCAAAGTAACTCTATCTGCCATTTTTGTACGTATATTTCCCCTATCTCTTCATTACTTACTCCTTCTTCTCCGTCAATCAAAGTGGTTATTTTGCTTTTCTATATTTTTTCCAATTTTATCATTTTTGATAAATTTTTTCCAGGCTTTTTTCTAACATTCAACATTTCTGGTCTATTGCCTCTTTAATTGGTTTTATTACCTTGTTTGGGGTGGCGGTTCGTAATGGGTTATTGCTGGTAGATAATTACAACAGCAAATTTGCTCAAGGAATGGGTCTTAAAGATGTCATTGTTAAGGGTTCTCTTCACCGAGTTAACGAGAAAAAAGAGTTTCAGGGAAAAAAACAATCTTTTAGTGTTGGTAACTTCTTATAAGGATAAAGACTCAGAGGAGTTAGCTGATTCTTCGGGATCAGGATATTTTAGGGAATTAGGATAGGGAGATTCTAAGTTAGTTTCTCTCAATTCATCTACTTTTAAGAGGATCAGATATTCATAAAAGGCTTGTAAGGTACACCAAGCAAACCCTGCTTTACCGTCTAAGATTCCCCCTAAAATAAAATACATATAAAACCAACGGACAACGGGACGCAAAGGTATTCTTAAGGATAAATCCTTTAAAGCCCGTCTGCGTTCAACTTCGGTAGCCCCAAAAAACAATTTTTTCCAATTAACGCCCCCTTGTTCTAGTTGATAGAGGGTTTCTTTAGCTTCATCGGTCGAATAACGATTATGTTTTTCGATCCAACGACTTAACCCTTTACCACAAGTGTAATGGGGATAGGTTTCTTTGAGAAAGTCCACAGGTTCGGTGTAAATTTCTCTTTCTGTATGGCCATAATCTCCAAACCACACTCGGCCTTTTTCAAATAAACGCATTTGATAACGGGGATATTGGGTACTGTGACGAATCCACTCACCCATAAAAATAACCCGTTCTGCTACATAATAGCCTACCGCTTCTTTGCTTTGACTGGCCGCGACACATTCAGCAAATAATTCTGGGGTCATGCGTTCATCTGCTTCTAAAATATAAACCCATTTATATTTAGTTTGAATGTTTTTTAGCATCCAAGTCCGTTGTTTTCCGTGACTTTCAAATTCATGTTGAACAATTTTTACGGGGTAACGAGAGGCGATGTCAATGGTGCGATCGCTACTATAAGAGTCCACTACAATCACATCATCAGATAAAGCAATTACCGACTCAATACATTCGGCAATATCGACTTGTTCGTTATAGGTAAGAATATAAACGGAGATCATTAATCTTTAAGACTATTTTAAGCTTATGGTCAAAATTTAAAGGTTTTTCTTCTATGAGTTAGTTTATCAGGGGAATTTAAGTTTGTCTTTCATGTTTCCTAATTTGTAACATTCTCTTGCTAATCGCTATAAAATAAATCTTAAATATACAGCACCAGGAGGTTTTTGTGGCACTTTACGCGGACTTACATCGTCATCTCGGAGGTTCTGTGGTTCCTCGCATTCTCTGGCGATATTTCAAGCGTCATAACCCAGATATGGCGCAACGGTTTCCTGAATACCCTACTTTTGAAGAATTTTATACCCGCAAACGAAACACCCTGGATGAGTATTTAGAACTCCATACTTTAGTCGAAAGTGTACAAACTGAACAAACCCTTCCTTACTTCATTTATCGTTTAATTCGTGGGGCTTATATTTTTGAAAATTTGGCTTATCTAGAGTTGCGTTATACTCCTTATCTTCGCACTCCAGACCATCTTAATCAGTCTCAAAGAATTGAGGCGATGACTAACATTGTGCAAATAGTGGGGAAAGCGAGTCAAGTCAAAGAATATCCCATTATTATTAGTCAAATTCTTTGTATGCACTCCCGTTTACCCTATGAAGTTAATAAGGCGATCGTTGATTTAGCTGCACAAATGAGAGACTATGTCTGTGCAATTGATGTAGCTGGAGGAGATTCCCATTACGGAGAACGATTAGACGAGTTTATTGATCTGTATAAATATGCGCGATCGCTTGGATTAAAAACCACTGGTCATCTTTATGAAACCCCAGAGGGTTGTTATCCTGAATTATTACCCTATTTAATGAGAATTGGTCACGGTATTCAAATTCCTTTAAAACATCCTGAACTATTACCCCAACTTGCTGAAGCAAATCAGTGTTTGGAAGTGTGTCCTACCACTTATTTAAAAACAGGAACGTTAGAGAATCTATACGAGTTAAAAACAGTATTTGACCGCTGTTTTGATGCCGAAGTTGATATCGCTATTTGTACGGATAATGCTGGGCTTCATAATGTTCGTTTACCGTTTGAGTTTGAAAATCTTTTGACTCAAGATGTAATTGATTTTCATCAGTTACAAGCTTGTCAAGATGCAGCGTTTCGTCATGCGTTTGCTTGGCCTTATAAAGAACCTCCTGCTTCTTTATTAATTGGCTTATTGAATGATGATTCTTCAGAGGAAGAACAAGAATTATTGTCGGTTTAATCTTTCCGTAGAGGTGTTTACTAAAACATCTCTACAACCAATAAAATGACTACAATCAACTAATAACAATTATCAAACATTAACTATGAATAATTTAGAAGTTGTTCAAAATCTATATAAATGGTTCGCTAAAAAAGATTTTGATAAAATTAGAACTATTTTGAGTCCAAACATCGAATGGATACAAAACCAAGGATTTCCTAATGGTGGTGTTCATCATGGTATTGAGCAAGTTTTGAGTGGAGTTCTCACTAACTTTAAGAAAGATTGGAAATCATGGAATGCGATTGTTAACCAATGGTTAGATTCAGGTGACGCTATCATTTGTCTTGGATATTATCAAGGAATTCATAGGATAACCGACAAGTCAATGAAAGCTGAGTTTGCTCATATATATTGGCTAAAAAATTCTAAAATTTATAAATTTCAGCAATTTACTGATACACTCATTATTCAAAAAGCAACAGAACAAGAATAAATCAAATTTTTTCTTAACCCAAACCATTAACTTCAAAAAAGTTTATCGGTTATCCGTACCTAACTGACTACAAATTATTTAAGCTAAACTGTAAATAGTAGTTTAATGATCTAACAACACCTATCAATAATTATATAATGAAATTTCCTTTACAATTTGTTTATGATTGGTATCGTAGAGTAATTCGTCATCCTCAATATCGTTGGTTAGTAATTTTGGGGACATTAGTGTATTTTGTCAGTCCCTTTGATATTTCTCCCGATATCTTTCCTATTGCTGGACAAGTTGATGACTTTGTGTTACTCACCTTATTGATAACAGAGTTATTTTCAATGGTAGTTGAAAGATTACAAAACTCAAATCAAGTTACTGTAGAAGATTCTCCAGAAGGTGAGACAATAGAGGTTAATGCGGTTTCTGTAGATGACAATTTTAATTAGAATAGATAAACCAAAATCATGAGTGATTCTGCAACAATATTATTAGTAGATGATGAACCGAGTGTTAGAGAATCGGTACAAGCTTATTTAGAATATAGTGGAGATTTAACGGTTAAGGTTGCGAGTAATGCAACAGATGCGTGGCAAATGTTAGAAAAAGTAACTCCTGATGTGATTATTTCTGATATTATGATGCCAGAAGTCGATGGCTATCAGTTCTTAGAAAAGTTAAGAAATGACCCCAGATTTGAAGGGGTTCCTGTTATTTTCTTAACCGCTAGGGGAATGACCTCGGATCGCATTAAAGGTTATAATTCTGGTTGTGATGCTTATTTACCGAAACCGTTTGACCCAGAAGAATTAGAAGCAATTGTCAAGAATTTATTAGAACGACGCAAAACAAATGAAAAAACCGCTACTGACTCAGCAAAATTAGAAGAAATCGCCCAAGAAATCCGAGAATTAAAACAACAACTGGGACAACAACAAAGCAATTTTACTACCACTCCATCCCCGATAAAAATTGATTTAACTCCCAGAGAACAAAGTGTTTTAGACTTGGTTGCAGAAGGTTTAATGAATAAGGAAATTGCGGCCCGTTTAGAGACAAGTGTGAGAAATGTAGAAAAATATGTTAGTCGTTTGTTTAGTAAAACGGGGACAAATAGTCGTACGGAGTTAGTGCGTTTTGCTTTAAAACATGGATTAACGGAATAGTTTATTTATTAAGTGTATAGGAGATATACAAGAGTCAATCACTTTCGTTACAATAACAGAATAAGTAATAATTTAAGGAAAAAATTATGACAATTCGGCACACAAAAACACAGTGGCAATATCTTGAACCTCGTCCTGATTCTTGGCGGAAGCAACTTTATCTTAAGGGTCGAAAATTGACAGCTTTTGGATTGTGGAGTGACATGATGGTAAATGGTGATACTCCAGAAGAAACTGCTAATAATTGGGATGTTCCACTTGAAGCGGTACTCGAAGTAATTAAATATTGTGAAAATATTGTGAAACTCATCAAGAACTTATCGCTTCTGAAGCTGATTCAGAACGTCGTTATTTAGAAGAGCGAGGAATCCCTTTTGAGCCTAAAGTTGTTCATTGATGAAGATTCTTTATCTAAACCTTTGGTGAAATTCTTGAGAAAAGCTGGTTATAATGTCGTAACCGTGAATGAGGTAGGCTTAAATGGAAAAAGTGATCTTATGGTCTTAAATTATGCCATAGAAATAGGACGTATTATCCTCACCCATAACTGCCAAGATTTTGAAAATCTTCATAAGGAAACTATAACACATCCAGGTATTTTTGCTATTCGTAATGATTCAAATTACTCTAAATAATGAACCAGAAGAATTAAATTTAGGACAACTTTCTGATGATTATTCAGAAATACACGAAATTTCTCTTGGGGACAAAGAAGCTATAGGATATGCTTTAGTTTGGTTAGCCTCTTTGTACAAAATTATAGGAGAAAAAAGCCCTTCCTAGAGCAATATGTTGTGAGAGTATAGTATAAAAGTCATAAAAACTATCTTTTCTTAATCTTTAGTTAACCAACCTTCAGTAAGACTAAACTCACTAAATAATAAAGAGTCAGAAACTTCATACTGTTCGTGACTCTCTAATAATTCTATACAATTTAATAATACGGTTAATATAAACTCGGGAATCTCTTCAATTGATTCGATAATCTGTCGTTTAGTATTCATACTTAATTTCCTAACTCTTTAATGGCTGCAATTACTAACAGCAGCGTTTTTAAGCTCCTGTTTTAATTGCTGGTTGCGTTTTTTTAGCTGTCTTAATCTTGCTGATGCTAGACGGCCTTTATCATTACGCCGATTCATTTTACGGGGGGATTCCCATGATTTGATTTGCATAAATTTCCCCTAATTGTTTACATAATTATATTATAACTTAAAGAACTAGAATTTGTACTACCTATAATGTCAAGGTTTCTTGACTTATAAAAAAGCCATAAAGACTCTCTTCAAAGATTGCGTTTTAATTGATCTAACTCATCATCTAATTCCCACCTTTGAAACTCTGCTTCTAGGGGGTCAGTCGCCTTATTATAGGCACTATAGTTAATGGTTTGATTCCATCCTTTCGTATCGTAATTAGGTTTAGCTTGAGCAGCTTGAGCTTGCCTTGCTTTAGTTTGAATTTCTTCTTTTCGCTGTCGAATTTGAGTTAATAGGGTTTTTCCGTTAGCGATTTGTTGTTTTGCTCCTTCCATTTGTCCCCATAATTGATTGCCTTGCCGCAATAGAGCAGCTTCTCTTTCTTGAGCCCGTTGAGCTAAATCTAAGCGTCCGGCAGCTTGAGCTTTTGCCACTCGTTGATGCCAATTCTGGATTTCTTCGGCTAAGGAAAGAATTTCAGTTTCTAAACGCTTTTTTTGTCCTTCTTTTTCAATAATTAGTTTTAAAGCTTGTTGTTCTTGTTCTCTTAATTGTTCTAAAAGTGCCTGCAATTCTAGGTGAGGATTATTTTTCAGAAATTCCTCTAATCGTGTTTCTAGAAAGCGACTGAAATCATCAAAAATACTCATATAGCAAATAATAAATTTCTAAACTCTAAATTAAAAAGCTTGTCCCACTTCTATGTGTTTAGTTTGACCATTGTGATAGATAATGGCTTTTTGATTTTGGACTCCCATAAGAATACCACCGCTATTACCCACTGCTTCCCCAATTTCAAAGCGTCGACTAATCCCATTGAACGTAAAAATAGCCGTTGATTGTTGTCCTGACTCCAAAACACCCACTAATTGATGATCGGTATCTTGGGGCAGTTGACTATTAGCAGCAACTTCTGGGGGAACAGAAAAGGTATTTTGCTTAGGAGTTAATACAGGAACACTCGAAGGTGGAGAAGCAGTAGAAGGTGAAGGAGGAGCCGAGGGAATCTTACTATTACTGGTGGGAGGGGAAGGAGGTTGTAAGTTAGAAGGGGCTGAATGAGACTGAGTTGGGGGATACATTGGCACATAAACCCGTTCGATTACCTTTTCTTGTGTAGGAGGTGAAGGGGGTTTAACCGCTACGGTAGAAGGTTCTTTGTCTTCTGGGTTAACTAATGTTTTTTCCGTTTTAGGTTGATTAAGAACATTTAAAGATTGTTGTAGATAAGCAATAAATTGAGCATTAGCAGCAGAAGAGCTAGTATTTTCAGCTTTTTCTTTATCTGAGTCAGATATCTGGATAAATACCCACATTGACACTAATAAGAAATAGATACTCGCTACTCCAAAGAGAATTTTATCGAGGTGTTTTGGAATTTGGCGACCGCTTTGAGTTGAATTCATCGGTTTCCCTCCCCACATTAAATAATCGCTGTTGTCATTATAATCTTAACCCCTACTTTCTTTCTTCTTAGTTCAAATGATGGCCAAACATCGTCTTGAGAATGATGTTAATTTTACTGAGGTTTTCGGGAATATTATCAATATAAATCTTTACTCTCGATAAACTGTGATGAGTAATGCCTCTGAAGTCCGCCACCTGCTAGTAATCGCTGATCAACAATCTAGACGTATTGTTCCTTTAACGAATAATACGTATTCCATTGGTCGCGATCCTAATAGTAATATCTTGTTGTACGACCGCCAAGTCTCTCGCCATCATGCTACCTTATTAAAAATTGATAACGATAAAAATGATCAACCTTGTTATCGCATTATTGACGGTAATCTAGAGGGAAAAAAAAGTACCAACGGCATTGCTGTTAATGGAAAATATTGTTTATCCCATGATTTAGCCCCAGGGGATTTAATTCGGTTTGGGAATCAATCTCAAGCGAACTATCATATTATTGTTGATTCTGCTGAACTCGATTTACTAAAAAATCCCAACTCAGATAATCAAGTTGTTAATACTTACTTACCCTTAGATAATGCTCCTTCTGAGGATAATTTGGCCTCTCTTGATGAAATTTTCTTAGAGGATGAGAATGAGGATGATGAACAATCTAACACGATGGCATTTAGTCATCAGGGAAAGAAGAAAGATTCAGAACCTTTTGAAAATCAAGCTTCTTTAGCTGATTCTAATCCTAACCCTATTATAGAAGTTGATTTCCAAGGACAGATTACCTATGTGAATGCTGCTGCTAAAATCAAGTTTCCTAACTTAATGAAATTACAATCATTTCATCCCGTTCTCCAAAATCTCATCGGAAATAGAACCCCTACCGAGGGAACTTCCTTTGTGCGAGAAGTGCAATTTGAACAAACATTCTTTGAGCAACATATTCACTATTTAAAAGAAAGTGAATGCTTAAGAAGTTATTTATTTGAAATCACGAAATATCGTAAAAGAGAATCGAAGTTAACGGCGGGGAAAGATCGCTATCGTTTCTTTTTTGAACAAAGTACAGAGGGGATTTTAGTTATTAATCCAGATACAAAACATATTATTGAAACGAATCAAGCTTATTGCCAATTATTAGGCTATAGTAGTGCTGAAATTATTGGTTGTAATCTGTATCAATTATTAGAAACAGAACGGGATACTTTTAATGAAGAATTAGGAAAAATCACCCTTGACAATCCTTATATTATTAAAGAATCTTTTCATCGTCATCAAAATGGTTCATTACTAGCGGTTGCTGGCAAAATTAGCCTTACTAGCTATCAAGGACAAGAGGTTTTATGTTTAACTGTTCGGGATATTCGTGAACGAAAACAAGCCGAAGAAGAACTACAATATCAACTGCTTCATGATCCTCTGACTAATTTACCCAATCGGGAATTATTTAAGCAACAATTAGGGGTAGCTTTAGCCCATGCCCAACGTTATGAACATTTATTGGCAGTGATTTTTATTGATATTGATTCCTTTACCCATATTAATAATACATTGGGTCATTCTCTCGGTGATAAAGTATTACAAAGTTTTGGGGAAAGATTAAGTTCTTGTATTCGTGCCGGAGATACAGTTACCCGTTGGGGAAGTGATGAATTTGTTTTATTATTACCTCAGATTAAAAATACGGAAGATACTGTTAGATTAGCCCAACGTATTTTTGAAACCTTACAAGGTCCTTTTATTTTTGATGAGCATCGTCTACAAATTAAATGTAGTATTGGTATTGCCATTTATCCTCAAGATGGAAACAATGGAGAAGAATTATTAAAAAATGCGGATACCGCTTTATATCGCACTAAAGAACAAGGAAAGAACCACTATCAATTTTATAGTCCCCATTTAACGGCAGAAGCTGAACTTTTGTTACGGTTAGAAAGTCTCCTGCATCAAGCCTTAGAAAAGAAACAATTTTCTCTTCAATATCAACCCCAATTGCAATGTAAAACAGGAAAAATTGTGGGGATGGAAGCTTTATTACGGTGGGAAACTCCAGCGTTTGGTATGATTATGCCCCAAAAATTCTTACCCTTAGCTGCAAAAACAAACCTTATTTTACATTTGAGTAAATGGGTATTAAAAACGGCTTGTGAACAAAATTTATCTTGGCAAAAAGATGGTTTACCGCCTATTCCTGTCACCGTTAATCTGTCTGCAAAGGAATTTCAACAACCTCATTTAGCCACAGTAGTGGCCAGTATTCTAGATGAAACAGGACTTGATCCGCAGTGGTTAGAATTAGAATTAACAGAGTTAACCTTACGACAAAATTTGAATTTAGCTCGTAAGACATTACAGGATCTTCAAAATTTAGGGGTTCGTATTGCTTTGGATGATTTTGGTTGCGGTTTTTCCTCTTTAGGATACCTAAAACAATTTACTTTTCGCACTTTAAAACTTCATCAAGATTTCATCCGAGACTTACGGGGAACCTCGGAAGAATTGGGGTTAATTTCTGCTATTTTAGCCATAGGTAAGGGCTTTAATATGCGTGTTGTTGCTGAAGGAGTCGAAACCTCTGAACAACTGAAAATATTGCAGGATCTCGATTGTACGCAGATCCAAGGTTATTGGTTTAGTCGTCCTTTACCCACAAAAGAAGCGACAGAACTCCTCAGTAAAATTACGAGGAACAATTATATAGATTCTGCAAATTTTATGTCTTTACCGATGATAGATAGTTAGTTTCTAAATACTTCTGGGAACAATAGAAATAGCCCTTGTTTTGTGTATCTGTGATGAACACTCTATCATCCTTTCGTCATATTCTTGTTATCGAGGATCAAAAAGCGCGACGTATTGTTGCTTTAGAAGAAGCTGCTTATAGCGTTGGTCGAGAATCGAGTAACGATATTGTTATTTATGAGCAAGTTGTTTCCCGTCGTCATGCTACGATCGTAAGAGTTAGATTGACTCCCCGATTAGATAGTTATTCTTATCGGATTATTGATGGAGATTTAGAAGGTCATCGCAGTACCAATGGTTTATTAATTAATGGGAAGTTAAAAGAATCTCATAATTTAAAACATGGTGATATGGTTGTTTTTGGTCCTCAAGCAAAAGTTAGTTATTATATTATTTCTACAGCCTTAGATATTGATTTATTTAATCCTCTTGATCCTGGACAATTAGAACAAGAGGAAGATGCAATGATCGAAACCATGATCGCTGATGAGAATAATAAATTAACGATAATTAATGACGAGAATTTACAAGAGCGCGATCGCGATGATTTAATTAGATTGGCTTCTTTTCCGGAACTCAGTCCTAACCCTATTATTGAAATTGATTTTACTGGAAATTTAACCTATCTTAATCCAGCAGCTAGTATTAAGTTTAAAACTATTGGGCAAGATAAATTAAAACATCCTGTTTTAGCAGGTTTATTGTCAGAAGTTCACAATATTCAGGGTAATTTATTGTTAAGAGAAGTCATTATTGGTTCGGAAATTTTTGAACAATATGTTCATTATTTATCAGAACATCAACTTATTAGGAGTTATTTATTTAATATTACTGCTAGAAAACGTGCTGAAAAAAATTTAGAATATCGCGCTTTTTACGACACATTAACAGATTTACCAAACCGAAATTATTTTGATGAAAAATTAGAAATTGCCTTAGTGGAAGCGAGAAACAATGATTATTTAATGGCCTTACTTTTTCTGGATTTAGATTCTTTTAAAAATATTAATGATACGTTGGGTCATAAAATTGGAGATCAATTACTAAAAAGTTTTGCTCAACGATTAAGTTCCTGTGTCCGAAATGATGATGTCGTTTCTCGTTGGGGAGGAGACGAATTTACCTTATTATTACCTCAAATTAATAGTCCAGAAGATACCATTAACTTAGCACAACGTATCCTTGATGATCTTAAGCAACCCTTTGAGATTTCAGGACATCAATTATATATTAAAACCAGTATTGGTATTGCTATTTATCCTCAAGATGGGGAAGACGCAGAAACTTTATTAAAAAATGCTGATGCAGCCCTTTATCGTGCAAAAGAACGAGGTAGAAATCATTACCGTTTTTATCGTTCAACCATGACATCTAAAGTATCTTTATTATTAAAATTAGAAAACCTTTTATATCAAGCTTTAGAAGAAGAATCATTTTCTTTATATTATCAACCTCAATTAAAACTGGCGACTCATAAAATTAGTGGGATGGAAGCACTTTTACGATGGTATCATCCAGAATTAGGTCATGTTTCTCCTGTGAGATTAATTCCTTTAGCTGAACAAACAGACCTAATTATTCCCATTAGTATATGGGTTTTAAAAACAGCTTGTAGGCAAAATAAAGCTTGGCAAAAGCAAGGATTATCTCCTATCCCTATCGCAGTTAATTTATCTCCAAAACAATTTCAACAACCTAATTTAGTTAATATTGTTAGCCAAGTTTTAGAAGAAACAGAATTAGAACCTCATCTTTTAGAGTTAGAAATTACTGAAACAGCTATGATGGAAAATATTGATTTTTCCCAAGAAACCTTAGACAAATTGCGAAATTTAGGAGTACAAATTTCCTTAGATGATTTTGGAACAGGTTATTCTTCACTGGGGTATTTACAAAAATTTCCTGTCACGACTCTAAAAATTGATCAATCTTTTATTCAAACGTTACAAAATAATTCTAGAAATATAGCAATCATTTCTGCTATAATTGCTCTAGGAAAGAGCTTCGATCTGAGGGTTGTCGCTGAGGGAGTGGAAACTTTGCAACAGCTAGAATTTTTACAAAGATTAAATTGTCAAGAAATTCAAGGATTTTGGTTTAGTCGTCCCCTAAAATCGACCGATGCAACAACATTTTTAAGTCAAGTTTAAGAAACTATAAATTAAAAGCTCAAGAACCAATTAAAACCTAAAAAAAGATGCAACATAAATCAAAATAGTTACAGACAATGAATAACACTAACAAAAATACCGAAAATCGTTATATTTTGGTTCTTGAAGACAGTAATTCCCGTCGCACTATCTCGTTAGAAGACTCTAAATATTCTTTAGGACGACATTCTAGTAATTCGATTGTCATCCACTCTAAACAAGTTTCTCGAAGACACGCCACTTTAATTAGAAAATTTAATCGAAAAATAAACCAAGATTCTTTTTGGATTTTAGATGGAGATTTAGAGGGTCAAAAAAGTCAAAATGGTATTTTTATTAATGGAGAAAAATGTACAATTCATGAACTAAAAAACGGAGATTTAATTAATTTTGGTTGTGAAGTAAATGCTAGTTACCATGCTGTTTCACCTGCTACAATTTCAGAAAGCTTTATTGATAAAAATACGCCCAAGCAATCCAAGAAACCTAAAGGACAACCCATTAATCAAGTACCAACATTATATTTAGATAATCCTGTACAACAATCTACTTTTGTCTTAGAAACTTCTTCTCTCAAAGATTTAGGAAATGATGATACCTTTCAAGAAGAATCTTATCTTGATCCAGTTACTGAATTGCCCAACCGTATTCTATTTAATGAATATGTTTCTATTGCAGTCACCAACGCAAAACGCAATCAAAATTGTTTGGCTATTTTTTTAATAGACATTAAACATTTTAGCAAAATTAATGATAGTTTTGGCTATAAAATAGGAGATTGTTTTTTACAAGCGATCGCAGAACGTTTAAAAAGTTGTATCAGAACAGGTGATATTGTTTCTCGTTGGGGAGGGGATGAATTTGCTATTTTATTACCTCATATCAAAGAAGAAGATAATTTATATAAAATTACTCAACGTATTATTAAAGAATTAAAATATTCTTTTACAGTTCAGGATAAAACTCGATCTTTGGTGACTTATTTAGGCATGGCAATTTATCCCAAAAATGGTCAAGTTCCTCAGCAACTTTTAAATTATGCCGAAACTCAATTAATTCACCATAAAAAAACAGGTAATTATAACAGTCTCAATGAAAACTTAAGCAAAGCTGATGTCTCATTATCACAGGTTGAAAAGCGACTCTATGAAGCATTAGCCAAAGAAGAATTATGTTTATATTATCAACCTCAACTAAATAGTAATACCCAAAAAACAGAAGCTTTAGAAGCCTTTATTCGCTGGAATCATCCTAAATATGGTTTAATTCCTCCTCGACAATTCTTACCTTGGGTAGAGAAAACAGAATTAGTTGTGCCATTAACTCGCTGGATTTTAGAGAAAGCTTGCACACAAAATAAAGTATGGCAAACTAAGAAACTACCAGAGGTTTTAGTATCCGTTAATCTATCTATGTCTCAATTTCATCATCCTCAATTAGTTGATCTCGTCGATGAAATATTAAATTCTACAGGTCTTGATCCTCAATGGTTAGAATTAGAACTAACTGAATCAATTATTTTAAAAGATATAAAACTAGCATATAACGTATTAAGAGAATTAAAAGCATTAGGCGTTAAAGTCAGTTTAGATGATTTTGGCATTGGTTATGCTGCTGTAAATAATTTACATCAAATGCCTTTTGATACCATCAAAATCGATGTTTCTTTAATTAAAGATATGAATGAAAACCCCGATAATACCACCTTGATTTCTGCACTTATCTCTTTAGGAGAAAGTTTTAAGATGAGAGTGGTTGCTGAAGGGGTAGAAACTCAACAACAACTAGATATTTTACATAATTTACATTGTCAAACTGTACAGGGATATTATCTTAGTAAACCCCTTTCTACAAAAGAAGCCACCCAATTTTTAACCTTTCGTTAAGGCAAAAAAGAATACTCTCCCAATGATAGGAGAGTTAATTATTTATTATTTACGATCAATCCTTTAACCTACTATTGTAGGAAAACTTCTCCAGAAGGTTGAATTCGTACGACACCTTGAACATCATCAAACATAGTATCGTCGTCCAAAGTAACTTCGAGATAATGTGAGTCAGATCCACTGGTCATGAATTCTAATAATCCATTATCTTCTCGGATGATGGTTACGGTTACCGGAGTAGGAACATCGGTGAGCATGATCTCTTCGTTACCTTCTAACCATCTTTCATCCGTATGACCTAACACCTGATAAGTGACCAAGGCATTACTATCGTTATCTATCTTGATGTCTACAGTACCGTCATCACTTGGATTGATGAAGGCGACGGGATCGTTAAGTACCTCAGGAAGAGGGGGAACGACTCGAGTGTTAGGTTCAAGATAATCAGGTTCAGGATCATAAACTTGGAAATCGTCGCGATCAGGTTCACGATCATAAGCTTCATAATCATCAATATCAGGTTCTGGATCATAAAGTTCTGACTGATTTGTATAAAGTTCTTTTTCATTAGCAGGACAACCTGCAGGGGGTTCTATGATATCGTTCCAAGGTTCTTGGTAGTATAATCCAGGACAGATCGGTTCAATGATAACTTGGGAAGATGCAGGTAATGCCATTAAAGGAATTCCTGCCAAAATACTACTAATTAAACCGACAACACTAGCTTTATTGATCTTCTTTTGGTTGTTTAATAAATTCATAAATGACCTCCGTCTCGTTTCTAGGAAAACAGTTAATATTGCTAATCACACACCACACACTCTATATAAAAAAGACTGATTTATTTTTAAACACTCTTAACTGAAACTTCCTATTATTATCACAACAAAAATACTTACTTATTACCATCTTTCCTTGGTTAGGTTAATTGAAAAATTATGATTTTTTTTCTATCACTTAAGAATGACTGCTGAGTTCCTTAAAAAACTCAATAGTGCAAAAAATATAGTCATACTTTCTCTAAATTCATTTTCTCAAAAAACCAGTATTTTAGAGTAAATTTCAGTAAAAAGCTAAGGTTTTTAGTTCTTTATTACTAAATTTGATTATAGAGAGTTCATACTCATCTGAAACTGGGACTTTTCATGGTATTCTTATAGCATTCGCCTAGAGTTCCCTTTTGTCAAACGAGCGCAATATAAATTAACCCTCTCTCAAAAGACGGATAAACTCAAAGTCGTATTTGTCCACATTGCATCTATATTAATAAATTGAAGATGAGTAAAATTAGCCTTGTGTTGGTAGAAAATCACGATTTAACCCGTGTTGGTCTACTAGCTGCATTGAAACAGGTTGAAAACATAGACGTATTAGGAGCAGCACCTGATGGTCATCAGGGAGTAAAAATTATCAAGGAAAAAAACCCTGACGTGGCGATCATCGCTCTTAACTTACCTGATATAGATGGCATCGAAGTAACCCAACGCCTCAAAAAAGACCCTCACACCCATTCAACAGGTATTTTGATCTTAACTAATACAACCAACGAAGAAGACGTTTTAGCGGCCTTTGTGGCCGGGGCAGATTCTTATTTACTCAAAGACATTGAGTTTAACCAACTCATAGAAGCTATCAAAAATACCCATGAAGGCAACGCTTGGATCGATCCGAACATCGCTAATATTGTCCTTCAACAAATCAAAAAACCAGTAACAGATAAAGTAGAGCCTGCTTCCGTATCCGCTCCTCGTTCATCCAATGGTTTATCTAATAACAATTCATCCCTTCAACTTGAGGAGAAAACTATCATTAATGAGACGAGTATGGAACTATTAGAAATCTATCCCCTAACTGATCGTGAATTAGATGTTTTAAAATTAATTGTAGGTGGTTGTAATAATGCTGATATTGCAGAAAAATTGTGTATTACCGTAGGCACTGTTAAAACCCACGTTCGCAATATTCTCAATAAACTCTGTGTTGATGATCGCACTCAAGCCGCAGTTCGGGCTTTAAGGTCTGGATTAGTTGAATAAATTATTACAATTCTCTCTAGAGATACATGAATTATTGTTGAATTCATGTTTATCTTAAAAAAGTGAGTCAATATAGTTAGGGTTAAATCATTATTACTTATGTCTGCACTATCTAGCGTCATTTTTTTGCTTTTACCGGTTTATTTGTGTGTTGCTAGTTTTTTTGTTAATTTTGTTTCCTCGCCCCAGAATTTTACGATCGATGAACTTCCTTTTGTCGTGACAATTAAGCATTCTGACTTATCAGAAGAGCCTCAAATGAAGGAAAAGGAACGAACAAAGGCTAAGCAAAAATCTCAGCAGAAACAATGGAATTTTACAGAATCTCCACAAAATAGCCCACAACAACCCAAACAGCAACAATATATCCAAGAAATGAAAAGTCAAATCGAAAACTCAAGTTCTGGTATTCAAGGAACCTCTGAAAACGCAACCATGTTAAGAACCTATTTGAATAAAGATAGTAATTAATAGTTGAGCAATCTATAGCCATACAATCTATCCTGGGTTAGATAGAAAATCTATCTAATTCGAGATGAATCAATTCATATTAAAGAGCATAATTGACCCATGAAATATGATAAAGGTTATAATTTATGACTACCGTAAACCAATCTAACTTATCCTTCTTAGAAAAGGTAATGGCTAGGGCTAATTTAACTGATGTTTATGAAGCCAGAGAAATGACAGAGGTTGTATATCGAACTATGAGAGATTTAGTACCAACAAAAACCGTCGATAATGTAGCATCTGAATTAAACAAGAAAGCAACAGAAAGTAACCAAAAACAAATACAAGAAGATATCGCTGACTTATGGAAAGATACTAATCCCATTGTGGCTTGGATAAGTCGTATTCGCGGAACCCTTGATATTGACGATCAACTCTTTATTAGACGAGTCGAACAAGAAGGGGCAATGCCACAAAGAACTACTGGGGAAATTGTGATTAAAGCCGTTTTTGCTGCTACGAAAGATGAATTATCCCAAGAAAGAATTACAGAACTGTCGGGTTTTCTTCCTGGAAAAATCCGAGAAATTTGGGAACAAGCTTAAAGTCATTCATCATAATGGGTAATAGCTAATAAAAACCTCTCCCTGTTGGGGAGAGGCTCATCATAGTTCGGAAATTATACTATAATGAGTGAGACTATAATCAAAAAATGTCAATGTTATCATTAACAAAAAATACATCCCGTCAAAGAGAAATCTTAGAAGTCGTATTTCATCACGGATGGGATTATATGAAGGGTTTACTAACAGGAAACCAATCCAAAGAACCCCAGTTACCCACCCCAGAAGTCTTATGTAATATTCTCATTGATTTGGGTCCGGTTTATGTCAAATTAGGACAACTTTTATCCACTCGTCCTGACCTATTACCTAAACACTATATCGAAGCCTTATCGGAATTACAATCGAATGTTCCTCCCGTTTCATGGCCAGAAATTAACCAATTCTTAAAATTAGAATTACCTCAACCTAGTCAAGAAATCTTCCAGGAAATTAAACAAGTACCCATCGCTGCCGGGTCTATTGCCCAAGTGCATCAGGCGATCTTAAAAAATGGCCAAAAAGTTGCTTTGAAAGTGCAAAGACCAGGCATTGAAGCAGTGGTAGACCAAGATATTCAACTCATTAAAGGCATCGCAGAATTAGTGTCTTTTACAGACTTTGGAGAAGATTATGATATCGTTGCCATCGCCGATGAATTTACTACCGCCCTCAAAGCAGAGTTAGACTTTACGATGGAGGCTGAATATACAACCCAACTTCGTTTAAACCTAGCCGAAAGTCGTTGGTTTGACCCTAAAAAGTTAGTCATTCCTAAAGTTCATTGGAAGTTAACTACGTCAAAATTGCTGATTTTAGACTGGTTAGAAGGAACGCCTTTACTATCAGCAAAAATCCCTGAAAAAGCTTATCAAGAATCACAAGAAAACCCTAAAAGAGAGATTACAACCCTTCTCTTTCGTGCGTTTTTCCAACAAATTTATCTTAATGGTTTTTTCCATGCTGATCCTCATCCCGGTAATATATTCTATTTAGAAGACGGTCGAGTAGCCCTTTTAGATTGTGGTATGGTAGGGCGTTTAGATCCGAGAACTCAACAAATTTTAACAGAAATGTTACTGGCGATCGTTGATATTGATGCCCAACGTTGCGCCCAATTAACATTAGAATTAGCCGAAGCCGGGCAACCCATGAGTTTAGCTCGTTTAGAAAACGATTATGATAGTATGTTGCGGAAATATTACAATTTGAGTATTTCGCAACTGAACTTTAGCGAAGTATTTTATGAAGTTCTACAAGTGGCTAGAAATAATCGCATTCGCCTACCCAGTAATATGGGATTATATGCTAAAACTTTAGCTAATTTAGAAGGAGTAGCGAGAGCATTTGATCCAGAGGTTAACCTACTCAATCAAATTAAACCCTTAATGACGGATTTATTCCGCCGTCAACTATTAGGAGATAACCCCGTAGAAACCTTTTTGAGAACCGTATTAGATATAAAAAGTTTATCCTTGCGATCGCCCCGTCAAATGGAATTATTATTAGATAGGGTTACCTCTGAAACGCTAAAATGGAATGTTAACCTAAGAAATATTGATCCCATTCGGAGTAGTTTAGATAATTCTGCTAATAGAATCGCTTTTAGTATTATTGTAGGTTCTTTAATTATGGGTGCGTCTAATATTTCTAGTAGCGCACAAAGTTCACAGCTATTCTGGTTAAGTAACATTTTGTTTGCAGCAGCTAGTCTGTTAGGATTATGGTTAGTTGTTAGTATTATCCGTTCAGGAAACCTAAAATAAGTTAATTGTGAAGCGTTGATGATTATTAATTTTAAACAATGATTACTACACCCATTGAAGATAATCAAAGTCAAAATTTTGATATTTCCAGTTTCTGGAATAAAGTAGTGGCAGTGATTGCTATTATCAACTTTATTCTAGTTATTTTTAATGTTAGTTATATTCCTTTGCGGGATGTGTACTTAAAACGAATCCCTGCTATTGTTACTCTTTATGATCCCATTAAAGCGATTGAACCTCATCCAGAAACAACGTATTATTTACAAACTGTGGATGAATTAGAACAAGAAATCGAGCAAAATGGTTTAGAGGCGAAATCAACTGAAATTTTACTGGATAGTTTACAAAAACAGAGTTTAACCTTACTAGATGAAAATCCTTTTCTAATCTCTAATAAATTGGCAACTTTGGCAACAATTAAGCGTTTAGTTCGCCACGAATTTAATAGTTTATCTGCTAAAAATGGATTTTATCAGTTATGGAGTAAAGAGTATTTTCAATCCGTAGGAACGACAGAAGCTTTAGACTTTTTCAATAGTAAACTGCGTCCATTGTTAGCGAGTAATTATTTTCGCCCGATTGATGAAAATGGATTATATGTTGATGAATTTTGGCGCATTGATAGCGTTTTTGTTTTATTCTTTTTCTTAGAAATTATGCGGAAAGCAATTTGGCGATCCGTTCATGATCATGACGTTAGTTTTATCGATAGATTATTGCGTCGTTGGTATGATTGGTTGTTTTTATTACCGACATGGCGTTGGCTAAGAATTATCCCCGTTACAGTTAGAATACATCAATCTAAATTAATCGATTTTGAACGAGTCTTAGCCCAATTAACCCATGAACCAGCAGCTTATTTAGCCGACAGAATTTCTAACTTTTTATTAGTAAGATTAATCAATCAAACTCAAGATTCTGTGGCTAGTGGAGAAGCAGCAAAAGCCTTGTTTAGTTCTGATTCTTATGTTAAACTTGGTTCGGTAAATAAAGTGGATGCTATTAGCGATCGCCTATTAGAATTAACCATAGAAAGGGTGTTACCCGAAGTTAAACCGGAATTAGAAGCCCTATTAAGACACAGTTTACAAGAATCTTTTAAAGACTCTAATGTCTATCAAGGTATTGCAACCATTCCAGGCATTCAATCCCTTCCTAGTGGTGTCATTCAACAACTAGCTGACTATTTAGCGGAGTCTACCTTAGAGATTTTAATGAATTCCTATGCTGATCTCGAAGGGCGGGAATTATTTAATCATCTTTCCACTCAATTTAAACAGTCACTAAGTCGAGAATTACAAGATCCTAAAACACAATCTCACTTACAATCTCTACTGGCTGAACTATTAGAAGAAATGAAAATTAATTATATTCAAAAATCCAGAGAAGAAGATCCTGAAGCAACCCTAGAAGAAGCAGAACATTTAAGAGAATTACAAGAAGATCAAGAAAAAGAAACTTAAAAAAGATAATTTATCAAACTGATAAACTTTTGGTGTAGTATAAAAAAACTAAACAAATTTTCTAAGTAACATGACTTCTGTTACAAGATCATCCTTTGACATTAAATGGGAAAAATTGCCCGACGATTTTATCTTACCTGATGACCCCGTGGACAATATTCATCAACCTGCTTTAGCTGCAGCTTTAACGGATAGTTTAGCAGTTGCGGGCAAACTTTCTGATACTACTGTCACAACCACCAATTACGGCATCTGCGCCACAGTAAATGGCAAAATTGTCGTAAAAGCTCCCGACTGGGCTTACATACCCCATATTCGTGTCTCTCAACAGGAAATTGATCGCAGCTACACCCCCCAACTTCAAGGAGAACCGCCGATTATTGTGATGGAGTTTCTCTCGCATAACAATGGTCACGAATATTCTAGTAAACCCACTTATCCCCCTGGAAAATGGTTTTTTTACGAGAAAATTCTCAAGGTTCCTCACTATATTATTTTTGAACCTTACAGTGGGTTAATTGAACATTATCAACTCGATGAATCTGGTGGATATGAAATACAATCTAGTGATGATAATGGACGTTATTGGATTTCTCAATTACAGCTTTATTTAGGGCTTTGGGAAGGTACTAGAGAACAACGTAAAGGCTATTGGTTGCGCTGGTGGAATGAAGCAGGAGAATTGTTACTGTGGGGGTCAGAATTAGCCCTTCAAGAACGTCAAAAGGCTGAAGTTGAAAGACAAAAAGCCGAATTTGAAAGACAGAAAGCTGAACGTTTAGCTGCACAATTAAGAGCTGCTGGTATCGAACCTGAATTATAATAAATTAACTTGTAAGGGTTAGCCGCTGTTGACCCTTACATAAAGTTATCAGGAACCCTAATATCCTCATCTAATCTATCTATGAAAGCCTACGAATTAACTGCCAATGTAACGGTTGATGGCAAAATTGAATTACCCGATTTTCGTCTCGCTTCTACCTCACCACAACCCTCAAAGGTTAAAGTAATTATTTTAGTTTCTGAACCAGAAGAAATTAATGATGAATTAGTTAATGTAGATGATAATTTCTCAGAAGAAAGCTTTAAGAGATCATGGCAACAAGCCATAGCAGGTGAAACTTTACCCCTCTCTCAATTATGGGAAGAAACCGATATTGACTAAGGGTAAACTAATGGAAATTAAGGCGACTCGTGAATTTCAACGTAAAGTACAATTATTATCTAAAAAATACCGTCACCTTAAAACCGATTTACAGCCAATTTTAGAAAAGCTAAGATTAGGAGAAACTTTGGGTGATCGCCTTTCTGGTGTTAAATGTATTGTTTATAAGGTTCGCATTAAAAATACTGATATAAAAAAGGGTAAAAGTGGTGGATATCGTCTCATTTATTGGCTGCAAACAACTGATGGCATTGTTTTATTGGATATTTATACAAAATCTGAGCAAGATGATATTAGTGTAACTAGAATTAAGCAGATTATCACTAATTTTGAGTCATAACCTCCTAAATTAAAGGGGAACTCCCCATCATCGTCATAGCGTTTCAGAAAGCTGAACGTTTAGCTGCTCAATTAAGGGCTGTTGGTATCGAACCTGAACTATAATACCTGAGTTCGATGTAAGCAAAAGCAATAAATTCCTAAAAAACAAAGGAGCATCTTAAGAAAAACAAACATAGCAATTTCAGCCAGTTAGTATTTAAAAATACTGGCTAAAACCAATCTATTTGATTAAGTGATTATTTCAAAATAGAAAACTTTCAGAAGGAATTAAATTACTAGGAAGTAAAGAATATTCATCATCAAATAGATTAAGAGATGGCTTCTTGATTCAGTCGCTTCAAGTCGGGGAACCCGCCCAACGCGCTGAATCGCTTTTTCTCTTGATGTGTATAAGCGATTAAACCAGCAATTATATTAACCATAAAGTTCACAACACTTCTATGTCTTGAATGAGAAATTTGGGAAATATTTTTAAGTTGATCATTAACCGTTTCAATCAAAGAGCGTTTTCTTAACATTATTTTATCAATCATAGGCAACAAACGGTTTTTCATCTTTTTTCTGAAAGGAGTAATGAATTTAACTCCTTTCTCAAAAAGTTCTTGAAATAAAGGAGACGAAATGTATCCTTTATCACCATATAGTTTTCCAAAAAGTTCCTGAACTAAATCTTTTACTGGAACTCTATCATCGACATTACCTGGAGTTACTTGAAAAGATAATAGTTCACCTTTATCATTAATAATTAGATGAAGCTTAAACCCGAAAAACCAACCAATTGAGCTTTTTCCCCA
>NETF01000184.1 GCA_002172675.1 unicellular cyanobacterium SU3
GTGGGGCTACCTTAACAGTGCTAAAACAATATATAGAAAACCAAGGCTATGATGACTAACTTGTTGCTTGCTCCTTAACCCCCACCTGATAAGTCGAGGTGGGGGAATGCGTCGCAATTTTGTTCAAAGGTTTGTTACCCCATCGTCGTCTTAAGCCTCCAGTTAGCTTATGCCAAAGAATAAAAGTATAAGCACAAAATACTAAGATAAAATGTCTCAGTAAGCTCCTTAACTATAATAAGACACATCTAGAGGATCATCTAGCGATCGCTTTTTCTCATTGTTTAGTTGTCAAATTTTTCGGTTTTGGGGACTGTTTCTTTTGCCTACATCTCTTAACCCCTCACCGTTGTTCGTAAGCGCACACCTTTTCCATCATTTTTATAATACCATGTCAAGTCAAGAAAAAGCAAGTATTTTTAACACAAACTTTCCCCGAGTGCCAAAAGCCTTCTTGTTTGGTACAAACATATCTAGCACTAGGGTTTTCAGCAAAATATAGTAAGCAATACTTCACAGTGGGAACTCTGAATTCTAAAAAACTTGCTTTGTTTGGATAAACCCGTTAAAATAGCCATTAATTTTTGTGAAGGTTATAATATACCCTGCAAAGGAATAGCCTAAAGCAAAGCTACCAAAGGAGGCGTGTCATGCACCAACTCAAGCAATATTGGGTTGCTGAAAGACTCGACAAAGACTTAGGAGATCCTATGACTCCTGAGAATGTAATGTCGTTTAACAAAGTTGTTGAGATTGATGAGACAGAGGAATTTCCTCACTCACAAATCGAATGGCTTTACAACTGGAAACTGCAACATTACTATGTTCCGGCGGAGTGTGGTGGGGAGTTTACTTCCTTTGAGGAATTTTTAGCATTTGTTCGGGTATTATGTCGTCGAGATCAAACCATAGGGATCGCATTTACCACCCTATTCTGGTCTTTTATCACTTGGATGGCAGGAACCGATGAACAAAAGCAACAGTTAGCTCAATACATCAAAAACGAAAACGGGGCGATGTGTTTAGGCTATTCTGAACGAGAACATGGGAGTGATCTCGTTGGGGGTGATTTAACGGCGAAAAAAGTCCCAGGAGGTTATATCCTCAACGGGGAAAAATGGCCCATTAACCGCGCTACCATTTCGGGAATATCTTACATTTTGGCTAAAACGAACCCAGAAGGGGGACCAAAATGTTTAACCCTGTTTATGGTAGATAAATCTAAATTAGATCCTGATAATTATTACAATTTACCCAAAATTTTAACCCACGGTATCCGCGCATCGGATATGAGTGGGATTGGATTTAAAGATTGTTTTGTTCCTGACTCAATGCGAATTAAAGAGGAAGGAGACGGCTTAGAATTTGCTTTAAAAGGCTTTCAAGTCACTCGTACCTTCTGCGCTGCTTTTTCCTTGGGGGCAGCGGATACAGCCTTAAGAACGACTTTAAACTTTGCCACAAAACGGGTGGTCTACGGGAAAAAGGTCATCGATATTCCCCAACCCCGTAAAACCTTAGTCGATGCCTTTTTAGATATCTTAATTTGTGATTGTGAAACCATTGGCGCAGCTAGAGGATTTCATATTATCCCTGAACAATTTAGCGTTTGGGCCTCAGTGACTAAATATTTTGTCACTACGCAAATCGAAACCATGATTAACAGCGTTTATACCGTACTTGGATCACGGTTCTATATGCGCGAAGAACACGACTGGGGTATCTTCCAGAAGGTACTACGGGATAATTCCATCATTAGTATGTTTGATGGTAGTACGGTGGTTAATTTACACGCGCTGATGCTTCAGTTTAGACAACTCACCAAACAACGGGCCCGTCGTAAACCAGAAGCGATCGCAGATTTACAAAAACGTTTGGAAGCTATCTTTTCTCTAGAACAACCCTTACCTCCCTTTAACGGAGAAAAACTCGAATTATTTGGTCGAGGGGCCGATGATCCCCTGCAAGGGTTAGAAATTGCTCTACAACAATTAGAAGCATTAAAAGAAACCACAGATGTAGATGAGGAAGTGTTAGAAAAGGTCATGGTTTTGGGTAGTTTAGTCTTAGAGGAATTAAATTCCCACGATGAGTTAATTGCTAACTCAAAGTTTGAATATGGCCATGATCAATCCCCTGAATTGTTTGAAGTTGCCAAAAAATACTGTACCCTTCATGCTGCTGCTTGTTGTTTACAGATGTGGTTATACAATCGAACAAGTTTAGGGGACTTTTTTGCTCAAGGGGAATGGTTAGTCTTAAGTTTACACCGACTCTTAAGAACTATTCGACCCTTACCTTATAGCATTTCTGATGAATATGTGGAAAATACCGCCCAAGAACTGCTAAAACTTTATAAAGAAGATAAACTGTTTTCAATCGTTCCTTTTCAATTAGCTCATTCACCGATAAACGAGGATCGCTCTTATGCAACTTCAAAGCTCCAGCTACAAGCTTGATGACCAAGTAGCCGCAACTACCACTCCAGTCGAAACTGTTCAGAATTGGCTGATTAAGCAGTTAGCTGAGCAGTTACGTCTTGACCCTGCTAGCATTAAAATCACCGAACCTTTTACCCGTTATGGCCTAGACTCCATCGACGCTGTTACTTTAGTAGGAGATTTAGAAGACTGGTTAGATTTAGACCTTCCTGATACTTTATTTTGGGATCATCCCACGGTAGAAAAATCAGCCAAGTATCTCGAAGAAAATTATGATCTTGCTGATGCAGTGAGTAATATCGAATCAGAAGAAACAGCAACTGAAACACCCATTAATGAAACTCAAGATAACAACAATGATAAAAAAGGATGGGGAAATCTTTTTGGAAGATTCAAGTAAAAGATAAACCATAAATATTATCAATGGGGTTAGTTAAGCATTACACTTAACTAACCCTAATTTTTAATAAATCAGTTCTCACAATTAAATATATCAAACCCTAAATTATTTCACGGGAACAATGTACAACTCCCAACTCCCAACTCCGAAGACTGAACTCAAGTTTGTGAGCTACTGAAAAGGGACTTGACCTGCTATAGTATTAAAAATTCTATCCTCTGTTTCTCTAAAACTCAATGATTGGGTTTCAGCGCTTAAATATAAATTATTATATGTATGAATTACTCTGATTTTTCATTTTGGTGGATTTTAATTTTATTTAGTGTTCCTTTTTTTACTGTTCGCTATTTGGCCCAGTCAGCTAACTTATGGCGAGGGTTTTTTGATGCAATTGGTTTATTAGCTTTATCATTTCTGCTCTTTTTCCATGCTAGTCGTTCTAGCTTTGTTATTTTTGTAGCTGAGCTTATTTTTAACTATTTGATGGTGCAATGGATGTTGCGATCGCAAGGTTGGAAAGCCAAGTTAATCGCCACTATTGTTATTGTTATTAATGTTTCTATTTTAGCCTATTTTAAATACCTAACTTTCTTTGTTGAAGATGTTATTGGTTTATTAATTAATGTCCCTGAAAGTTGGCAAGAATCATCACCCATTCCTGTGAGAAATACTATCCCTCCAGGAGTCTCTTTTTATACCTTTCAGATGGTTGCTTTTGTCGTAGACTCTCTTAACGCTAGAAAAAAGAAACCCATTGCTTTTCTCGATTATCTTAACTTTGTTGCCTTTTTCCCTCAAATTGTAGCAGGTCCCATTGAACGAAGAAAAGATTTATTTCCTCAAATTGAATCATTCCGTTTTAAATTTAAGATAGAAAACTTTGAAACGGGTTTAAGATGGATTTCTTTAGGCTTGTTTATGAAATTTGTCTTAGGGGATAATATTGCTCCTTATATCGATTTAGATATCGCCAATAATGCCTGGACAGTGTGGTTTTTTGCCCTATTATTTACCCTAAGAATTTACTTTGATTTTGCCGGTTATAGTTTTGTCGCTGTTGGTATTGCCAGCTTTTTAGGAGTTAAATTAACGGTAAATTTCTTAGCCCCTTATACATCCCAAAGTATCAATGAATTTTGGCGACGTTGGCACATTACGTTAAGTACCTGGTTTAGAGATTATGTCTTTTTGCCTTTAATGGGATCAAATAAAAAATGGGCAGCTTTTTACCTATTCTTAACCTTTACGTTATCAGGATTTTGGCATGGGGCAGCTTGGAATTTTATTATCTGGGGTGCTTATCACGGTGCATTATTGTTAGTATTAAGATATTTAGGTCGTCCCTTTTATGGATTAGTGGGGAGTTATTTTCCTCGTCCTCAAATTATCTCGTGGTTATTAACCTTTTTCTCCGTCACTCTAGGTTGTCTTTTCTTTATGGAAACCAACAGTCAGCGACTGCTAACTAAATTAATAACCATTCTAACCCCTTCGGCCTATTCCTGGAGAAATTTGCAAGCTGTGTTTGGATCGTATAGTATTAACGAAACATCAGCATTGCTGTTGGTTTTAGCCTTATCACTGTTCGTCCTTTTAATGGAACATTTAGCAGTGTGGCAAGGCAAATTTGAATATGATTTATTATTATCCCGTTGGTTGTCTCCTATTTTATTAGCGTTAACTATTTTGTTAGCTGCTAATACACCATCCGAGTTTATTTATTTTGAGTTCTAATGAATACTAAAAAGCCTATTAATATCTGTGTGTTAGGAGGAGGGTTTAGCGGTTTATATACTGCTTTATATCTGTGTTACCATCCTCAAGTTAAATCAGGTCAATGGAAAATCACCTTAGTTGAACGCAATGACAACTTTTTATTTACTCCCCTATTATATGAATTAATTACAGGAGAATTGCAACGGTGGGAAATTGCTCCAACTTATCAAAAATTGCTGTCAGGAACTTCTATTCAATTTTGTCAACACATTGTCGAAAAAATTGAGCTAGAAAATCGCCAAGTTAGATTAGATAATGATGAGATTTTAAATTACGATTATCTAGTTTTAGGATTAGGTACTCAAAACCGTTGGGTGGATATTCCAGGGTTAAAAGCTCATGCGTTAACCTTTAGAACGCTACAAGACTTAGAGCAATTACAAGCTCAAATACACTATTTAGAAACCTTAGATAGAAAACATTGTAGAGTGGCGATTATTGGCGGCGGACCCAATGGGGTAGAATTATCTTGTAAGTTAGCTGACCGTTTAGGAAAACGAGCAGAAGTATTATTAATTGACCGAGGGAGTCAAATATTAAAAGGGTTGTCTCAAGGAATTCGTAAAGCTTCTTATCGTGCCTTAGGTTCTCGTCGTGTTCAGTTATATTTAAACACAAATGTTCAAGAAATTCATGAAAATTCTATTACTATAAATTACGGTGAACACACTATAAATGTTCCTGTAAATATGGTGGTCTGGGTAGCTGGAACTCAGTCAAAACCATTAATTCAATCTTTGAATTGCCAACAAACTAGCTCAGGTAAATTATTAACTAATTCTAGGTTACAATTAATTGATTATCCTGAAGTCTTTGCATTAGGTGATTTAGCACAAATAAGTAATAAAAAGAAATCTAATCCTGCAACAGCACAAGTTGCTTATCAACAGGCTAGTTGTGCAGCTAAAAACATTGCTGCCATCATCCAAGGTAAACCCTTAAAATCCTTTAAATACCTTCATTTAGGAGATATGTTAACCTTAGGAAGAAGAACGGCTATTATCTCTAGTTACGGAATCAATATTAATGGACAAATAGGAGGAATGCTTCGACGTTTAGCTTATATTTTCCGTTTACCTACTATGCGTCATCGTCTCCAAGTTTTAAGGAATTTTGTACAGAAAATAGGGTTAAAAATTCGTCGTTTCTTTCGCAATATTATAGCTAATTTATTAGGTCAAAAGTCATCGAGAAAATACTTAAAATAATTCTTTCGATAATAAATGATTAAAACTGCTAAACTTTCGGTTACAGAGTATCAAAAAATTGTTGAAACGGGAATTTTTTGCGATCGCCGTATTGAATTAATTGAAGGAAACTTAATCGAAGTGAGTCCAGAAACTCCGTATCATGCTAACTGTAATAACAAACTTTATAAGTATCTTCTCACTTTATTTAACAGTTTAGCAGATGTGCGATCGGCTCATCCCATTAATCTTATTAACTCTGAACCACAACCAGATTTAGTATTAGCAAAACTTCCTGATACCTTATATGATAACCAACATCCCGAACCAGAAGATATCTATTTATTAATTGAAATTTCTTATTCTACCTTAAGCTATGATTTAAACGAGAAAAAAAGAATTTATGCTAAGTCGAATATTCAAGAATATTGGATTATTGATCTTGAAAATCATCGCTTAATTATCTTTAAATATCCTCAAGAAGACGACTATCACAATCAACTTGAATTAAAAACAGGTTTTGTTTCCTGTTTAGCTTTTCCTGATGTTACTATAGAAGTGAATAAACTAATTAATTAAACTTCGAGATTTCGAGAGTTTCTTCTTATTCACATGAACACTATTACCCTGAATATTAAACCCATTCAACTGACCGATGAAGAGTTTTATCAACTTTGCCAAGTGAATGAAGCATGGCGACTAGAATTAACTGCTAAAGGAAAATTATTAATGATGTTCAAAATATGACAACTCAATTGATAAGAGTGGGTTTGTCTGTACAGCAAAATTTTCCAATCTGTAAATCTTTTCCTGATAAAGTATATGAAGTGACTTATGCTAATATGCAAGATTTATCTATTGTTTTGAAAAATAGAAAATATGAAGATGATGAAATTTATGCTAATATTTTAGAAAAGGATATTATGGCTGTACTGATAAGATTTGATGATGAGCCTAAGAATCTTCAAGAAATTGATAACCCTAAGTGTCATCTAACTTTAGGACAATTTAAAAACTGTATAATTCCTGTTTCTTCTCCTATTATACCTAGTTTATTTATCTCTTTTATTTTACGAAATTTTTATAACACTGCATTCATAAAATTTTCAAATGAACTCATCTTTCAAGATGCTGTATTTGATGACACGATTACTAATCGTGAAAAAAACTATTACACATTGCTATTTTTTAATCTTCTATCATAAAGCTTGTGTTTTTTGGTAACTTTATATCAACTTGCTCATCTTTCCTCAATTTCTGGGAATACTAAATAAAGCAAATAATCAAGTGATAGGACAGTGTAATGTTAGCCAGGGTTTGGTGTGCTTCATTAGTGGGTATTGATGCGGTAAAAGTTGGGGTAGAAGTGGATGTTGCCGGAGGACTCCCTGCCATTACAATTGTGGGATTACCAGACACTGCCGTACAAGAATCTAGGGAAAGAGTGAAAGCAGCCATTAAGAATTCAGGGTTTGCCTTTCCCGTACGAAAAATTATTATTAATTTAGCTCCGGCTGACTTACGAAAAGAAGGCCCTTCTTTTGACTTACCTATCAGCGTGGGTATATTAACTGCTTCAGAGCAAGTGGATGCCCATTTATTGGGGGATTATTTGTTTTTAGGGGAATTATCCCTCGATGGCAGTTTGCGCCCCGTGGCCGGCGTTTTACCCATCGCGGCGAAAGCGCAACAGTTAGGCATCAAAGGGTTAGTAGTGCCGGCAGATAACGCCCAAGAAGCAGCAGTCGTCAAAGGTTTAGCGGTTTATGGGTTTAAACATCTCTCAGACGTAGCAGACTTTCTCTGTCAACCCCAAAATTATCAACCTGTTACCTATCAACCCCCGAAAAAGGATGATTTAAGCCCCGTTTTTTCCCTGGATCTCAAAGATGTTAAAGGGCAAACCCACGCCCGTCGCGCCCTAGAAATAGCGGCATCGGGGGGACATAACTTAATTTTGGTAGGACCTCCTGGAAGCGGAAAAACCATGTTAGCTAAGCGTTTACCTGGCATTTTACCCCCTTTATCCTTCTCTGAGGCGTTAGAAGTGTCTCAGATTCATTCTGTGGCTGGTTTACTGAAAAATAGAGGCTCTTTGATACAAGATCGCCCGTTTCGTAGTCCTCACCATTCTGCGTCGGGTCCGAGTTTGGTGGGAGGGGGTAGTTACCCAAAACCTGGAGAAATTTCTTTATCTCATCACGGTATTCTATTTTTAGACGAATTAACGGAATTTAAGCGCAATGTTTTAGAGTTCCTCCGTCAACCGTTAGAAGATGGTTATGTCTCTATATCCCGTACTCGTCAGTCGGTGACATTTCCAGCACAGTTTACCCTGGTAGCAAGTACAAACCCTTGTCCCTGTGGCTATTTTGGCGATCCCATCCAACGCTGTACTTGTTCCCCCCGTCAACGAGAACAATATTGGGCTAAACTTTCGGGTCCATTGATGGATAGAATTGATTTACAAGTGGCGGTTAACCGTCTCAAACCCGAAGAAATGACGCAACAAGTGACAGGAGAAGGATCGGATAGTATTAGAGAAAGGGTAAACTTAGCCCGCGATCGCGCTCAGCATCGGTTTAAGGAGGATACTTCGGTGTCGTGTAATGCACAGATGCAAACCTCCCATTTACGACAGTTTTGTGCGTTGGATGAGTCCAGTCGTAATTTATTAGAAGGGGCGATCCGTAAGTTAGGGTTATCTGCAAGGGCGATGGATCGAGTGTTAAAAGTGTCTCGTACTATTGCCGATCTTGCTGATGATGATAACGTTAAAAGTTATCATGTTGCTGAGGCGATACAATACCGAACCATTGATCGAATGCAGTAATATTGATTATAGGTTGTAAAGATATTTCTCATCAATCATTGCTTTAAAACCCAGAGCAAAAAAGCTAGTCATGATCAAGGTTTGTTAACAATTTTGGATATTATTGGGTAACATTTTTTGCCTCAGCAATCAACAATTTACTTTCGCTAATTGCGTCGTTGACTTAAGCTCACAATCCCGCGTATTAACAGGTTTTAAAACATCTCATACCAAATCCTTTTTAGAAAATATATTAACGTAAAGACGTTGTATACAACGTCTTTACAGGGTTTGATGGGTTTTTGGTAACTAGCTTTTGAAATGCGGATTCGGTATCATCACAGTTACGGGACAGCGAGGAATTGGTAGCAAACTTTCCCAATATCGATCTAATTATCAAGGTTGGTAAGAATATTTTCGAGTTCTATGGAGTCAAGCACAAAGCTATCATTTAAACCAAAACCACCTGTTCCCATATCAATAGATAAAACGTTAACTTTATCCTGGGGAACAAGATGGGGTTCTATTACATCGCTAACTTTGATAATTTTAGGTTGTACCTTAAAGATAAAGGTTCTTGCTTCAGGATTTTCTGGTTGGGTAGGATGGAGAGGATGATTCTGTGTTAAAGAATTGTTAGAAATCGTACCAATTAAACAACCATTTAATCTTACCTCATGTTGCTGCCAATCTTCCCAAGTTTTGACGTATCTTGTGTTGATAATTACTTGAGGATATATGTATTCATCCGTACTGGTATTCCCTTTATGGACTTGATGAATTTCATGACATTCTTTAACTTGAAAGAGGAATCTCAGAGTCGTACCAACCCATTTAATTTCATTGTTATTTATATCTTTTCTGTGGTTAGGATTTTCAGATAACTCTACAGGACCTATAAATAATTTAGTCATAGCTGCACCTTTAAAATCAAACAGCAACCAGATTGGATTGATAGAGGACGAGTCGAACTTAGATTATTATACTTTTGGCATCCTGCACTCAGATTTAAAAACTGGTTCCTATATCTTAATTATAGCAGTAAGCATTAAAGTGGTTGACATTAGTAATAGCCAAAAATTTTATCTAGTCAACCATTACCAGAGTACCTATTCCTAATTGCTTAGTGTTTAGAATTATGGGTGATCTAGCTGATGAAACTACTAAAATAAATGATATAATAAGGTTCTGAGCAAGAACAAGATTCTTACTTTCTTTGAATTAGTTAGAACAGCAAAAGATTCAATATCAGATTGATCATCATTGGGATAAAGCAATTATGAAACAGTCTCGATTGTGGGAGAACGTTGAGAAACCGAATTTTTTTGGGATGGTGATATTGAAGAAGAAGAAGAATTAAAGGAAATTTTTGAGCGAGAAAGATTAAATAATTTTCCAACTGAACAAATATACCTTCTCAATGAATGATTCTGTCTCCATCAAATTAAACTATCTACACAAATTTTTACAAAGTGAATTGAAAATCATTAACGATCATTCCTGGGGTTAAAATACCGCCTAAACTTCTTTGTCCATAAGTACCTGTTCTCGGAATAAACTCCCCAAAATTAGTTAAACTAAGTAAATTTTCTCCCCAAAAATTGTATAAACTTTCATCAAATCTTAAGTTCTCAATGGGTGCAATAATTTCCCCATTTTCTACCCAAAAACAAGCATAACGAGTCATTCCTGTGATACGTCCCCCTGTGCGATCGCTCCAGTTTAAATAGTGTAAATTAGACACATATAACCCTGTATTTAAAGTTGATAAAATATCTTCTTGTGATAAATTCCCTGGTAATAATTCAGGCGATCGCAAACTCTCATAATTATTAGCACCATTCGCAGTTAAATTATATTCTGATGCAGTACGAGAACTAATTAAAGTATTAACTAAGTTTCCTTCGGTAATAATAGGTAAAATTTCGGGAGCAATTTCTCCTAATTCATTAAACCTAGGTATGCTTCCTTTACTAAAGTTTTCTTGCAAAGAAAATTGAGGAGATAATGTTTTTCCTTGTTGCAATTTTAATAAAGCACTGTCTCCTCGTCGTAAAGAAGATTCACTAATACCACCCCAAGATAACATACTCATTAAATCAGCAACTGCAGCAGGAGCAAAATACGTACGATACCCTCCAGGTTTGATAGTTTTTGATGGTTTTTCTAAAGCCAAAAATTGTTTTTTATCTGTTTTAAGTTGTTCTAGATATTTATTATGATCCCAATTTTGTCCTGAGAATATACCTTTAACTGCTTTTTCTTCTGGGGTAATTAAAGAGTAATCAACGATATAATTTTCAGTAGCGAACCAATGAGATTGACCAGCAGAATTACTATTACCTCGAATCATAGAACCTGCGGTATAAAGTCCTGTCATATCTAATTCAGAAACGGGGGAAAGAATCTCCTTCACTGCTGTTTCTGTAGATAATATTTTTCCTGGATAAACTTCTTTGGTTGTGCCATTATTTTTCGGTAAAACAATATGCTTATCTTCTGGTAACTGAGGTAATTCTTGACGTAAATAGTTTAAATTTTCTACTGCAATTGGACTATCAACTGCCTCATCTCCTGTAAAGGGAAATGTAGCAAAAGCAGTTCTTTGATTTGCTATTAATGTTAGTTTAATACTTCCATCTTTTACGATTCCTGTTTGTCTTACTTTTGCACTATTAAACCGAATAAATTGGGTTTGTTCTCCACTCAATTCGATAGTTAAATATTCTTCAGAATGTAATTTATCGATGAGAAGATGACACAGTTGTTGAAAGCTAGATTCTAAATGTTCTAATTTTTGATTGTTCATCAGAGAAAAAATAAGCAAACCTAATGGATGAAGATAGTTAATTGCCGAAGGATGATGACCTAGAATAGCAATACTTGTGTTTAATCGCTAAATTGTAACTTATTTTCTTCTCTATATGCTAGTCTAGCTTACCCTTGTAAAGACTATTTTTTTATAAGATAAGTCTTTGATTTTTGAGAATTTCTCAACTGAATATAGATACAATAAATAAACGAGTGTTCAATATGATAGATAAATTGTGGAGATTACCTTTTTAGGAACCAGTTCCGGTGTGCCAACACGATCGCGTAATGTGTCGAGTGTTGCTTTAAGATTACCCCAAAGGGCCGAAGTTTGGTTATTTGACTGCGGAGAAGGCACCCAACACCAACTATTACGCAGTGACGTGAAAATATCCCAAATTACTCGCATTTTTGTCACCCATATGCACGGCGATCACATTTATGGGTTAACGGGGTTATTGGCCAGTTGTGGGTTAGCAGGAAGTGGTCAACCCATTGAAATTTATGGGCCTCCAGAATTAAAAGACTATCTAAAAGCTTGCTCTAGATACTCCCATTTCAAACTACCCCATCATATTCGCTTTCATCCTATCCATCCCGGCATTCTGTACGAAGATAAAGAGTTTAGTGTGAGTTGTGGCCCTTTAAAACATCGTATTCCAGCCTACGGTTATCGTATCGCAGAAAGCGATCGCCCTGGACGCTTTAATGTCGAAAAAGCCAAAGCGTTAGGTATTCCCCCGGGCCCAGTTTATGGGGAACTAAAACAGGGAAAAACGGTGACTCTAGACGATGGCCGTCGTATTCGGGGACAAGAGTTATGTGGAGAGAGGGAAATCGGCCGAAAAGTCATTTATTGTACGGATACGGTATTCTGTGAAGGTGCGATCGCTTTGTCTCAAGATGCAGATGTATTAATCCATGAGGCAACCTTTGCCCACCAAGATGCTCAATTGGCTTTTGATCGTCTTCATTCTACCTCAACAATGGCTGCACAGGTGGCGTTAGCAGCACAGGTTAAACAACTTATTATGACCCATTTTAGCCCCCGTTACGCCCCAGGAAATGCCTTACAATTGGATGATTTATTAAATGAAGCGAAGGCTATTTTTCCTAACACTATTTTAGCCCGTGATTTCATGACTTATGAAGTCCCTAGAAGATGTGAAAATTGAGCCTATTATTATTACTAAAAGGAGTTAAACCCATGAATCAGATAACTAGCCTAAAATTATATGAAACGGACTACTATCAATGGACAATAGAACAAGCTCAAGCTTTAAAAAAGCGCAATTTTAATCAGTTAGACTGGGATAATATTATTGAGGAAATTGAAGCTTTGGGACGGAGTGAATATAATGCTGTCGTCAGCTTACTGATGAGACAAATTGAACATCGATTAAAAATTGACTACGTTTCTTTGCCTGAATGTCGTAATAAATGGAAAGCTGAAATAATTGCTTTTAAAGATGGTATGCTTCGTAAACTTGCTCCTAGTATGAAAACGAAACTAGAAAAGGAATTTGAGAAGATATACAAAGTAGCATCTCGAATTGTAGAAACTGAATACGAAATAAGTGTACCTAAAAAATGCCCCTACAGCCTAGCAGAACTACTAAAAGATGATTAATCCCTCTAACATCTTAATTCTATCTAATTCTGAGGCAACCAAAGCCCTTGGCCAGAAATTAGGACAAAATTTACCTCAAGGGTCTGTTTTATTGCTTCAAGGGGACTTAGGGGCAGGAAAAACTACCTTAGTGCAGGGGATAGGAGAAGGTTTAGGTATAACGGAACCGATTGTTAGTCCTACCTTTACCTTAATCAATGAGTATCATCAAGGACGCTTACCCTTGTATCATTTAGATTTATATCGTCTCGAACCCGAAGACGTTACAGGGTTATATTTAGAACAATATTGGGAAGAAGGGGAAGCATTACCCGGTATTACCGCCATTGAATGGCCCGAAAAATTGCCCTATCTTCCTTTAAATTATTTAGAGATTCAATTATCTTATATTGAGGGGACAGGTCGTCAAGTTATTTTGCAACCTGTTGGTGACTTTTGTCTTGATTTAAGTCCCATTAGTTAACCCCGTATCTCAACTGAATTTTTACTATGTTGTTTGAGAAAATTACATCAAATTTTAAGGCTGTTTACGTTGTAATGACGTTGACGCTGTTTTATATCCTTCCTAAAACTGTTTACAGTCAAACGGTTGATTCTAATGCTAAAAATTCCCTTGATTTACCACCAGAAATTATTAATAATAGTCCTGTTTTACAAAAATGGATGAAACAGGTTCCCAACGTTTTAGAAGATATTAATCATGACCCTAGTTTTCGTACTAGAGTAGGCATCGGATATGCGGAATTTCCGTCTACTGAACATGACGGAGGGCTTAATATTTCTGTAGATGATATTTTTATTGGTCGAACGGGTTTAACGGTTAGTGGAGACTATGAAACCTCTTTCGGAGAACGGGACGCAGGAGGGGTCAATTTACAATATTATCTATTACCTTTAGGCTATTACGTTAATATTGCGCCAGTGGTGGGTTATCGGGCTATTAGTACCAATAATTATTCAGAAGATGGGGTTAATATTGGGGGAAAAATTATCTTTCCTTTATCTCGTTCTGGGGCTGCTGATATCTCGGTTTCTCATACTTTTATTTCTCCCGGGGATGATGATGAAGTGGGTATTAGTAATATATCTTTTGGCTATGCGATTACCAAACAAATTCGTCTCGCTACCGAAATAGAAAAACAAAATTCACGGGTTAAAAAAGATAGTCAATTTAGTCTCATTTTAGAATGGATGCCTTAGATTAAAACATGAATAAAATCAAAGTTTATGGGAAAGTTTTAAGATTATTTTGGGCAACAGCGATCGCAGCAGAATTAGAATATCGTTTAAATTTTGTAATTGCTGTATTTAGTAGTTTAACTAATTTAACTGGCAGTATTTTTACCCTATTTTTATTTTATAGAACCGATTATACATTTCCTGGATGGAGTTGGGACGAGTCCTTAATTGTTTTAGGAATGTTTACCCTACTACAAGGAATTTCTGCTACATTATTAGTGCCTAACTTGAATCGCATTGTTGAACAAGTGCAACAAGGAACCCTCGATTTTATTCTCCTCAAACCCATCAGTAGTCAATACTGGTTATCCCTCAGAAGTCTCTCTCCTTGGGGACTCTCTGATATTATGTTTGGTTTAATTATTATAATCTATGCCAGTTATCAAGTGGACTTGAATCTATCTAACTGTTTCTTAAGTATAATAACAGTAGGATTTGCTATTATTAGTTTATATAGTATTTGGTTTATGTTAGGAGCTACGAGCATTTGGTTTGTGAAAATATACAATGTCACTGAAGTATTAAGAGGGTTATTAGAAGCAGGAAGATATCCCATTTCGGCTTATCCTGCTGCCTATCGAATTTTCTTCACCTTTGTGGTTCCTGTCACTTTTTTAACCACAGTTCCAGCAGAAACTTTAATCGGAAAAAATCAAGAAGTTTGGCTATTATTTTCAGCCTTACTCGCCATCTTTCTTTTGATTATATCCCATTGTTTTTGGCAATTTGCCTTACGGTTTTATACCAGTGCTTCTAGTTAAGTTAAAATCGATTAATGTGAGGGGTTTTGTCATTATCTAATCATGCACCATAATCCAGTTTTTATCAAAAATCTTAGTTATCGTTATCCTGATGGAAATTTAGCCCTAAAAGATATTAATATATCCATCAAAGCCAGTGATAAAGTAGCCTTAATTGGGGCAAATGGTTCAGGAAAATCTACCCTACAGTTTCATTTAAACGGTATTTTTTTACCCCAAACTGGAGAAATAACCATAGGTGAATGGAAAATTAAGAATGAAAATTTAGCCGATATTCGTAACTTTGTCGGCCTAGTCTTTCAAAACCCCGATAATCAATTATTTATGCCTACCGTTTGGGAAGATATAGCCTTTGGTCCGATGAATAGAGGAATAAAAGGAAATGAATTAAAATTAAGGGTATTAGAAGCCATGGAAGCCGTAAATATTGACCCCGAAATCTATGGTTCTCGTAACCCCGATAACCTCTCAGGAGGAGAAAAAAAAAGAATAGCGATCGCTGGTGTTTTAGCCATGGAACCCCAAGTATTAGTATTAGATGAACCGTCGGCCCAACTAGATCCCCGTTCCCGTCGTCAACTAATTAATTTACTCGATCAATTACCCTTAACCCTAATCATAGCAACCCACGATCTTGATCTCGCTTGGGAACTATGTGAAAGAACCATAATATTAAGTAAAGGACAAGTGGTTTATGACGGAAAAACTGATAAAATTATGAGTGATTATGCTTTTTTGGAACAACACGCCTTAGAATCGCCCTTAAGCTTTAGTCGTCCTTATTGTAATCTAGAAGATAAACCTAAGTTATCTTTATTATAGGTTAGATAAAATTAAAGCAGTGTCTTAATAATTTAGTATAGCTTGCTAAGTGATTGTCCATTATCAATAATTAATGAATGAAACCAACCTTTCAAAATGCAACAGACTGGGAAAAGGCGGAAATATTGATGCAACCTGCATTTATTCGCGTAATGGATAACCTTCGTAAACAAATAGAAAAATCGAATTTAGTGGCGACTTATGAAGAAATTAAAGAACCCTTACCAGGGTATCAATTAATCTTAACTCATGAGGATAATTCTGTTACTATAAGTATCTGGGATATTTGTTTTAAAGTTTGTTTTATCGATTACAAATTTTCTTCGACTGAATCACCTCAAGACAGTATCATGGTAGAAATTGATGAAAACTTATTTCAGGAAGGAGGAGTCATTAACTGGGACAGTTTAGAACAAAAAACACAAAAAACGATACAAAATATTATTGATAATTTTCCTAATATTTAAAAATAAAAAACTATGCTACAAGACTTAAGAAAGTTACAAAAAACATCAGGCGCAAAACTAATAGAAGACAGCAATATTATTGAAAGTTTTGACAACGATAGTCAAGGGTTTAAAAGTGCTTATGATGACGTTGTTATCTGCGATCGCAGTCATTGGGGACTGTTAAAATTAACAGGAGGCGATCGCTTGCGCTTTCTCCATAATCAAACCACCAATAATATTAATAATCTTCAACCTGGACAATTATGTGACACAGTTTTCGTCAATTCTACAGGAAGAACCCTCGATTTAGTCACAGCTTATGTCACAGAAGATAGTATTTTACTATTAGTTTCTCCTAACCGTGTTTCCTTTCTCTATGAATGGATGGATCGCTACATTTTCCCGATGGATAAGATAGAAATAAGCGATATTTCTGATAAAAATGCTATTTTTACCATCATTGGAAAAGAAGCCACTAACAAGTTAAATCAATGGGAAACAGCCACTCAAACCATTACAGAATTATCTTCAGGAAACCATAAATTTGTAACTGTTAATGATGAAAAAGTTATCATTAGTAATGGGACGGGTTTAAAACTGCCGGGGTACACCTTAATTGTGCCTGAAAATGTAGCTAAAACAGTATGGGAAACAGTGATTAAGTTAGGCATAATTCCCATAGGCGATCGCATATGGCAACAATTAAGAATTAAACAAGGACGACCTTATCCTGATCAAGAACTAACCGAAGATTATAACCCCTTAGAAGCAGGTTTATGGCCCACTATTTCCTTTGATAAAGGCTGTTACATTGGACAAGAAACCATTGCAAGATTAAACACTTATCAAGGGGTTAAACAACGTCTTTGGGGGGTTAAATTAAATCAATCGGTTAAGGCAGGTAACGCTGTTACAGTCGATGATAAAAAAGTTGGCATTTTAACCAGTTCGATGCAACTCGAAAACGAATGTTTTGGATTAGCTTATGTCAAAACAAAAGCAGGAGGAGAAGGTTTAAAAGTGACTATAGGAGACGCAACAGGAGAACTCATTGCTGTCCCCTTTTTAACCCATGAATACTATAAATCAGCTACTCAATCGTAGCATTACTGACCGTACCTCTTTCAACATTGACGATACATTCATAGTTAACTCGACGCTGTTGAAATCCTTCGGTTAGTATTCCTAACCCTTCAACTCTTTGTTCATTATCCGCAAGAGTAAAAATTTCTGGTTCTTCTTGGAAATCAATGCTAGTACCCGTACCTAAATTAATACCAATAATGCCACCAATATCAATTTGATTGCTAGATATCTGCTGCCGAAGTTTATTATGACAGAGGTTAATTATCCGTCGATCACTAATGGTTTCATTATCAGTTTCATTAGTGGGAGTATAGCTAATCCTTGTTACATCTCCTCGTTGAATATTAACGGTACAATTAAAGCGATAGGTTTGCTCTCCTCGTTGCGATCGCTTGACTAAAGCAGTGCCTCTTACCCCTTCTTCTGTGTTAGAAATATAGTAAGTTTCTAGACCGTCTCTGAAGGTAACTAAACCATCAAAATCCTGGGCGATCGTTTCTTTTAGTTCTTCTTGACACAGACGAGTGCTAGAAAGGGCGATATTGTCTCTAAGTGTATAATTCGAGCGATTAATTAACCCCTCATTAACATTAACCACACAATCATAGGTAAGATATCTTTGGTTATTACCATTGTTTACCCTTGCTTGTCCTTGTATAAAGGTTTGACCCCTCGATAATTGCGATCGCTCCACGGTTTCAAAGGTGATATTATTGCGATTATTTTGTGCTATTTCTCTATTTGCAGCTAATTTAACTCGAATAGACGTTTGACATAAATCAGTGACTAAATTATCTATGTTTTCTTGGGCCAATACAGATAATGGACTAACGGTTAAACTTCCTAACAGGGAGGTCAATAGACCAGCACTCATTATTTTTGTTTGTTTCAACATTATTATTTCCTCATATTTTTTTCTAATCTACTTTTTATTATAAAAAATTTTAGTTTTAAATATCTACACTTGAACCAATATAAGCTATACGAAATAGTCCAAAGGAGAGAGTTAAAGACGACTTGTCACTCAAAAATTATACTCCCCTACCCTATTGTTATTTATTCTGTCATATTAAAAAACTTGTCTCATTTTCTTCATCAAAAGATAAATGTTTCATAGTCAAGTAAAGACAACCACTGAGTAACGCAGCAAAAAAGCACCACACTGAGACTAAAGTAAGTTTAAAAAAGAGTTGACTGATAATAAATGATATAAGAATTAAACTACCAAATAATTTTAATTGGTTAGATTTTGCTATAACAAAAGGAAGAACAATGATTGATAAGTAAATATATTTACAAACCTCAAAAAAAGGAATAAATCTTAAATCGTAGAAAATATTACCTGAAAATGTTTTAGGCTCAATGTCATGATAAATTATCCAGATTAATAAATAACTACCTAATAAAAATCCCAACATAGTTAATCCGAATAATACCTGCTTTTTCTTATCATCTTTCTCTAAAAAGTAAATAGAAAGAGGACTTAATATTAACCACAAAAATATAGCAAATAGTAAAAATCCATAAGTCCCAACCCTTGTCAATTGACTTAAGAAATTATGATTAATACCCGTCCATACTAATCCTTCTAAGCTTTGTTGTAACGCAAATAAGCAAGGAAATGAACCTAATAATACTTCTCTTTTTGATCTTATTTGTCTAATAGTTCCTATGCCTAGTAATGATAAACTGACTGCTGCTGTAAAGCTTACTGTTGCAGAAAAACACATAATTTTGATACTTTAATTAATCATAATCTCCACTATCCGTTCCATCAAAGTATAAACGTCCACTCCCTAAATATAAATCCCTAGGGTTATTTCCTGCAGGAAATACTGTTACACCAAACAGATAAGTTCCTCCATGATCTGGATTTTGTTTTGCTTTTAATCCTACGGTAAATGTTGTCCCTGGAGACACAGGAGGATCAAAAGTAATGGTCATCGTCTCTGTGGTTTTGTTCCAGGTGGTTTCTTCAATGGTTAAAGGGTTATCTCGATGATTAGGGGTTCCTTGAAATGCAATGGTTTCTTTAGGATAATAATCAATTTCTTCAAATCCTTGACGTTTATTAATTGTAATGGTTTTTAACGCTTCTCCACTTTCATTGGGTAACTCAATAGTATAGTAATATCTGGGACTGCCAACCCTCGCACCTCGATAAGTTGTCATCACATTAATTAGACGAGGAGAACGACTAAAATAACTAATAGATGACTGCTTGTCCTGTGCAACCATAGGAGATAAAGCAGAGGAAATACTGATTAAACCCATAGAAACGCCCCAACATAGTTTATTCATTATTTGAATTCCCATTTAATAACTTATTAGCTTATTTAATTCAAAGATTTCTCACGAAAATTTTTGATACTTGATACATTAAGCTATACTCTATATTATAACTAATGACTTGTTAAAAATACTTAAATCTTGATGAAATCTTTTAAAATATTTATCTTTAGTCTAATTTTAGTAGTAGCTTTTGTTCTTCTAGGTAGTCAATTTTTTACTTACGACGCTTCTATTATCTCTGAAAAAAATAGTAGTCCTTATTATGAACATCATGTGTTACATAGTCGTGATGGAATTGGGAAATTTTATTTAGGCCGAGAAATTGCAAAAGTGATGGGACACAAAGAGTTTTTATGGTTAGAAAGACCTAGCAGAGAACAACAAGAAAAACCCCAAAAACTCCTTGAAGTATTAAACATAAAACCGACAGATACGATTGCTGATATTGGTGCAGGAAGTGGCTATTTTTCTTTTCGTATTTCTTCTTTAGTTCCAGATGGTAAGGTTTTCGCTGTTGATATTCAACCAGAAATGTTAGATATTATTGATTTTCTTAAAGAAGAGAACAAAGTTAACAATATAGAAACTATCTTAGGGAGTATAAAAAATCCTAATTTACCTAAGAATACTGTTGATATTATTTTAATGGTGGATGCTTATCATGAATTTGAATATCCTAGAGAAATGATGGAAAATATTGTGACATCTTTAAAATTCGGGGGAAAAGTTGTTTTAGCAGAATATCGTCGTGAAAATCCTTTCATCCCCATTAAAACGTTACATAAAATGACTGAAAAACAAGTTAAGCAAGAAATGAATACTGTAGGGTTAACCTGGGAAAAAACAGAAGAAGTATTACCTCAACAGCATTTAATATTCTTCAGAAAAATATAATTCTACGATAACAATGAACCCATAAACTTATAAATTTATTATAGGGTTCAGATAATAAAGTAGCTGATTTGTTTTTCCTGTATTAATCAATAATCCTTGTTTTACCATCTTTTGCAAGTCTCTTTGTAATGTTCTTCTAGATACTTGAAAAGAAAAGGATTCATACTGTTGAATATTCAATGAACCATGATGAATAATTTCAATTAACGCAATAGATTGACGCTCATTAAGTTGATACTTTTGAGTTAGTTTTTCAATGGGAGATTCACTATTTTGATGCTGAAGGATTTCGTCACCAATATGAGGACGTAAATAGTTCATCATTACGATTTCGATTTCTTCAAAAATTGCTTGGCGTTGATCCTGATCACTACGAAGTGCAACTAATAATAAAACATTAATAATATTGACACAAATTTGTGCTAATAAGTCAGTTCTTTCTTTTTTAAGTGCTGAATTTCGTTTTTTCAGTAAATCGGCCATTACAGAGATAGCTTCTTCCGTAAAACTGTCATCAATGTTTTTAAAAATTGCATTGGCTGTAAAATATTGAACAAAAACAATGCGAGATGAAGGGTGTGAAAATAATTCTTGAAATTCATGGTTGATTGTCTGTATAAATGTTTCAAACGGTAGTTGAATGACTTTAGGGTTAAATAATCTTTCCCACATGACATAAACTCGTTCAATATGTCGCAACTCTAAAGCATTAAAAATTGCTTTTTTATCGGGAAAAAACTGATAAAGTGAACCAATTGCCGTTTTTGCACGATTTGCAATCATCTGAGTCGTTGCTGCTTCAAATCCCACTTCATCAAAGATTTCAGCAGCAGCATCTAGAATCCTCTCAACTCTTTGGTGGCCACGCTTTTGCTGTGGTTGATGACGCAAAAATTCTTGAAATCCTCCATGATCTTTCATCTTGACAAATATGAAAAATTAGTCATATATTTTGAAAAATGTGATTGATTACTCATATTATTGCTGTTCTTTTCGGTGAGTTGATTGGCTTTTTTCTCACCAGTGGTGTCTTTACGACTGAAAATAGGGTAGCTTTGATAACTAACGACAAAATCATTCTAAATTGTCATAACTTTTTGAATTTACAGGAGAAAAAACGAATCATGTCTATGTTAGAAGGTGCGCCTTGGCTTTTAGCACACAAATCTATGTTATCAGTGAATCAGCCTTTAAAAGTGTCTTTATACGGAACAGATTATGTGTTGTGGAAAGATTCCCAAGACAATGTTAATGCTTTACCGAATATTTGTCCCCACATGGGAGCTATGTTATCAGAAGGATGGTGTGAACAACAAGAAGATAACAGTAGTGTTGTTGTTTGTCCTTTTCATGCACTGGAATTTGACCATACTGGTTGTACTATTTTACCAGGAACTCATCAAAAAACCCTTCCTCAATTATCACCTCTAGAACTGATTATTCAAGGGGAATTTATTTGGACTTACGGAGGATATGAACCGAAAATTCCTATTCCTAATATTCTTAATAAAATTGAGCAACAATATGAATTTATTGGCTATATTGGTGATACCAGTGTTCCCACAGATTTACAGTCGATGTTATTAAATATGCACGACTATAACCATCAAAATGGAACTCATCGAGAACTATTTAAAATTACTGAGGTACAGTTTAAAAAATTTATCGATAATGGTTATTCTTCAGAAGCTTTTTTTCATACACCAACTGCACCAAGTAGTGTTTTAGACAAACTGAAAAATCCCAGTTTATTTATGCTTCCTGATATTATTGAAGCACACTTAGAAAATTATTTTCCTTCCTTAGTTATTTTTCATGGAGATAACAGTTTAGCAAAAATAGCACAATGTCATTTATTTATTCCAGAATCAATGAATCAAACTAGAACTTACGTTTTACTTTTTGCACAGAAAAAAAGTCCTTTCTTTAATTTTTTTAGCCAACAGTTCTTAAAACTTAGTAAAACTATTGTTGAACAAGATGCAGAAATTTTAACCAAAATTTATACTGATTCACCACAAAAAATAAAACTAAATAATGAAATAGGAATGGATTGGGTAAAACGGAATTTTGCTCGCTGGAGTGATAATTAATAGAGTTATATTATCAGTTGAAAAATTATGATGAGGTAGTTATTAGAAATATATCTAATTATGATCTCACTACCTCGTCAATCACTAAATAGTTATTTATTTTTTAACCGACACTGCATTAATTTCATACCACCATGATGAGGCATAAGAGGATGATAATTAATATTGATATGTTTTATTTCTTTAAAACCTTGATTTTTATAAAATTCAATAGCGGTGATATTATCAGACCAAACCATTAAACTAAAGAGAGAAATATTTTGTTGTTTAGCTTTATTTTTAACATGATTTATAAGTTTAGTTCCTATTCCTTGTTTTCTATAATTGTTATTAACAGCTAATAAATTAATATACAAACCTTCTTCTATTTTGATAGAAAATGAATCTTTTAACCAATCTAATTTTTCTGGAGATACAAAATCTTTCATTTCTTGAGTTACTTCTTTTTCTTGAGCATCGCTACTTTTAATTATTCCAATAATTTGATGGTTTAATTCTGCTACTTGTGTATTTAGATAAGATAGGTTACTTGTTTCTTTCTTTACTTCTGCTGCTAATAAATTCTCTAAAGTGTTATCTTTTAGCATATCTTCTAATAAAAACTCAAAAAGACCTCCTCCTGCAATAATTATTAATTGAGCAATTTCTAAAGCATCTTGAGGACAAGCAGGACGAAAAATAACAGTATCCATATTAATCTCCAAAAAACATTTCTGATAAGGTAACTGTTCGATAACCTCTTTTTTTAATTTCAGGAAGAATTTGTTTTAAGGTTAGATTTGTTCTTTCACCCCACTCTCCTGATTGACCATCTTTAGCACTATCATGTAAAACAATAATAGCACCAGGCTGTAAATTAGCTAAAATTTGATAACTGGCAAACATAGAAGAAGGGATATGAGTATCATAGGGAAAAATTGAACCTAAAACCGTTTGATAATTATACTTTTTTACAATCTCTAACATTGAAGAATTATACCAACCCCCACCAGGACGAAACCACTTAACTTTTGATGAATTATCTGATAAAAATTGATTTAATATTTTGTCTGCTGTTAAAAATTCTTGCTCAAACTCTTCTAAAGATAAGAAAATACTTTTTTCATCTTTAACCAGATGATTACCAATTTCATGGTCACTTTTAATCATCTCTTGTACAATAAATTCATTATCTTTAATTCTTTCACTAATCAGAAAAAATGTCACCTTTACATTATTTTGATTTAAAGTTTCTAGAATTTTAGGTGTAGTTATAGAATTCGGTCCGTCATCAATCGTAATAGCAATAACTTTATCCTCAGTTTCAGCAAAATAATGAACTCCAGGGGCAACTTTAATGATTATTTGTAATAACCATCTGGGTTGATAAAATATTATTCCTAATACCAACAAAAAAACAATTATTAATAAAACTACTGTTAACCAAAACCTAATAATTATCATTACTTTTTATCAAAAAATACCTGGCGTGGGAACAGAAAAAGTGATGCGATCGCCCCCATTAAGACTATGGAAAGCCAAACGCATCAACAGAGAAAACATGAACCGAATCAAACAATTGTTAATTATTAATTATTAACTATCAACCAATTCATCATTAAACTCATTAACAGTACGTCGTCTTAACTCCACAGACTCAGAACGGGGTAAAAGATCAAAAACTTCCCGTAACACATCATCAACCGCTTCATATTCTACTTGGCCTTTACCATCAAAAACCTTGTTTCCCTCACCATCAAGAATAACCGTTTGAGGAATAGCCTTTTGATAATAATAACCCGGTTCTTCTTTTGTGTAAGTATCTTGAACAGGAATAGCATCAACACTAATAGGAAGAATATTAGCAGCCCGACCATAAAATTCTTGGATACGAGACACCACGATCGCAAACTGTTTACAATCTCGACTATCATCTAAATAATAAACAAGAACCGTCGGCATTTCTCTGTCTAAAGACCCTTTTAAAGATAATTTAGCCGGGACTAAAGACCCATTGCCTGCATAAACGACAAAAATGTTACCATCCAAGCGATCGTCATCAATAGCAGCGAATGCCGAAGACATTCCCCAACTGTTAAAACTGATGAGCAAAGATAACACACCAATTAAACAAACTTGAATCAAGAATTTTGAGAACCCTTGAAAGGGAAAATCTTGTTGTGCCAACATACTCTTTTGCCTCTTGCCTTGTGCCTCTTGCCTTTTAAAATAAATGAATCTCATAACAGTGTAGAAACCTTCTAGTAAGTTTGGTTACAATAAGTTCACAAGGAATGATAGAAATGATCCTGTGACTGAGCAGCAGACTACGAAACAATCAACCTCACGGAAAATTCCCGTTCAGATGCCGTTTGCTAATAGCCATTATGCTATTTTAGGACTTCATCCGTCCGCTTCTGTCATCGAAATACGTCGCGCCTATCGAGAGTTGAGCAAACGTTATCATCCTGATACTACAGAATTACCCCAGGCCATGGCAACCGCTAAGTTTCAGCGTCTTAATGAGGCTTATGGGATACTGACTAACCCTCAAACGCGGTCGCTCTATGATCTGCAAATTGGTTATTCTCGGTTGAATGTAATTCAAGATCCCTCACAACCTCAAAAAAACCCTAGAACGGGTCAATGGTCCGGTTCTGCTTATTTAGATGCCAGCGATCGCCCGTTATCAGGGGGTGAATTATTCGCCCTCTTTATTTTAGGATTAACTTTAATGGGTTGTTTGGTTTTGGCCATTTTTATTGCTATTCTGAGGGGCGATGAAGTCATTCCCAATACCGCCTTACCTCAAGATTATGCTTCAGTTGTTCCTATTTTTGTCTCTAAGGTATATCACACGACTCAAACCCTAATAACCCTATTATGACCCTTCCTGCTCCTGATACCCCCTTATATAACCATGCTCTCCCTGTTATTGAACAATGGCTATCCGACTTAGGTTGCCAGCAAGATCAACAAAATCTAAATTGTTGGACAGTAACTAAACCTAACTGGAAGGCACAACTGAGCCTCGATGTTGAAGAAATTATTGTTTGTTACCTCAAAGCCGGGGCCGATGGTTCGGATATTACACGGGCCTTTAAATATTCTCTCTCCCGTGAAGATGTTGAAGCTGCTGTTTTTAGTGGTCCTTAGGGATTAACTTCCATTTTGTTGCTTTTGATGATCAGCTTATCAGTTCCTAACTTTCCCATAACCTAGGTTTGCTAAAATTAAAGGATTCAGATAAAGATCAATTTGCTAATACAATAAGAATATGAATTTGCTAATACAATAAGAATATGAGGGCTACTCTCCCTGTTTGGGAAAGCAACCCTCGTTTCGTACAATACATTTTTACTGATTTGGTTAGCGTTGCTCAGTTAAAGGCTAAGCGACGCTATTTTTTTGTTGACTAAACCAAGGAAGAAGATAATCGTTATATGTCATCTTCATCTGGTGCGCCAACTTGTTTGAGATGGATATGTTTACGGCCTAAAGTAATCTCAAATTCATCTCCTGGTTGTAGATTCATTTTTTTGGTATAAGCTGAACCAATCAAAAGATTACCATTAGATTGCACACTAATTTTATAGCTGGCTGAACGTCCACCTCTTCCTTGTCCTTCAGCACTACTATCAAGCTCAATGCCCTCAGCATCTATTAAAGCATTAAGAAATTTCATCATATTAACGCGCTCTACCCCATTTTTTGTCTGGGTATAATAGCCGCAAGCTCTTGCTTTTTCTTCTTTACTGAGGTCACCTAGCTCTTTAACTTTGTCTACTAAAGCGTGGCCGGTTAGGGGTTTATCTTGTGTCATTAACTTCAACAGTAACTAAGTGTGAATAATAAGGTTTACAGAATGGTAACTAACTTAGACTGTAGTAACAATCAAAAAAATGATCAAGTTACTAACTGTCTCTATCATTATCTTACACACAATTTGTAAAATTTATCTACCATTCGACAAGATCAATAATAATTCATTGTTCGCAATATTTCGACTATAATGCTGATCAAATTTACAAATGTTTGACTTTGCTCCCTTTTGTCTTCATAAAAATGTTATAAATTCAACAACAATCTATCACAGTCCTATGCTAATAACAGTAAAATTTTGAGAAAAATAAAGCAAATGAAACTAACAACTCGTAGTCATTATAGCGTTAAAGCCTTACTGGATCTAAGTTTACAGCCGAACTACGGTCCAACATCAGTAAAAGCGATCGCAAAGCGACAAGATTTACCGGCCCCATATCTAGAAAAATTACTGATTGAAATGCGTCGTAGTGGGTTAGTTAATTCCCTACGGGGATCACAAGGTGGCTATCAGTTAGCTCGTCAACCCAGTCAAATTTCTTTAGGACAAATATTGGACGCTGTTGGGGATACAATTGAGCCCTTACCCTACTATAACCCTGACATTGAGCAAGTAGAAGATTGGGTAACATTTAGCCTTTGGAAACGTCTCCATGAGAAGATCAAAGAAGCTCTTTATAAGATTACTTTAGCCGATCTTTACTATGATGCTCGTAGCTGGAAAGCTTCCCTCGGAGAAGCCGTTAGTTTTGTGGTTTAAGGAAATATTTTTATGGTAAATTCACAATCTTCTGTCAAGGTTCAAGGAGGCTGTCACTGTGGTGCAGTGCGCTTTGAGGCGGTTATTGATAAGTTTGAAGCCATTAATTGTAACTGTTCTATTTGCCACAAAAAAGGCTTTCTTCATCTTTTGGTTTCCCCTAAAAACTTTACCTTAATTAAGGGAGAACATACGCTCACAACTTATACCTTTAATACCCATACAGCACAACACATTTTTTGTTCTATTTGTGGTATTCATTCTTTTTATCGTCCCCGTTCCCATCCAGGGTGGTTTGATATTAACCTCAACTGTCTTGATCAGGTTAATCTATCCGACTTTGAAATTAAATCCTTTGATGGGCAAAACTGGGAAGAAAATGTCGGCAAAATTAAACAAACCCGTCCGAATAATTAAGCCTAACTAGACTGAGGGTTAAGACCTAATTTGGATACTAATGCTACCATAATCATTCTGATCTTTGCTACCATTGTTGACTATCTTATCGGCGATCCTTGGGGATGGTTACACCCTGTACAAGTGATGGGGTGGTTAATCTCAAGGTACTCTAATTTTGTTCTTTCTATTTATCACACCAAGACTCAACGACGTTGTGCCGGTGTAATTTTAGGATTAGGGTTAATTCTTGGCAGTGGAATTGTAGGGTGGAGCATCGATTTAATTAAGTATCATCTAGATCCATTTTTGGGTATTTTTCTCGAGATTATTCTCTTAGCAAGTTGCTTTGCAGGACGTAGTTTAAGACTAGCAGCCCTTGATGTCTTGCTCCCGTTACGAAATGGAAAGATTGACCTGGCTAGAACGAAATTAAGCCAGTACGTAGGCCGTGATACAGCCAATCTTTCCCCCGAAGAAATATGGCGAGCCCTTGTAGAAACGGTGTCAGAAAATGCCACAGATGGGGTTACGGCCCCCTTATTTTATGCGATCGCTGGAGGCTTTTTTCCTGGAGTTAATAGTGTTGCCTTGGCCCTAGCTTATAAAGCAGCGAGTACCCTTGATTCTACCATTGGTTATCAAAAAGAACCGTTTACCGATTTAGGCTGGTTTAGCGCAAAGTTTGAGGATCTTTTAACTTGGATTCCTTGTCGTCTCACAGTTCTAACCTTAAGTATACTATCAAGAAAACCCAGACTTGTTTTATCTATTTGTTATCGAGATGCCCCTAAAGATCCTAGCCCCAACTCAGGATGGAGCGAATGTATTTATGCTGCTATTCTAGGGGTTCAATTAGGGGGGAAAAATACTTATCAGGGCATCATGAAAGAAAAACCACTATTAGGAGATCCTCTCAATTCTATTACCTCTCAAACCGTTGAAAAGGCATTAAATTTAACTCGAATTTGCTGTTTACTATGGCTAAGTTTAGGGATCACTGGGTTATTGTTATTATCCTGAAAGGCAAACCATTACAGTAGTTTTAGTCGATCATTCGTGTTGCTTGTTTGGGTGGCAAGGGAGTAGAAAGTCGGGGAGAACACAGCAATGAAGCCGTTAACTGACATCTTTAACCAGTACAAAATAACTTAATAGCTAAAAAGAAGATAGTCAATGCTCAAGTAGTTAGCCTTAAAATAAGATACTTTTGCCATCCCCCTGCCCCCTTTCAAAGGGGGGAGTTAGAGGGGGGATTATCGAAGGTGCAAGATATGCTGGTAACTGGTAACTGTTCAGTGTTATCAAGAAGGATTCAACCATTCTCCTAGAATACTGAGTTGGTGCTTGGCTTCATCAAGTTCTTGTTGTAAAGGTTTTAAACTATTTTGATAAAGATCAAGGCGAGCTTGTAATTGAGACACTTCAATTTGTGCTTGCTGCCAATTTTCCCGTTCTCCTTCGAGTTGTTTTATTTTTTGAGCCTGTTCTGTATCCAGTTGTTTGATCATAGCCTGGATTTCTTGAACACTATTGTGTAGATGTTGGATTTCAGTTTCTAGGTTTTCTTTTTCTTCAGTGGCGTTATTTTCCCATTCTTCTAATTGAATTAAGAGGGGGTCTAAATTCATTGTAGGTGTATGACCATCAAAGTCCATTACCCCTTGACGACGACGCAAGACCCGTAAATATTGTAAGAGAACTTCTTGTCTTTCTTTGAGATTACGTCTTTGACCCACTAAGGTTTCATCTAAAAATTGTTTTCTTTCTTGTTCTTCTGCTAGTTCATTTTCTAGGTCGATACGCTCAAAATCCCCTGCTTGTGCTAACTTATCTTCTAACTCCTGAACAGTTTGACACTGCAAGGTCAATTCTTCTTCTTGATCATTAACAAACCGAACTAATTTATCTAAATCCCCTTGTAAATTATTAACCTTTTCTTCAAGTTCTCCTAGGGGCATATTTTCTAGGGACACCACATCAACTTTGGTCTCAGAAGCAACATTCCCCACACCACTAGCGGTTTGTTCTAGGGTTTGTCGTAATTCTTGAATCCATCGTAAATTGTCATTAACCTTTTGTAATCTGTCTTGTTTATTACTGAGGATATTTTGTTGAACGCCCCATTGAATTTTGGCTTGCTCGAGGGATGTTTGTGTTTCTTCTAACGCTTGAAAACGATTGTCTAAAATTTCTCCTTGTTGCTGCACTTCTCTGGTTTGCCGTTGTACTTGTGCTTTAAGGGTATCGAGTTGTTGCCAAAATTGATTGAGAATTTTTTGCTGTGCTTCTAAGGCTTTAATAGCAGCATCAAAAGGCTTTTCCAGGGATTCTAGTCCCATTGAACTTTGAGCAATGCGAACAATCAATTCCTGAATTCTCTCGGCTTCGGCACCGGGAAGTTCTAATACTGCCCCAAAACGACCTTGAAAATCCTGAAGTTTTTGTTGAGTTTGCTCAACTCGGTTCCATGCTGAGTCCGCTTCTTGACGACGGCGTTCAATCTGAGATAGTTCTTTTTCGACTTCTTCTAATTGTTCGAGACGAGCTTCAATCTCTGCTTCGCGACGCGTTAACTCTTGACTTTGATAAGTCAGAGATTGTTTCCACTGTTCTATCTCTTCTTGTTGAGTTTTCAGCTTTTCTGAAAGACGAGATAACTTTTGCAATTGTCGCACTAATTCAGGAGCAGCTGGTTCTGGGTCTCCCTGAACTTGACGATTATTACCTAAATTAACCATCAATAGGGTTCCTTCCCCCACTTGATCTAATTCTTCAAGGGCGACTATTTCTTCACCAGGGACAGAACTCCAAGTTTGATCGTTATGTTGACAAGCTAAGAGTTTAATTTCTGTCCGAGAACCACCTATGAAACCTCTTGTCTGTTTTTTGACTTCTGCAAGATATAGCACGAGCCACAATCCTCTCGATATTGCTGTTGCCTAGATTGTTAACATGGGGATAATCTCGAGGGACGTAATTTAATGTAGGAAGAAAATATCCAACGGTTATACTCCCTGTGATCACAAGATTGCCTCTATGGCATGACCTTAATCTATTATTGTCGCATATCCACACAACCTAATTAAATAGTTTTTGAGTCATCCTATCCTATAAACAGTGCTTTATTTTAATCATAGCCTAGCTTTTATCTTGATGCTAGACTAAGTTTATTCTAGAGTTAACAGAACACTAGAATTAGTTAATTGTACTTTTGTGATTATCTCTTCGTTTATCGTCAAAATTATCACTATTCGTTAATCATTATGCAGGGAACTTTAAATGAAATTGATATACGCAGCATCCTGCAACTGATCGAACTGGGACAACGAACTGGAGAACTGTTAATTGAAGCCTATCAAACCGCTTTAGGGAACCAAGGCGATGCTTTTGAGGGAACCAACCTCAGTCCATTTCAACCGATTACAATTCAGGCTCCTAGAATATTTTGGTTAGTTTTTTTTGTCAACGGACAAATCGTTTACACCATCCACAGTCAAAACCAAGGGTGTCGTCGTTTACGAGACTATCTATCTCGTTATCAAGTGAAACTCATCCCCGAAGAACTTGAAAGTATCGAGAAAATCAATCATAACGAAATTGAATATGCTTACTTGTGGCAATTAATTAAGCAACATCGCTTAACCCCCGAGCAGGGAAAAAATATTATTCAACAAATGGTCAGAGAAACCCTCTTTGATTTACTAAGTTTACGACAAGGGGGATTTATTTTTGAAATGGGTTCAGGATTAGATCCTCTTTTAACCAGTGTAGAAATCAGTCCATTATTGATGGAAATGATGAAAGAGGTACAACAGTGGAAACAGTTACATCCTTACTTTGAGAGTCCCCAACAAGCCTTAACCATTGCTGATCAAGAACAATTACAAAATACATTACCTGAAAAAGTCTATGAACAGTTATTACACTGGGCTGATGGCAAAACGTCCTTGAGACGGCTTTCCCGTCGCCTACAAAGGAATTTAGGCACTCTGGCACGGGGGATTTATCCTTATGTTGAACGAGGATGGTTACATTCAGTGATGGCTAGGACTCCTTCTGTATCTGTGCCTAAAAACCGTTGGGACCCATCCACGAGCAGAAATAGCCATCATGTTGTCTGTATTGACGATGATCTAACCATTGGCAAAACAGTAGAAGCTATTTTAAAGAATAATGGCTATGATATCTCCTTAATTACCGATCCCCTCTCAGGATTAACACTGATATTTGAACTTAATCCCGATCTAATTTTATGTGACATCGCTATGCCCAAATTAGATGGTTATGAGATTTGCGCCATGTTAAGACATTCCCAGGCGTTTCAATCGACTCCCATCATCATGCTCACAGGAAAAGAAGGCTTTATTGACCGAATTCGGGCGCGCATGATGGGAGCAACGGATTACCTCACCAAACCCTTTGGAGAACAAGAGTTATTATTGTTGATCGAAAAATATGTCCAACCTAAAACCAGTAGCGATTAAATGAGGAGATAGGGATAACTCAAAAAATTTCTCTCGTTGTCTTGTTGTTTTCTCAGAAAATTTGGGCAAATTAAGTATGTACACTTGGGGAGCAGAATTATTGATTAATTCATAATTCATCTGCCCTTAACAATAGGGTTAAGTTAAAAAGGTTTCAGTCTGCGATCTATTAATTATTACTAAACAAATCATTTTAGAGTTTGTTAATTAGTAAGCTAAATCCCATGTTTGATTAACCCAATCCATAAAGAAAACGTTATGAGAGCAGTTTTACTGGTAGAAGATAGTCCGGCACAGCAAAAAATGATTGCGACAATTCTCAAAAAGAATGGTTGGCAAGTCATCATTGCAGAAGACGGTATGCAAGCCCTCGAAAGTATCAAAGAGTCGAGTCCGGATCTCATTGTCTTAGATATTGTCATGCCCAAAATGAATGGTTATGAAGTCTGTCGTCGGATTAAAACAAATCCGAGTACCCAAAATGTTCCCATTGTCATGTGTTCTTCTAAAGGAGAGGAATTTGACCGTTACTGGGGCATTAAACAGGGAGCAGATGCTTACATTGCCAAACCCTTTGAAGATATTGAACTTATTGGCACTATTCAACAACTACTACGGCAGTAAATGCACAATCATTCATATGGGGAAAACAATATGGTTGGGAATTTAGATTTAAGTCCAGAGAACAAACAAGATATTTCTCCTGAACTTCAGGCATTACAAACCCCTGAAGGAGAATTATACTTACGGTTTCATCTACCCTCAAAAGAAGAATTTGCTCTTCCGGCCATTGCTATTAGAGAGGTGATGCAACAAAGTCCAGACAGAATTACACCTATTCCCAATGCCTCGCCCTTACTTTTAGGAACCCTAAATTTGAGGGGACAGGTGATTTGGGTAGCTGACTTAGGCCAGTTTTTGGGTAATACGGTTCCCTTACGAACCGATCGCCCTGAAATTCCAGTCATTGCTGTCGAAGAGCAAGAAACCATTTTAGGGTTAGCTATTGATCAATTAGGGGATATGGAATGGTTAGATATTGAGCAATTACAAGCCCCCACCAATGTAGCCGATCACATTGCTCCTTATGTTCAAGGAGAATGGCTGGTTGAAGAAAATTCTCATCAAGTTTTACGATTATTAGACCAAGTAGCAATTTTACGCTCAGCCCGATGGGCAACGTAAAAAAATGATTCTACCCTCAATTGATATCTATAAATATATCTAATTAATAACCCTTAACTCACAACTCATCACTGACAAGATTTAACCGATAGGAGAAAGGCAATGGCATCCGGGACAGACTACGCAAAATTATATAATGAAGCTTATGTCGCTTATGGACAGGGAAACTATGAAGAGGCTGCGACCCTCATGGAACCGATGGCCCAGGCTTTTCCTGAAGACCCTGATGTTCTGTTACTACAAGGTCATATCTATTTTAGTCTAGGAAGATATGAAACCGCTTGTCAACAATATCAATCAGTCCTTGGCCGCACTGATCGCCCCGATTTGGTCGAATGTGCCAACCAAGGATTACAACAAGCACAACAACTTCTTAATCAGTCAGGGGATAACCATAAACCTGACGATAATCTTCAACCACCAATGATAGATAGTGAGTCGATGAACATTGAACAGCAGTGGTCTGATTCTCGAGAAGTATCAGAAGATTGGCCGGGTGAAGAATTGGATCTCGACGAACTAGACTGGGATAGTGGTATTTTTGACGACGACGATTTAGGAGAACCTACCATTGGTCATCAAGGAGATCCTAACCAGTCCTTAGATAATCAGCCAGAAGGCCATAACACCTTTGAGATGCCAGTTGATCCCTTCACCACCTTAAGCGAAGTCAAGCCCTTTGATTCTCAAACTGATCTCCCCGACACAAACTCCTCAAAGGACGAGGGATGGGCTGATTTTGTTGACGAGGATTTTCCTGATTTTTCCTTTGGCGACGAGCAAGAGTTAGAAACTGAAGCCCATACAGGAGCAGGAGATGAAGAAAATACTTTTGTGGTTTCTTCTAATCTTAACCCTCCTTCTTTGAGCAATCGCGACTCGACACCTTCTCCAGAAGACTCCTCCCAGGATTGGTCTAATTATGCTCCTCAGGATGACCCCACCCTTCATGCTACCCCCCAGATGATGTCATCGGACCAAGTTCAAGAACATAATCAAGTTTTAGATGAGTTTGATGCTTTTCAAGAAGAGGCGTTAGAAGATTTATCTAATTTTGATTTTACTGAGATGAGCGATCAGTTACCGGATTCTGATTTGTTTAGTCAAGCCACTGAAGACCTTAGTGGTAGTCTCGGTTTACAAACCGGTGATCTTTTATCAGAACAAGGACCACAAACAGTTAATTGGGTCAAATCTGACGATATAGCGAATACGTCTTTATCGGATAGTGAGGTTAAAATTGTTAAACCAAAGGCCGAAGTACAACAGGGTTATTTAAGCTGGTTTTTGAACGCACCTTTAAAAATAAAGCCTTGGATGGCCGCTGGAAGCACAGGATTGGCCTCTCTTATGGCTATTCTCTTGGTTAGTGGTTTGGCTTGGCTCGTTTTTCCTAAACCAGAAGCAACGGAGTCTGCTGAAGAAGAACCTACCACTGAACAGGTAGAAGAATCTCAAACTCAAGCAACACCATCGGAAGAAACAGAAGAAAATAACAAACAAGCTAAATCTAGCAATCCTATCTTATTACTGGCTTTAACAGGGGGTTTAGTGGGATTTGGGGGAAGTTTGTTTTTTGGCTTGGTCAGTTCCTATCAACTAAAACGTACCATTGAGGATCTGCAAACACAGTTCAATTCGATGTATGCTGGTGACTACAATGTCAAAGCTACCATTTATTGCGAAGATGAGTTAGGTCAGTTATCCCATAATTTTAACCAACTTTCCCGTGTGATTCTCACCACGACTAACGAAGCACAACAAAGGGCTGCAGAAATGGAACAAGCTAGAGAAGAGTTACAAAGACAAGTGATTCGTCTTCTAGACGATGTAGAAGGGGCTGCAAGAGGGGATTTAACCGTAGAAGCAGAAGTAACAGCCGACGTATTAGGGGCAGTTGCTGATGCCTTTAACTTAACCATTCATAATCTACGGGAAATTGTCGCCCAGGTAAAACGCACTGCAAAACAAGTTAACAAGGGATCAACGGATAGTGAATTATTCGCTCGCAATAATTCCCGTGATGCTTTGCGGATGGCAGAAGAATTAGCTGTTACCTTGAATTCTGTACAGATCATGACCGAATCGATTCAACGGGTAGCAGAAAATGCCCGCGAAGCCGAAGAAGTTGCTCATACCTCCTCTGTAACCGCCCTCAAAGGGGGTGAAGCGGTAGAACGAACGGTGGCAGGTATTTTACAAATTCGTGAAACTGTATCAGAAACCACTCGTAAGGTTAAACGGTTAGCAGAAGCGTCTCAAGAAATCTCGAAGATTGTGGCTTTAATTTCTCAAATTGCTTCGAGAACGAACTTACTGGCTCTTAATGCGTCGATTCAAGCAGCTAGGGCAGGAGAAGCAGGACGGGGTTTTGCTATTGTGGCTGATGAAGTTCGTCAGTTAGCCGATCGCTCAGCTAAATCTTTGAAAGAAATTGAACAAATTGTACTACAAATTCAAAGTGAAACTGGTTCGGTAATGACGGCAATGGAAGAAGGAATTCAACAGGTAATCGATGTAACGGATAAATCAGAACAGGCGAAACGTTCCTTAGAAGACATTATCGATGTATCCAATCACATTAATACTTTAGTGCGATCAATTACAGGAGATACGATTCAACAACAAGACAATTCTAAGGCAGTAAGTCAAGTTATGCAGTCGGTGGAATTAACCGCCCAAGAAACTTCCCAAGAATCTCAACGGGTGGCAGGATCATTACAAAATCTGGTAGGTATTTCCCGTGATTTATTAGCCTCTGTCGAACGTTTCCATATTGAAGAGGGAGAAAAATCTTAAATTAAAATCACGGCAAACTCAAGATGAAAAAGGTTTGTTATATAATTCATAAATTAAGCAAATGGTATCTTGTTCTATTCATCTGTGTGTGAGGATTGGTCAGTATGAGCCGTGTTATTAGTAAAGTATTATCTCCTGCGATGCAGCTTTGGTTACGTTCCCAAGTTGAGCAAGTCGAAACCTTAGAATTGTCTATTCAAGGCAGCGATCGCCAAATTTTAAAAGGTCATGTTTCTGGGGTAATGTTAAATAGTAATCGAGCCATTTATCAAGGATTACACCTAGGAGAAATTCAATTAAAAGGGGAAAATATTCGTATTAATATTGGCCAAGTTTTACGAGGTAAACCCCTACAATTATTAGAGGCGATTCGTGTTTCCGGAGCCGTGGCCATTACTAACCAAAATTTACAAGCATCTATTTCGTCAGCTTTGTTAGGAGAAGGGTTTAAAGGCTTATTAGAAACGTTATTAGAACATCAAGGTATCACAAATGTCTCTCACTTATTAGAAAGTTACGAAATTAATTGGGAAGGGGCTTATTTAGATAATTCTTATTTTATTTTGCAAGGAAATTTAACCCACAATGGTAAAACCAATCCTCTTAAAATTAAAGCAAAATTAAGTCTTATTCCTCCCCAAACTTTACAATTATCTGAAGTTGAAATACAAGGAATTCCTGACCTAAATAGTAATAAAATTAAACCATTTTCAGTAGATTTAGGATCAGATGTTTCTATTAATTCCTTCGACCTTGATGCCGATAAATTAATCTGTCAAGGTGAACTTTTAATCCGTCCTTAGTCAATCGTAAAAGCGAGCAAAGTCTGATATGGTCGGAGTTTGATTCCCCTGCTTCCCCTGCTCCTTCTGCTTCCTCTGCTCCCCCATCTCAAAATAAACCCCTTGGCAAAGGACTCTTTACAGGGGACAATAGATAAGAGTTACTATTGAAAATTAATTTAATTCTACTTCGTGGATAATATTCGTACAGTTTCTGATACCAAGCGTAAATTTTATGGTTATCACACCCGACCTATAAATTCGATTTATCGGCGGTTTGTGGAAGAATTGCTAGTAGAAATGCACCTACTGTCGGTAAATGTGGATTTTAACTATGATCCCATTTACGCTTTAGGGGTTGTTACATCCTTTGAACGGTTTATGCAGGGATATAAACCCGAAAGTGATAAAGCGTCTATCTTTAACGCTTTGTGTCAAGCAGTGGATGGGAATAGTGAACAATACCATCAAGAAGCAGAAGCTTTAATAAACGAAGCGAAAGGACTCTCTATTACTGAGTTTAAAGATAAACTTGGCCAAGAAGGAGGAGACGGGATATTATGGGGAACTTGTAGCGCGATCGCTCAAAATCCTAAATTCAAATATAGCCGCCTCTTTGGAGTCGGTTTGTATACGCTATTAATGGAAATTGATCCTGAGTTAGTGAAAGAGGAAGAAAAACGGAATCAAACCATTAAAGAAGTCTCTGAGGCTCTAAAATTTTCTTCAGATAAGCTACAAAAGGATCTCGATCTTTATCGCAGCAATTTAGATAAAATGCAGCAATTATTAACAGTAATTGAAGATACTTTAGAAGCTGATCGTAAAAAACGAATGTTCCAAAAGCTTGAAAAAACACCAGAGATAGTTGACGAAAAAGGGGACAAAGAAAACAAAGAAAATGAAGAACAGCAACAATCAAGTAATGGATAAGCTAATGTAAAAATTGATAGAAATAGCAAACAAAAGACTATGATATTACTGTAAGGTGGGCATTGCCCACCCTACTTTATTTGTCATTGCGAGGGGAAAAATAAACAGTAAGCTTTGATTATCAATAAAAATACCCCGAAGTAATCTCTCTAGCTATTTCTGAGAACTGATATTAAAAGAAATATAAAGAAATATATAGTTACTTTTTCAAATAGTCTAAAATTAATTCTAACTCTAAATCAAGAGCTTGTGCAATTTGTTCTGTTGTTAATTCTAATTGTATTAATCTAGGTACTGTTTCTAATTTTGCTTGTATTAACTTCTCTTCAATTAAACTATTTTCAGTTTTTCTGGTTTCAAAATCATCTATGTCCGTATTTTTATGTGAATTATGACAGAAAGTAACTTGATCAATTTTTACAGATTTATTGCCTAAATTATTAATACTATTACTAATTATCAATCTTTCAATTACTGAGCGAACATTTGACTTATTTAATTTTTCTCCTAACACCTCTGAAAGAATAGACCAAAGTTCATAAGCTTTATCTCTAGCGTGACCTTCAGAACAGTTATATTCTTCTGCTATTTTTGCATATTTTTGACCATTAAAAGCACTTTTTAAAATGGCTAATTGTAGATTATCGAGATGTTTTCCTGTGTTTTTAAAAACGAGATCATCAATGAGTTTAAAAATCTTCCGAGTATCCATAACAATCGGGTTATGACATCACAAATTATTCCGATATTATCCGTTATTTTCCGATCTTTGTAAAGATATTTTAACGAATTTCCGACTATATCCGTTGTTTTCCGTCTTGAAATATATAAGTTACTTAAATATGATGTTGTAGTAAAAATACTACTCAGGAAATTTACTTAGATGAATTATAACCCATGGTCTTTCGGTTACAATACTGGCACAGCAACCTATTATGGTCAACAACCTGATTATTTAACTGGACAACCAAGTTATAACCCTTATGGTGGTTTATATACAGGTGTTCCTGCTACTATGCAATATGGTGCTAATCAGTACAGTCTATATCATCAAGGGAACAATTATGGATGGATGGGTCAAAATGCTCGAAATCCCTATGCAGAAAATATTGCTAGTCAATACATAGGACATCAATCTGTTGCTATGGCTGCCGGAGCGCAACCAGGTTTAGGTAGTATTTACGATAATCCCTATACTCACGCAGGTATCGCTTATACTTTTGGAACATTACATCCTAATAGCCCTTATTATGCCCATTTTCAACAAAAAGACCTTCAATACAAGCAACAGTTAGCTCAAGCTGAAATTGATGCAGATAACATTTATGCAGCTCATGGGATTACTAATATGCACAATATAGTTATGCAATCTGGTGGTTCACCACAACAGTTTGATTTTCAACCATCTCATCATATTACTCAAACAATAGGTGGTAACTCTTCTCACTTTGGTAATTTCATGAACGGATTTATTGGGGGAGATTTATGGTAATAGTTGATCAATAAATGTATCTTCAATACACATTTATTCTTTTCTATTGTTTACATCTGTTTTCCCTAACTATTGTTATTTAAGTTACTTTGTATTAAGTTGCAAAATACAATTTTTTATTACATATTACGTGATTTTGTTGTGAGCAAATTACTTGACAAATTATGTTTACTGCAATTAAGATTTCAAAGAAACATTAAAATTTAACTGTAAAAAATCAAAAGTGTGAGGTAAATTAATGTTAAAATTTACAGCCTTTTTAATAACAGCGTCGATTACAAGTTTAACTGTTCCTATTGAGCTAACTTTGGCACAAAATACATCTGTGGGAGAATGTCAAAGAGCATTTTATATAATTAACTCAAGGTATTCAGATAGCTTCCAAAGAGCTCAAGCTTTAAGTGGATTATTTAAAGAATATCCTGAATGCTATGAAGTATGGGACGCTATGAATAAACAAAATCGACGCAGAAATGACGACTATATTGAACAGCGAAGAAGACAAACACAAAGAGATACCCAAAGAATACGGGGAATAATGGATATGCTTGAATAAATTTTATTTTTGACTTAAATTTCTCTTTTATGGACTAATGGATTGACGCAATTAATTTAGTTTATTATGTTTCAAGGAATGCAAGCATCTTGCTTGCTATTTTTAGAGCAAGTGAGCAAGATGCTCACATTCCTATTACTTCATTTTATTTGTGTCAGTTCACTAGGGTGAATTAATAAAGAGCAATGCACCATTATTTTATAAAAAAAAGTAATAGTTATTATTAACTAAAAAACATAGAACCTAAAATAAATAAACCAAACCCTAAACGATACCAAACAAAAATCCAAGTATCTTGTTTTTGTAAATAACGAATTAACCAAGCGATCGCTAAATAAGAAAAGATAGCAGAAGAAATAACCCCGACAATCAGTGGAACAATAATATCATTAGAAAGTCCCACATCAAACATTTCTTTTAACTCTACTAACCCGGATAAAGTAATAGCTGGAATTCCTAATAAAAAGGAAAATCTAGCTGCGGCTGCTCGCTCTAAATTGAGAAATAAGCCAAAAGTTATGGTTGCTCCAGAACGAGACACCCCAGGAATCAAAGCTAAAGATTGAGCCAAACCTATTAAAAGTATGTCTTGCCAACTTAATTCTTCAAAACTGCGTTTATGGGTGCTGATTTTTTCCGATAAAGCTAACAACAACGCCATGACAATCGAAGCACCAGCAATAACCCCAATACTACGTAAAGGTGAATTATCTAAATCACTGATCAACAGTTTCATTAATAAGCCACAAAAGACAATCGGTAACGTTCCTAACGCAATACCCACCCCTAACCGAAAATCATGGGATTGATAATCAGAATGACGAATCGCTTTGATCATACCTCTGGTAATTTGACTTAAATCTGACCAAAAATACCACAACACCGCAGCAATACTCCCTAATTGAATCACTGCTGTAAAAGCAACCCCTGGATCACCCCAACCTAACGCCACAGGAACCACTTTTAAATGAGCGGTGCTACTAATGGGTAAAAATTCTGTTAACCCCTGTACCATGCCCAAAATAACCGCTTTAAACCAATTAAATTTAGCGATCGCATGATTAGAGGATTCCCCTTGAGCAAGGGTAACACGAGATAAGAGGAAAATTAACCCGCTACTCAAGGCAATAAGATGAAATAGTCTGAGGGTTCGGGGTTTAAGTTGAATCATGGCTTCGCATTTTTGGGGTAAAGTCTCAGAGATTTTATCATTAAGTTGGTCAAATCGGATTCAACTTATAATCAATTGTCTTAACTGACATTAAGAAAAGGAAAACGATTGTAAAAATTGAGAAAAATTTGTTATGCTTGCAGATCGTTATCGTTAATTGTTAAGTTCTTCTCTTCATTCTTATGAGTAATATTCAGGTTAGTGTGAGAATACCGCCGAAATTATATGAAAAATTATTAGCTCATACTAATGCTGTTGGTCTTCCTAAGTCTAAGGTGATCACTCATGCTTTATCTCAATATCTAGAAGCAGATGAAAAAGAAAAACCCTCTTCAATTGAAGAAAGACTATTGAGCATTGAAAAACGGCTTGATCGTCTAGAATCTTCTTCTATATCTGATAAACCTTCTGAGGTCATTGTTCCTAAAGAGAAAGAGAAAAAGTCTCAACCTATCTTATCGGTTAAAACACCGCCGCTACAAAAATTTTCTTTTGAAAGACCGGTTATTGATGAAACAGGAACCATTTTAGAACGGATAAAAGGTGAGTCTCAAGGGTTTAAGGAAGATTTGGGAGATGGCAATAGTTTGGAAATGATTTATATTCCCGAAGAAACGTTTATGATGGGTTCAACTTCTGATGAAATCGGATCTCAAGTGTGTGAGCAACCCCAACATTCAGTGACTTTAAAAGGGTTTTTCTTGGGGAAATTTCCCGTTACTCAAAAACAATGGGAAATCGTTGCTCAATATCCTAAGGTTAATCGAGAGTTACCGACTGAACCCTCTAGTTTTAAAGGAAGCGATCGCCCAGTAGAGTCTATTTCCTGGGAAGAGGCAGTAGAATTTTGCGATCGCCTCACTCAATATACCCAACGTCCTTATCAACTGCCTAGTGAAGCACAATGGGAATACGCCTGTCGAGGAGGAAGCACCACTCCATTTTATTTCGGACCAACGTTAACGGGTGATTTGGCTAATTATATGGCTAAACGTTTATATGCAGGGGAAAGTTCGAGTATTTATCGTCAAGAAACCACATCGGTGAGTGCGTTTTATCCCAATGGATTCGGGTTATATGATTTACATGGTAACGTTTGGGAATGGTGTGCCGATGCTTGGTATCCTACTTATGAGAATGCTTCTACTTCAGGAAAACCTCGCTCATCCTCTCAACAAAAAACTCGCCGTGTCTTAAGAGGAGGTTCCTGGGATGAAGATGCTTATCATTGTCGTTGTGCTTCTCGTTATGCCTATCATCCTCAAGGGGTTGGGGTTAGTCAAATTGGTTTTCGAGTGATGTTGATGGGTTCTGTAACATGAAAACTCTCTAAGTACAGGACAAAAAATATAAGCATTCTAAAAACTCAGAATGTTTTAAGTCAAGATCATTAACAATGGAACGTAAATGGTCAAGTCCATAGCGAAAAAGACTTCTTTCTCTTCGTCCATGTTTT
>NETF01000185.1 GCA_002172675.1 unicellular cyanobacterium SU3
GGCACAGTAAAAGATGTTTATATTCCCATCAATGATATTTTACCTCTCCCTTCTCCTGCTACATAATTTAAACTTATGAATTTTGGTGGCGATCGCTTGTCTCAAGCTGACTTTGTGATCTACTGAAACTCGTTAACGATAACTGCTACTTTTTTACCGTGTTCGTAAGTAAGGATACGATTGAGGAGGGTAGTTTTACCCGCACCTAGATAACCTGTTAGTACGGTGACGGGAACGGTGTTAGTGGTTGTCGCTACCATAATCTAATTCCTAAGCTCTTTTAGATAATGATAATCGATCTCGTAAACAAAAATCGGTTTTTATTCTGAAGGCAAATAATTTTAACAAGGGTTAAAAAAGAGTTAGCGTTTTTTTTGCAGAAAATTATGGTAAGTTTAACAAATCCAAAAATCATGAAAATTGTCAATCGATATATTGGTGTTGTTAATGGTTATCTTGGCAACTTTAGTTATCGAACTCACGCAGAGTTTTATCCAGAATATTGCGAACTTGATATAGACCCTAATCAATATAAGGGAACAACAAGAGAAAGATTTATTGAAATTTTGAACATATTCTTAATTCTTTTGCGAACATAATGGACGCATTTAATCCAATTAGAAATCATGGCAGCGTTGCACATCCAAACAAAGATTTATTAAAAAAAGATGAAGCAATGCTTGTCATCAATGTAGCAAGAACAATATTACATTATCTTGATGCAAAGGTCGTTGAGTAACCAGCAGGATTTCTTGTAGCAATTGCTCGGATAAAATCGGCTGAATAGTTTGCTCTACTAATAAAGTTTTTAAACTTTTTAATTGTTTTCCAATCAGAAAGCTAATCCACAAATTAGTATCAATAATCACCTTAATTCTTTTTTTGTCTGGCATATATTTCAGCCCTAACAGTTTCCACCTCTTCGTTAATAGTGTCTAGATCGAGTTCGTCAGTTTGAAAAGTTTCTAATAATTCAGTTAATTTGCGATTACGAGTTTCCTTTTCTAGTTCTTTGCTAAGTCGCAGCTTTTCTGCTGGTGGTAATTGTTGAACTAATTCCAAAATTTGTTCAAAGTTCAAAGAAATTTGGTAAGTATCCATAGTCAGGTTTTTATATTGGATCGATTGACGAGACAATTCTTATTTCAATTATTTTGACAAGCCACAGAGTAAATAAAAAGCGATCGTCATTATGTCCAGAATACATCAAAATAAAATACTCTTGCCAAGGTAAAATAGACTTAGCTAATAGCTTAGTTTATATATTACGATATGGCCCAGGTTAACATTCACGAAGCCAAAACCCATTTATCTCAACTCCTTTCTCGTGCTGTTTTAGGGGAAGATATTGTTATTGCCAAAGCTGGTAAACCTATGGTGCGTCTCGTACCCGTCGAAGAACCACCTCAAGACCGCATTTTAGGGCAAGATGAGGGATTATTTACCGTTCCCGAAAATTTTAATGATCCTTTACCAGAAGAGATGTTGTCGGCGTTTGAAGGTAATGCAGATTGAATATCTTACTCGATACACAAATTTTTCTTTGGGCATTGGCAGAACCAAAACGCTTGGGAAAAAAGGCTAAATCTTTATTGAAAAGCAAGAAAAATCAACTTTATCTTTCGGCTGCTAGTTCTTGGGAGATTGCCATTAAAGCAGGTTTAAGCAAACTCCCACTACCCGAACCGCCAGATAAGTATATCTCTAGCAGAATGGCGAGTCTTAAGATTGCACCTCTTGATGTCAAACACTATCATACCTTCATCGTTTATCAACTCCCTTTGCATCATCGAGATCCCTTTGACCGTATTTTGATTGCTAGTGCGATCGCAGAAAACCTCCATTTAATGAGTGCTGACGAACAGTTTCGTCGTTACGATGTCGATTTAATTTGGGGTTTAGATTAGGTAATAAGAAAATTCTGAATCGCTTTTGTCACGGCTTCGGGGTACTCTTCATAAATTCCCAATGTTCCCCTTAGTTGAACTGTTTGCACTTGTTGCAACTCTGCCATCGCTTCCATTTCCGTTTTTGATTTAGGTGGTGCATTTTCCGCCAGAATAATTAATACGGGTATCGATATTGAATCTAAAAGTTGCAAAAACTCCTCTCTATCTGCTACAGGATCGATCGCACCAGTGACAAAAGCAGCAGGGGCATATCTCGCACCCTCTTTAGAAGTGATTTGGTGTTTTTGGGCGATAAATTCGGGAGTTAGTTTGCTTTCATCTACATAAACGTGGCGTTTATACATTAAGTGTAGAAACGAAGGAGTAGTATTGAGATAGTATAACCCTTGTCCGATGAAAGGCGATCTCACTAGATTTTTTACCCCATTTCTGACACCATCAGGTAAACCCATAACTCTTAAAGGTCCTTGCCAAGTAGGAGCGATCAAAATTAGTTGAGAAATTATATCTGGGTTATTCTGTACAAATTTTACAGCGTATCCTGAAGCATGACCGGCAGCAATGAGAATAAGTGAGCTATTAAAAACAGATTTAACAAAATCTCCCAACAACTGCTCAAACAATGCGGGATTATAATCCACAGAGGGACATTGAGACTCCCCAAACCCCAACCAATCTAAAACCGTAACTTGGTATTGTGTAGCAAGTAGATTAGCAATACTTTTCATCTCGCTGCGACTGGAAACCGTACTAAAAGCAGGAAGTAAAAGTACAGGGCTTCCATCTCCGACAGTTTCATAAATAACTCGATATTGCTTGTCTAAAAAATTCCAGTGGTAAACCTTCTTTGTCCCGCCAATACTAGAGTTGAGTTGAGTTTGATTGGTTGGTGTAGTCATAGCTATTAGTGAAGAGAAATCTATCTACAATAGGATCTTAGTCTGATATTTAATTAACCTTGCAGTTGTCTTAAGGTATTGATACACACAAGACAATCACAACCATATAAGGCTAAAGGGTACAGCAGCATCACTTTCTGCTTCCGTAAGTTCATACATTGGATAGTCTTTATCCAAACATTGAATACTATAGTCTGTAGAACTATGGTATTCAAACATCTAACTTCAAATAATGGAACAAGAGTTAGATAAATTAGTTGGAATTCAAATTCAATTACTTCGTTTATCTAAAGGCTGGTCACAGGAGTATCTTGCAGAGAAATCCTCTCTTCATAGAACTTATATCAGTCAGCTAGAACGAGGTTTAAAAAGCCCATCAATTAGAGTTCTTTTTCAAATTACATCAGCTTTAGAAGTTCCTGCAAGTACGTTGATTAAAATGGTTGAAGATTCTTTAAATGCTGACGAAAGAGGAACAAACTAGGTTGGAAAAAGCTTTATTGGTAACAGTAGCCATCCCTGTTGTCGGCTCTGTAGAAGACTATACTTGGGAAGCTATGTTCCATTATGTAAAAAACATAAGCTTGAACGATCCGGCTTTGGGTCGAAAAAAACTTCTCCACGATGCAGTTGATTTGAAATCTCAAGTTGGTTGGTCGCTTAAAACACTTCAAGTTAGTAATTTACAGGTTAATTCGTCGTTTTCGTTTGTTATTCAACGGGCTGACATCTTCAAAAAAGCAGAACTCTTAGGATTCGATAGGCTTACTGACAACTCTGAAGAATTTTAGGAGCTAAATTTTCTGGTAAATCTCTTGCATCTTGCCCTTCCTTTAAGCTTCTTGCTCTTGACATTTGTACGGGGCTAAGTTTCCTGGCAACATGATTGACAAGAGTTTTGCTATTATTTCGTAAAAGCTTTTGATATGCGCTATTAGCTTTTTGAGGATATTTCTTTTTCGGGTACTCGTCTCCTGCTTCTAGAGGAGGAAGATCGCTAATCGCCTCTCTTACGGTAACTAATGGTTTCAACGTATTATCTATTGATAATTGATAATTAGTTATATTTAGGTTTTTAACATTTCCATAGTGAGTCTGCTTTGGTGTTTCGATTTCATTACCGTAAAGACAGCCAACGAAAAAAGCTCTTTTTCTAGTTTGTGGTACTCCGTAAAAAGCAGCATTTAAAGACATAATAGTCACTTTGTACCCCATATACTCAAGCAACTTAGTAATTTCATTTTTTACAATACCTTGATATGCGTTGAGTATTTCTGGAACGTTTTCAATAACGACATATTTGGGTTTAAATTCTCTAACAAATTTTATGTATGTTATGTAAAGTAAATTTTGCGGATCATTTAAATATCTATATCCTGCTGGTACATTTCGCGAAAAACCTTGACAAGGAGGTCCCCCAATAATTGCTGATAATTGTTGCTTCTTTAGCCCTAAAGATAATCTTAGGTCTTTGGGGTCAATTTTCTGAATGTCATCACAAATTATCTGTGCATCGGGAAAGTTATGCTTGTATGTCCTTAAAGAATCTGGATTGATGTCAATCGCGCATAAAGAGCTAAAATTTTTCCATTCAAATCTACACAGACATAATAGTTGGGTAATTTTACTTGCGAAAATAATGATAATGATTATCTCTATCACTGTATAATAATAATTATCATTTTTATAAACCAGTTCTGTATTAGACGTTATGAGTTCTACGACTGAACATCTCTCCTTACTCCATCGTCCCCGTCGCCTCCGTCGTACCCCATCCTTGCGTCGTATGGTACGGGAAACCCAATTAACAGTTAATGATCTAATCTATCCCGTGTTTGTGATGGAGGGAGAAAACCAGCTTGAAGAAATCCCTTCCATGCCGGAAATCTATCGTTATTCCCTCGATTTACTGCTCAAAGAAATAGCCGATGCTGCTAATTTAGGAATCAATGCGATCGCACTTTTTCCCCTCATTGCTACAGAAAAGAAAGATAACGCAGGAACAGAAAGCTATAACCCTGATGGTTTAGTACAACGCACGATAAAAGCCATTAAACAAGAAATTCCTGAAATGACCGTTATTACTGATGTAGCACTTGATCCTTTTTCTAGCTACGGTCATGATGGTATCGTCAAAGATGGCAAAATTCTCAACGACGAAACAGTAGAAGTATTAGTAAAACAAGCCATTTCTCAAGCAGAAGCAGGAGCAGATATCGTAGCCCCTTCCGATATGATGGATGGTAGAGTGGGGGCAATTCGTCAAGGTTTAGATGCTGCTGGTTATTTTGATGTAGGAATCCTGGCTTATTCAGCAAAATACGCTTCAGCTTATTATGGTCCTTTCCGCGATGCTTTAGAATCTGCTCCCCAATTTGGTGACAAACAAACCTATCAAATGAACCCTGCTAATAGTCGAGAGGCGATTAAAGAAATGGCTTTGGATATTGCTGAAGGAGCGGATATCGTAATGGTTAAACCAGCTTTAGCTTATCTCGATATTATTGGTCGCATCAAAGAATATACCAACTTACCTGTTGCTGCTTATAACGTCAGTGGTGAATATGCAATGGTTAAAGCGGCTGCACAGCAAGGTTGGATTGATGAAAAGAAAGTCATTTTAGAAACCCTTACCAGTATGAAACGGGCAGGGGCAGACTTAATTTTGACTTATTTTGCTAAACAAGTCGCTTTGATGTTGCAGTAGGGATGATTTCGATCTTTATACAAAAGGATTGTGGTAAAGAACATCGCACCGCATAATATCTTTAGTGTTCCGCGTCACGAAAGTACAATTATGTACCTCGGCTGTGGCTGCAAGTAGCCCGTCTACAGTAGAAATAGGGTCAGGTACATTCATTTTTCCCCATGTTTCGGCGATTTCTTGGGTTATGGGAAAAATGCGATCCCTGTATTCTCGAATGATTTTTTTGAGCCAGACATCCAAATTTGACGCGGCATCAGGATCACGTCTTCTAATCAATTCAACACGACAACGGAGTTCGCCAATTACTAGCACACTCAAATAAATTTCTTGTTCGTCAATCGTTGTATACCAATTTCTAACGCCTAAATTACAGCAATTTTTCTTCCGTAGTTCGGAGATAACATTCGTATCGAGCAAATATTTGGTCACAGTGAAATTTCTCTAGAATTGTCTCTAACACGGTTAAAATCCTCATCTTCGCCCACATCAGGCATAGCAAGAAGTAACTCTTTAAGAGACTTTTCTGCGGTTTTTTGTTCAAACACGCTGGTTAGAATTGAATCTAGTTCTGATTCGAGTGACCGCCCATGAATTACTGCTCTTTGTTTTAGGCGATCGCGATTATTTTTGCTTAAATCGTCAAGGTTTATACTGGTCATGGTTGATTATATATTGAGAGTAAATATTATTTTACTTCAATCTTATGACATCATAGAAGTTGGTAGAATTATTGTCTGGTTTTTATATTAAGAAAAATGCTATTAGATCCCCTTTCAATTGACGCTTTAAAGGATTTAATTACAGGAGATTCAGATTCAACACCATACTATTCAGGACCTAAGCTAATTGAATGGTTTAATCCTTACGGTTTTGAGGACGAATATTGTCGAGGATTGCCAGAAAACGATTCTCGTGGTTCGTATACTTTGAAAAGAGTAAAAAAAATCAACCAAGACGATCAAGACGATGATAAGATGAAAAAGTTTCTTGAATCGATTGTCGATTCTAGAAGATATGCTCAATCTGAAAACCCTTTGGATATTTCTAAAGCAGTTGAAGCTATTAATTCAATTATTGCTATCGATGGATTCAAATTAGCAAAATTTAATTATACCTATAGACTTTGTAATATTGATAACTCAAAAGAGATTAAAGTAAATGCAGTTTTTGAGAAAATTCAAGCTAAAATTTTAGAAGAAATTGAGTCAGCATAATTTCTGATTTGGGTTGCAGTAGCATGGTTCACAGATGAAATTTTGTTCAACGCTTTAGTCAAGAAAAAACAGTTAGGCATTAGTGTGAAGATAATTCTCATTGATGACAAGATTAATAAAAGCAGTTCGCTAGATTTTAGTAGTATGCCAACAAAGTGGCTTCCTCCTCAAGGGGATTATCAAAATATAATGCACCACAAATTTTGTGTAATCGATCTTAAAAAAGTAATTCACGGTTCTTACAATTGGACAAATAAAGCAAAACACAATCAAGAGAACATTAGCGTCACGGAAGATAGAACTTCGGCTGAAGCGTTTGCGAAGAAATTTGTTCAATTAGCAGCTATTTAATTATTAAATTGAAGTATCCGTATCAGCGATCGCTTTTTGAATGATTATATTATTTTATCAATTAGAGAACTTTTGTAATATTTTAGGGCTTTTCTAGGGATTAAAAACATCATCTTCAATTCCTACCCACCATTCACCTAATTTCATTAATTCTTGGTGTAATTCAGACATTTGGGCGATATATTCGTCAGATGAGAGGTTATGACGGTTTTCTTGTAATTTTTTAAGTCTTAATTGTATCAATAACCAGGGTTGTGATATTCTGTCAGTTTCTTCAATATATCGGGCTAATTCTTCACTATTCATAATTTAATTAAAATCAGAGTATTAGTAATAAATAGAACCATCAGGTCTTTTGTAAAAATGATAAGATGGTTTTATACCTAATAGTGTCGGTAAACCATCAGCATCAATACAAACTGCTATAGTTCCATTTTTCTCTACATGATAAGCATCAATAGAAAAACTTATTGGTTGATCTTCAGGTAGATTAATTATAATAGTTTTTGCGGGAGAAGACAAAATCTCTGTGTAGGATTTTCGTTCATACTCTTTACCAAATTTTTCTACTTCTTGCCATAAAATTTGATAATTTTCCTGAAGTTTTTCTCTTTGTTGTTTTGTGATTGGAAATAGTTCAACCCATTTCATAAAATTGTTTCTTGAAGAAGGAGTCAGGAGTCTCCGAGTCAGAAGTCAGAAGAAAGAGAATTGACTATAATATATAAATACTACTTTATCTATAATAGTTAATAAATTATCCAAAATATTAAACCAAAGCTATTATTCTTATTTAAACAAGTTTAAAAAAATAGTTAAAAAATGCCAAAAAGTGTCTAAAAAGTTTGCTGATATTCCATCACCGACTCCTCAACAGTTTTACGCTTCTGTTTTATTTACAAGATTATGTGTCATAGCAATTAGTTTAGAAAAGTTACTAACAACTAAAAAAACTGATCACTGGGATTATGCTTCAGTTGCTTCATTAACTAGAAATATATTAGAATGCTATCTTACTTTTTTTTATTTGTGTATAGATTCTGTCTCTTATACTTATATCTTGCATCTTATTCGTGCATTGGCTAGTAGTGAAAGGGTGTAGGGTGTAGGGTGTAGGGTATAGGAATTTATTTTGACTCTAACTGTCTAAGAATTGATTGTTTTTGTTTTTTTTGTTGAGTTGTTTTGTACTGGTGCAAGATGTCAGTTATACTGAATGGGAATGTCGCTATAATATTTTTAATTTACATGATTGTACAAGAAGAAAAAAGCTTTTTCAGTCTGGAGTATTGGGTGATTGTCATCAAGATATTAAAGGTTTTAATCAGCAAATACAAGAATTAAAAGAAAGATTAGTAAATAATGAATACTTTAATAATAATTTATCAGAAAAGCAAAAAAAAGATTACTTAAAAGGAGATAAACATTTTTTGTTATCTCAAGACAAAATTATAGAACAAATGGGAAAAAGTGTAGATAATTTTCGTTTTTTATATATTTTCCTATCTAATCAAATACATACGGTTCTACCGAACCTGTCATGTAAATTATAAAAATAAAAACGTATTTTTTAAAGTATAAATATAAGAGAATAATAAGCAAAAGCTTTATAAGGATTGCTTTTAGAGAGATTTAATGGTTAAATAGATGTTAGAAAAAGAATACTATTTCAAATTAAGTTACACTAATGCCATCAAATTCTCAACTAAACTTAATGACAAATATTCTTCAATTAGAAGGATTTACCGTTATAGATTATCAGTTAATAGAGGGAATGGGAATAGTTTTGTCATTAGAGAAAGTGGATAAAAAAGCAACTTGTATATACTGCGGTTCTGTCACTAGAAAACTACATCAAAATAATGAACTAACCGTCAGAGATTTACCTTGGGGAGAGGAGGATGTTTACCTCAAAATAAATCGTCGTCAAATGAGATGTGAAAAATGTCAAAAAAAATTGACCAAGGAAGTCCGGCGAGGTTCCCTCGCCAAGGACAGGTCTTGGTTTACAGAAGAATTAGAAGATATCAAGAAAAAAAGAACTTACACAGAAAGATTAAAGAAAAAAATTGTCGCAGAAGTTTTAAATGGGGATATTAAAAATGTAGCACAAAGAAATGGAGTTAGTGAACAAGAGATAGAAACAATGCTAAAAGATATAGGTCAAGAATTAGAAAAGAAAAAACCAGAGAAATTAAGGCGATTAGGAATAGATGAGATTGCTGTAGTTAAAGGACAAGGAAATTATGATGTAGTTTTAGTAGATTTGGATAGAGGAGTCATTATAGGACTGGTAGAAAAACGAACAGAAGAGGAAGTTTCAAAATATCTAGAAGCTTGGGGAGAACGGGTCTTAAACCAGATAGTTGAAGTTAGCATAGACTTTTGGCAACCTTATAAAAAAGTTGCTAAAAAATTAATGCCACAAGCTGAAATAGTAGCTGATAGATTCCATGTAATGAAGCAAGTTACCGATGAGTTGGATAGTCAAAGAAAAAAATTAAAAAGGGAAGCGATCACTTTAAAAGACTCTCCAGAAAAAGAACAATTACTTTCAGGATTAAATAAGAGCAAATATGCCTTACTTAAAAATGAAGAAGATTTAAACGACCAACAAAAAGAAAAATTAGAAGAAGTCTATAAAACTATACCTATTCTTTCACAAATGCACCTTCTAAAAGAGAAATTTAGAAGAGTTTTTGATGACAATAGTGATTGGATATCAGGACTATTTGAACTAGCTGATTGGTGTGCAGAAGCTCATACAGTTTATCCTAAAAGTTTCGGAACGATTAGACGTTGGATAGGAGAAATCATTAGAATATCTTGAAAAAGCTATTGAAGAAATGGAAACTCTTTTTATTGATTTCGTTGAAAAATAAGTGAATTTTCTATAAAAAACGAGATGTTAAACATAACATCTCTTTCCAGGGGATAAATAGCTACTTATTAACAACAAAAATTGATTCTGAATCAATATTATTTTTAGCATTTTCTTGCTGTTTTGGTTGATATTGACTAGCAATTAAAGCCACTAAAAACCACCATAACGTATTAACTTGGGGACGATACCAAACCGTATCAAATAACCCTTGAGCCATTAATCCTGCCATAGCAGCGATCGCAGCAATTAACCACATACCATAAGGATTATTTTGATCCCGTAACTGTTGAATTTGTCGGACTCCTTGATTAACAGTAACAACAATTAACCAAATAAAAATACTTAAGCCAATTAATCCCGTTTCCACTGCTGTTTCTAACAAGACAGAATAGGAACTCAAAGCACTATATTTCGGACTCATATAAAGAGGATAAATTTTGTTAAAGGCATCATTTCCCGGACCAATACCAATTAAAGGGCGATCGCGGATCATATCTAATACAGCCATCCAGACATTCATGCGAAAATTATTACTACTATCTTCTCTTCCCATAAAGATACTCATCACTCTGAGTCTTAATGAGTCAATGGAGATAATAGCAGCAAACATTAAACCCCCTAAAACAGCAAAGACTAACGGTAACAACCACTTACGCCAAAATGGGGATAAATTGTTCTTAAACCAAACAAAAAATAATAATAAAAACGTTGCCATTAAAGCTAACATTGCGATCCAACCGCCCCGACTTCCCGTAAAATAAAGACAAGCTGTATTCACTAAAGTAATGGTAATAGCTAACAATTTAGGGGCTAAACCTTGCCAAACAAAAAAAGCGGCAATACCTAAAGCAATAGACGGTAATAAATAAGCAGATAATAAATTAGGATTACCTAAATAACTATAAACCCTCGTTGCCTGCGCTAATTCTGAGGTCGGATCGTTCCAAGTGGCTAATTGTTCCACTCCAAAAATTTGTTGTCTGATCCCATAACAACCGACTACTAAACCAATTCCTAAAACCACTGTAATTAAGTAATTGGTTAAACGAGGCGATCGCAAAATCCTCGCACAAAAAACAAAAAAGACTAAGTATAAAGTTAACTTGACAAACCCAGAAAAAGCAGCCATCTTCACAGGAGATAACGCCACTGCAACGGCAGAAATTCCCCAATAAATGAACACCAATAAATGAATGGGACTAAACCCAGGTCTTTCGGGATCAGATAAAGTTAAAATCCCCCAATAACCAGTGATGGCAATTAACCACACCCCAATTAAACCAGTGCTAATAAAAGGGCCAAAAATAAAAACAAGACTAATTAATAATGCCCCAATAGCCTCACCAAATTGTAATAAAAAGCTAGACTCACGCCAAGCAGAAAATAAACCCACTACACGATAGACATAACTGGCATTTAGCCAAGTTTTCGGTGAAAAGTAAGAGAGGGTAACGAGATCCCAAGTTGAATTCATGAATCCTTACCAAAAAAGATTAGTTATTAGTTATTACGGATCAAGCTTGCTTTTGTCAACCGATATTTAAAGCAGTGATTGATAAGCAGAACCCAAAATAACGATTTTACGTCATCATATATTATTGTCCCTAATTCTCCTTTCCCTGTTCCCTTACAAACCTTTATTGTGTACCCTATAACTAAAATTCCATGCTGACCTATCCAAAGGGAGATAACCCGTTGACTAAGCTCATACATCCTACTGCTGTCATTCATCCGAAGGCACAAATTGATCCCACCGTGGAAGTAGGCCCCTATGCTGTCATTGGTGATCAGGTGAAAATAGGCGCACAAACCACCATCGGCCCCCATGTGGTCATCGAAGGACCGACAGAAATTGGTGACAATAACCGCATTTTTCCCAGTGCAGTCATTGGCTTAGATCCTCAAGACCTAAAATATAAAGGGGCCCCTAGTCGGGTCAAAATAGGAGATGGTAACACCATTCGGGAATTTGTCACCATCAACAAAGCAACTCATGCTGATGAAGTGACAGAAATTGGTAATAATAATCTTTTAATGGCTTATGTTCATGTTGCCCATAACTGTGTTATCGAAGACCATGTAATCATAGCTAACGCCGTCGCTTTGGCAGGCCATGTTCATATTGAGTCAAGAGCAGTGATTGGAGGTGTGTTAGGGGTTCATCAGTTTGTGAGAATTGGGCGTAATGCCATGTTAGGGGGAATGAGTCGTATTGATCGCGATGTTCCTCCCTTCATGATGATTGAAGGCAACCCCTCTAGAGTGCGATCGCTTAATTTATTAGGCTTAAAACGAGCCGGACTCACCACCGAAGATGTAGGCTATCTTAAAAAAGCTTTTCGTCTGTTGTATCGGTCTGATTTAACGTTACAACAGGCTTTAGAACAGTTAGAAAGCTTAGATAATAATGAATATGCCCAATATTTGCGTCATTTTCTTCAACTCTCAACCACAGGAGAAAAACGACGGGGACCGATCCCAGGAAATAATTAAGTAATCATCGATTGATAATGATGGGTTAAAGAGGAAATTATGCAAATTTTTATTAGTACCGGGGAAGTTTCAGGGGACCTACAAGGATCAATGTTGGTTAAAGCCCTTTATCAGCAAGCAGAACAACAAAATATTCCTTTAGAAATTTTAGCCCTAGGGGGCGATCTCATGGAAGCAGCCGGGGCGAAGTTATTGGGAAATACGGCCGGTATTGGGTCTATTGGCATTGTTGAAGCCTTACCCTTTATTATCCCCACTTGGTTAATGCAGCGTCGGGTTAAAGCTTATTTACGGGAGAATCCCCCAGATGTTTTAATTTTATTGGATTATATGGGGCCCAATGTAGCTTTTGGAAAGTACGCCCGCAAATATTTACCAGATGTGCCGATTATTTATTATATTGCTCCTCAGTCTTGGGTTTGGGCTCCGAATAATAAAACCATTGAACAATTTGCCGAAATTACTGATATTTTACTCGCTATTTTTCCTGAAGAAGCACGATTTTTTGAGAAAAAAGGGGTAAAGGTTAAATGGGTAGGTCATCCTTTATTAGATAGAATGGCTAAAGCCCCTACTAGAGAAGCCACTCGTCAAGCTTTAGGACTAACAGAAGATCAGCGTGTGATTGCATTGTTTCCTGCGTCTCGTTATCAAGAATTAAAGTATCATTTACCGTTAATTTGTAGGGCAGCCCAGAAGTTACAAGAAAAGGTGCCTGATGTCCATTTTCTCTTACCTATTTCTTTGAAAGAATATCGTCACACCATCGAAGAAATGGTTAAACAATATGATTTATCGATTACTTTATTTGATGGACGGGCGATCGAAGTAATGGCGGCTGCTGACTTTGCCATTGCTAAATCAGGAACCGTGAATTTAGAATTAGCCTTGTTAGATATTCCTCAATTAGTTCTTTGTTTAGTTAATCCTTTAACTATGTGGATCGCTAGAAATGTTCTTAAGTTTTCTATTCCTTTTATGTCTCCTCCTAACTTAGTGGTAATGGAAGAAATTGTTCCCGAATTATTACAAGAAGAAGCAACCATTGATCGCATTGTTGATGAATCATTAGAATTATTATTGAACCCTGAACGCCGTCAAAAAACTTTCGCTGACTATGAACAAATGCGGAAACTTTTAGGAGAAGTGGGAGTCTGCGATCGCGTGGCTAATGAAATTTTACATTATCAAAAGTCATAAATTATAAAATATAAATAACACCGACGATTCACTATGATTTTTATCAACGTTATCAAAATGCTTCGGAAGCATTAGATTTTTTAGAAATAATTTCTATGCGTGAAATCAACTTAATAATTGTCTTGATTGAATTCTAACCATTGAATAATAGATAATGATAAAAGAGTTCGTTCTTCTCTAGATTCTACAGAGGACTCAACAAGAAACCCCTCAATCATTAAACCAAGGCATAATAGAGTTAATTACAACCATCATCGCTTATAAATTTGAAAAGCTAAGTAAAAAGGAGGTAGAAGAAATGTTAGGAATTACTCTTAAGGAAACACGAGTTTACCGAGAAATTAAGCAAGAAGGAAGAGAAGAAGGACGGCAAGAAGGAGAAAAATCTCTTATTCTGCGGCAACTAAAAAAACGAGTAGGAGAATTATCACCAGAAGTTCGTCAAAGTGTTGAAAATCTCTCCATTGAACAATTAGAAAATCTTGGTGAAGCACTGCTTGATTTTAATAGTATGGTTGATTTAGAAAATTGGCTAGAAATACATTAATTATAGTTAAAAGTGATCCCAAAAATAGATAGATTCGGTATGGATAATTAGCTATAGTTAACAGTTATCTTGATTGAATTCTAACCATTTAATAATAGATAGTGATAAGGGAGTACGTTGACGAAGTTTAGAGTTGATGGAAACGTGCTTAGTCGTTGCTTTCGCTATCAATTTATCTAAATTATTTTCAAAAAAAACTTGATACTTGATCTCGAATTCTGTTTCATTTAATTGAATGGTTTGGAGATGGATTTGTATGCGATCGCCACAAAATAAGGGTTGATAAAAATCAATGTCAGCATGAACAATAGGAATAGCAATATCTGAACTTGTGAAAAAAGTGTTTAGATCAATTCCTTTTACTTGTAAAGCATTTTCATAAGCTTCGTGACAAATAGATAATAACGCAGCAAAATAAACAACACCGGCTGCATCGGTATCAGAGAAATGAATGGTTCTATAGTAAATCATTAATTAATTTTTTTTAGATATGCCCTAGCAAAACAGCAGTTTTCAATTAAGTGTATCAAAATTTCAGTTAACTAACTGTGGGGAGTATTTGTATTTTAATGTTGAATCTAAGCGAATGAAAACTGCTATAAAATTCAGGACTATTTTTTAATCGTTCCAGCTTATCCTAATGTTAAACAAAAAGTTATTAATTCTTAATTGTTTCTTTACTGTATTTTTATGAAAACTTGGGAAAGTAACAAGTGTTAATGACTTAAACTAGGTATCTTTAGCTATGGCAAAGATATCTCAAACGGTCTCGGTCAAAAATATTTACGCAAACATTTATGGCAATTAATCTTGAATTTTTAGGTAGATATTCTACAGGCGTTTTTGATGAAGGTGCAGCAGAAATTTCTGCTTATGATCCAACCACACAAAGGCTTTTTGTAGTAAATGCCAATGCCGGCAATGTTGATGTTCTCGATCTTAACGATCCAGGATTACCCGTTCCGGCGACAACGGACGACGGAAATCCGATTGTGATTGGTTTGTCTGATGCAAACCTTCCTAATAACTTTGCTGTGGGTGGGATTAACAGTGTTGCAGTGAAGGATGGAGTCATTGCGATCGCTGTAGAAGCAGACAACTCCCAAGCCAACGGTGTTGTAGCATTCTACACAGTGGGAACTATTAATACTGCCCCTGGTTTTCTCAGTGCGGTAGAAGTGGGCGCACTCCCCGATATGGTGACATTTACCCCTGATGGGAATAAGGTATTAGTTGCCAATGAAGGGGAACCTAGTGATGATTACAGCGTTGATCCAGAAGGATCGATTAGCATTATTGACATTTCTGGTGGAGTAGATAGTGTCACCAGTGATAATGTAGCGATCGCCAGCTTTACTGGATTTAATGACCAACTCGAATCCCTGCGAGGTCAAGGCGTTCGTATTTTTGGACCCAATGCAACGGTAGCACAAGACCTCGAACCAGAGTATATTACTGTTTCCTCTGATTCAGAAACCGCTTATGTCGCGTTGCAGGAAAATAACGCTTTAGCAGTTGTTGATCTTATTAACAACGAAGTGACCGAGATCCTGCCGTTAGGATTTAAAGATCAAAGCTTAGCCCCTACTTTGACTACTTCCTTCTTTGAAGACGAAGAGTTACCTGTTATTGGCACCAGTGAAACTCAAGGAGATATTCGTCTCAGTGGCTTTTCTGGCTTGTATTTTGAGGGAGTCAACGAAGACAACGGAAATCTGCAATTTATTACCCATCCTGACTTAGGTCCAACACAAACAGGAAACGCCGATGTTGATGAGGATGGGACAGAAGAACGAGTCCGCACTTATCTGTTGCCCAACTTACAACCTCGTTTTGTGCGCTTTGAATACAATCCTAACAATGGGGAGCTCAGCATTGTCGAACAAGTGTTACTCACTGACCAAAACGGCAACCCCTTAACCGGACGACCTAACTTAGAAACAGATGATAGTGGTCGCATTCCCATTGACGAACAAGGAAATATCCTTGAACTAGACCCACTGGGGGCAGATTTAGAAGGCATTGTTCGCGCTCCAGATGGTACGTATTGGCTCAGTGACGAATATCGCCCCGCGATTTATCATTTTCAGGCAGATGGAACCCTGATCGAGCGATATGTACCCGAAGGTTTGCCAGAAGAAGTGGGAACTGGAGTGTTTCCTGAAGTCTATAACCAGCGTCGCGCTAATCGTGGGTTTGAGGCCATTGCTTACCAAGATGGCAAGGTTTACGCCTTTATCCAGACACCGATTAATAATCCTGAATCTCGAGAAACTTCTACGATTCGTATTTTAGAGTTTGACCCTGAAACTGAAGCCGTTGTTGGAGAATATCTCTACCTTCAAGATGATATGGGTGGGGGTAGCGACAAGATTGGGGATGCAGTGGCTCTGAGTGAAACAGGAGAATTTCTGGTCATTGAACGGGATTCGGGTTTGGGTCCTGATTCAGTTAAAAATATCTATCGTATTGATTTAACGAATGCAACCAATGTTCTTAATATTACCCTTACAGAAGAGGAAACCTTAGAAGGATTATCCCCTGAAGAACTCGATGCACGAGGGATCGAAGTTGTTAGCAAAGAACTCTATGCTGATTTAGCAGCGTTAGGTTACACCTTCACCGATAAACCTGAAGGTTTAGCGTTAGTGGATGCTGATACCGTTGCCGTGATCAACGATAACGACTTTGGTGAAACTGGCATTCCTGTTGGTTTAGGGTTACTTAATCTTAATACTGGTATTGATCCGAGCGATCGCGATAGTGCTATTGATATTCAACCTGTTCCTGTCTTGGGGATGTATCAACCCGATGCGATCGCCCTTTTCAATACGTTAGGGGAAGACCTGATCATCACTGCTAACGAAGGGGACTCCAGGGATTACGATGGGTTCAGTGAAGAAGCGCGGGTTAAAGACTTGGTACTCGACCCCGTAGCTTTCCCTAACGCAGCCGAACTACAACAAGACGAAAACCTAGGTCGCTTGGAAGTGACAACGACTTTAGGGGATATCGACGGTGATGGCGACTATGACAAACTTTACGCTTACGGGGGTCGTTCATTTTCCATTTGGGATAACAATGGCGAACTGCTCTTTGATAGCGGAACACAACTCGAAGAAATCACCGCCGAAGCCTTCCCTGAGTTCTTCAACTCCGACAACGATGAGAATACCTTTGATACCCGTAGTGATGCCAAAGGACCTGAACCTGAAGGGGTAACGGTTGGGGAAATTAATGGTACACCTTACGGTTTCATCGGCTTAGAGCGAGTCGGTGGCGTTGCGGTTTATGACCTTACCAATCCTTTTAAGCCTGAATTTATTCAATATATCAATCAGCGCGATTTTACCGTTGCGGCACAGTTAGAAGACGGTTCAACCAATCCCGCCGTCGGTGACTTAGGCCCTGAAGGTTTAACTTTTATCTCCGCAGAAGATAGTCCCAATGGTGAACCCTTACTCGTTGTTACTAACGAAGTCAGTGGCACAACTTCGGTCTTTGGTATCAACGTTGATCCTGTAACCCTCCCTGACACTGCACCCATTTATGACATCCAAGGGGAGGCACATATCTCTCCCTTCCTTGGTGCCACTGTCACCACCTCTGGTATTGTCACCGCCGTTGATTCTAACGGGTTCTATCTGCAAGATTCCTTCGGGGATGGTAACGAGGCAACCTCTGATGCTTTGTTTGTCTTCACAGGGGGTAGTCCTGGAGTTGCTGTTGGAGATGAAGTTGAACTGACCGGAGAAGTCAGTGAGTTTACGCCGGGTGGTTTGGATACTCGAAATCTTTCTACGACTCAGATTGCCTTCCCTGATCAACTCAATGTTATCTCTTCAGGTAACGATCTTCCTGATGCCGTCATTCTCGGTTCAGAAGGACGCTTACCGCCTACTCAGGTTATTGATAACGACAATTTTGACGTTTTTGACCCCGACCAAGATGGTATCGACTTCTACGAAAGCTTAGAGGGGATGTTGGTCACCGTACCGTCTCCCACCGTAGTCGGACCGACTAACCGCTTCGGAGAAGTTTTAGTGATTCCTAACGGATTAGAAGCCACCGGATTAAGCGATCGCGGTACTTTGAACATCTCTCCCGATGATTTCAACCCTGAGCGCATTCAAATTGCTGATGATTCGACGTTAAGTCCTTTTGATACCCCAGAAGCCAGCGTTGGCGCAGTTCTAAGTGATGTGACTGGGGTTTATAGTTACAGTTTTGGCAGTCCCGAAATTCTCTTTACTGAAGCGTTTTCAGTGGTGACACAAAGCCCCCTAGAGCCAGAAGTAACAGAATTAATAGGAAGTGAGAACCGTTTAACGGTAGCAGCTTATAACGTTCTTAACCTTGACCCCAATGATAACGATGGGGATGATGATATTGCTGAGGGACAGTTTGGTGCGATCGCTGAAGATATTGTTACCAACCTACAAACCCCTGATATCATCGCCTTACAGGAGATCCAAGATAACACTGGCTCAGATAGGGATGGCGTAACCGCAGCGGACCAAACCTTACAGTTACTCGTTGATGAGATTGCAACCATCAGTGGTGTTACTTATGAATTTTTAGACAATCCCTTCATTGGTGAAGATACCAGTGGCGGACAACCAGGGGGAAATATCCGCAACGCCTTCTTATATAATCCGAATCGCGTTGATTTTGTCGAAAATTCCTTAGATACGGTTGTTGATCCCAGTGACCAACAAACTAATCCGGCCAATCCTTTCTTTGATAGTCGCTTACCCCTGGTAGCTAACTTTTCCTTTAACGGGGAAGAAGTCACTGTCATTAGTAATCACTTCTCATCTAAAGGGGGAAGCGCACCCCTCTTTGGTGCAGTGCAACCTGCCACTCAGTTGCAAAACGATGTTAACTTGTTGGTTAACGGTAGTTTGGATGAGCGGATTGACCAAGCTCAGGCTTTAAAAGACTATATTGATGGTATTTTAGCGACTAACCCTGAAGCCAACATCATCGCAGCAGGAGACTTTAATGAGTTTGAATTCATTGAACCCTTAGAAATCCTCGAAACTAGCTTAGTTAACCTCACTGAAACCTTACCGCCTAACGAGCGTTATTCCTTTATCTTTGAAGGCAACTCTCAATCATTGGATCACATTTTGGTCAGTCCTAACTTGGCTAATGAAGCACTCTTTGATGCGGTTCATGTCAATTCTGAGTTTGCCGACTCTCAGCAAGCGAGTGACCACGATCCTTTGATTGCCAGTTTAGAGCTTGCCACCGAACCTGCTTTCACGTTGCAAATTCTACATACCGCTGACCAAGAAGCAGGTTTAGCTGCGGTTGAAGATGCGGTGAACTTCTCGGCAGTGATTGAAGGGTTGGCTGATGACTTTGCCAATACTTTACGCTTGTCTTCCGGTGATATCTACATCCCTGGGCCCTTCTTTAACGCCAGTGACGAAATTTATGGTGAACCGGGGATTGGTGATATCTTGATTAACAATGCCCTTGGTTTCCAAGCGGTTGCTTTTGGTAATCACGAATTTGACCAAGGCACAGGCGTTATTGAAACCCTCATCGAAGCTAATCCAGACATTACTGGGCCGGGTATCGGTGAAGGGGGATATCAGGGTACAGCCTTCCCTTACCTCAGTACAAACCTCGACTTCTCCACTGATGAAAATCTTGCCGACTTAGTTGTTCCTGGTGGACAAGCACCGCAACCGAACAGCATCAGCAATAGCGTTGTTATTGATGTTAACGGTGAATCCATTGGGGTTGTGGGTGCAACTACTCCCATCTTGGATAGTATCTCTAATCCAGGTGGTGTAGGTGTTCTGCCTGAAGACTTTAGTGGTACACCTACCGAAGCTCAGTTACAAGCGCTCGCTGCTATTATTCAAGCAGAAGTCGATGCCTTGACCAATGAGGGAATTAATAAAGTTGTCCTCCTTTCCCACTTCCAGCAAATCGGTATCGAAGAACAAGTCGCCCAACTCCTCACCGATGTGGATGTGGTTATGGCCGGCGGCTCAAACACCCTCCTAGCTAACGAAGATGATCCTTTACGGGATGGTGACACGGCTGCTGATGTCTATCCTATTGAGCTAATGAGTGCCAGTGGTGAACCGGTGGCATTAATCAATACCGACGGTAACTATCAATACGTTGGACGTTTAGCCCTTGAGTTTGATGCTAATGGTGTTATTACTAATATCCTTGAGGAGAGTGGTGCTTATGCCACTGATGATACAGGAGTTGACCGCGTTTATGGGGAAGATGTCAATGCTGTGGATGTGGCTAACCCGGTGGTGGTTGAAGTGACTGAAGCGATCGCTAATATCACCCTCGAAGCTGATGGTAACATCTTCGGTTTAACCGATGTATTTCTCAATGGCACTCGTGGGGATGTGCGGACTCAAGAAACTAACCTGGGTAACTTAACGGCTGATGCTAACCTCTTCTACGCTGATCAGTTTGATGAAACTGTTACCGTTTCCATTAAAAATGGTGGTGGTATTCGAGATAATATCGGTGTTGCAGTCATTCCTCCGGGTGGAACCAGCAATGAATTAGAACTGTTACCCCCTCAGGCTAATTCGGCTGCGGGTAAAGAAGAAGGAGAAATTTCTCAGCTTGATATCGAGAATACCCTCCGCTTTAATAATGAGTTGACCTTACTCACCGTTACGGCGCAAGAACTCGACAATATCATGGAATATGCCGTGTCTGCCACTGCCGAAGGAGCAACCCCTGGTCAGTTTCCTCAAATCAGTGGTTTACAATTTAGCTTTGACCCAGATAATCAGGCGATCGTATTGAATGATGATGGTTCAGTAATGACTGAAGGGGAACGAGTTCAAAACCTCACTATCATGGGTAACGATGGCGAAGAAATGGCGATCGTTGAAGAGGGTGAACTGGTTGCTGATGCAGATATGGAGATTCGTCTCGTCACCCTTAACTTCCTTGCCGGTGGTGGTGATGGCTATCCTTTTGATGTCTACGGCGAAAATGTGGTCAACTTGGCAGAACAGTTTGGCGACCAACCCACATCTCCTGAGTTACCGGCTGATGTTCCTAATGAGGCAACCTTTACCAATATTGGTACGGAACAAGATGCTTTAGCTGAGTATCTATTTAGTAACTTCCGAGAAGACTCATTTGCTCAAGAAGATACCCCACCGAGTCTTGATGAACGTATCCAAAACCTCAACTTCCGTGATGACACTGTTCTCGAAGGAGTAGAACCAGAACCAGAACTGCCTATGACTGTGTTTGGTAGTCCTAATGCTGATTTCTTCGATACAGAAATCCTCGATGACAAGCAATTCTTAGGAGATAATCAATTTCTCTTTGCTGGTTCTGGGGATGACTATGTAGATGTTACTTTTGCTCCTGGTGGCAACCGCATTGATTTGGGTTCTGGTGACGATTTCCTCTTCGGGGGTACGGATAATCGCATTATTGCAGGGTCTGGGGATGATATCTTATTTGTTGGCTCTGCTGGCGGTAATAATGTCATTACAGGTGGCTCTGGAATGGATCAATTCTGGATCGTTACTGACTCAGTTGATTTACCTGTTGCAGCTAATATCATTACTGACTTTACGATTGGTGATGATGTGATTGGTTTTGGTAGCACGAATCTCAGTTTTGAAGATTTGGCTTTGATGCAAGAGGGTAGCAATACTGTTATCAATGCGTTAGACCAAGACTTAGCTATTTTACGCAATACTCAAGCTTCTAGTTTGAGTGAGTCTGATTTCTTTTTTGCTTAATTAGACTCTAAATATTAGACTTCAGCAAAAATATAAGTTGTCAAAGTTCTCTAGTTAATTAGAGAACTTTTTTTTAGCATAAATAATAGGACTCGTTTTATAATAAATCATTAGTTAATTATTGTTAGGTAAGTCTAAATTAAATTCTAATTTACTTTGAACAGCAATTTCTTTGATTATATCTGATATATTACCTTGCTCAATAATTTGATTGATATACTCATACAATACATAAAGTGCATAATGATTACCAAGAGATGGTCTAGATTTTGAGCCTTTATTTGCTGATTTTGTTTTAATATTAAAATATTGTAAGAGAGGACTATTTTGAAAAATATCCTCAGCATTTTTGTCAAAATATTGGGTTAACATTTCAATAATAACTTGAGTAAATTGGTGTTTATTAATCATTTTTAAATAGTTCTAGCTGTTGATTATTTTTGTAACGATAATCAATTAATTTTCTTTTTGATCCTGTTTCTGCTTCTATTTTAATATCATCCCGATTAAATGTATATGACTTAATATTTTTGACTCCATAAATTATCGGTTCATATAAAGAACCAAAATAATTCTTAGCTTGCACTCCTGAACTATCATCATGCCAGATAATTCTTGATAAAATATGAATGTGGTGACGTAAATAAATATCTAAGTAGGGAATAGTTTGTGTACTAGCCATCAGATAGATACTACCTTCAGGATGAAGCTTCTTGAGACATAATTCTAACCAAGAATAACATCATGATAATAAGAATTTTCGCCATTTTGCCTATATTCATAACTTCAGAGTAGAACATATAAACTATGCAATCCTTACTACAGGAGACCAAAAAACTTGCAATCGAGACTAACAATAGTTACACTTCTTTAAATAAATTTCATTTTCTTGGCATAATGTAGGTTAGCTGACTTTTGGGTTGTGAGAGTTGTTTGACAGCGATCGCCCGACATAAGTCACATAACCTTAACATCCATAAGAAAAAAACGTCGAAGTAGACATATTCTCAACAGGAGGAGCGTAGTCAATGGGACTACCTTGGTATCGAGTTCACACAGTTGTTCTGAATGACCCAGGACGCTTAATTTCCGTCCATTTGATGCACACTGCCCTAGTCGCTGGTTGGGCAGGTTCCATGGCGCTTTATGAGTTAGCCATTTTCGATCCCAGTGATCCCGTTCTTAACCCCATGTGGCGACAAGGGATGTTCGTTCTTCCCTTCATGGCCCGTTTAGGGGTAACAGGATCTTGGGGTGGCTGGAGTGTCACCGGAGAAACCGGCGTTAACCCTGGTTTCTGGTCTTTTGAAGGTGTGGCTGCTGCTCACATCGTTTTATCGGGTCTATTATTCCTAGCTGCGGTTTGGCACTGGGTTTACTGGGACTTAGAGCTATTCGTCGATGCTCGCACAGGGGAACCCGCCCTGGATCTTCCCAAAATGTTTGGCATTCACTTATTCTTATCTGGACTCCTTTGCTTCGGTTTTGGAGCCTTCCATTTAACCGGACTCTGGGGACCGGGAATGTGGGTATCTGACCCCTACGGTTTGACGGGCCACGTCCAACCAGTGGCACCGGAATGGGGGCCAGCCGGCTTTAACCCGTTTAACCCTGGGGGTGTAGTCGCTCACCACATTGCAGCCGGTATTGTGGGTATTATTGCTGGTCTATTCCACTTAACAGTAAGACCGCCAGAACGCCTCTACAAAGCACTGAGAATGGGTAACATTGAAACCGTGTTATCGAGTAGTATTGCTGCTGTCTTCTTTGCTGCTTTCGTGGTTGCCGGAACCATGTGGTACGGTAACGCAACAACCCCCATCGAACTCTTTGGACCAACCCGTTATCAATGGGATAATGGTTATTTCCAACAAGAAATCGAACGTCGGGTTGAATCAAATATCGCTGCTGGCGATAGCTTATCGGAAGCTTGGTCAAAAATTCCTGAAAAACTTGCTTTCTATGACTATGTCGGTAATAGCCCCGCTAAAGGTGGTTTATTCCGTACCGGCGCTATGGATAGCGGTGACGGTATCGCTCAAGAATGGTTAGGACATCCCGTATTTAAGGACAGCGACGGTCGTATCTTAACGGTTCGTCGGATGCCGAACTTCTTTGAAACCTTCCCTATCGTCTTAACGGATGCTGATGGTATTGTTCGCGCGGATATTCCTTTCCGTCGGGCTGAGTCTAAGCTTAGTGTGGAACAAAGTGGTGTTACTGCGACCTTCTACGGTGGTGCGTTAGATGGTCAAACCTTCAGCAATGCTGCTGATGTTAAGCAGTTTGCTCGTAAGGCACAATTAGGTGAACCCTTTAACTTTGACCGTGAAACCCTCGGTTCTGACGGAGTATTCCGCACCAGTCCCAGAGGTTGGTTTACCTTCGGACACGCAGTCTTTGCTCTATTGTTCTTCTTTGGTCACATCTGGCATGGTTCTCGTACTCTGTACCGTGACGTATTTGCTGGTATTGATCCTGATCTCGAAGAACAAGTCGAATGGGGTCTGTTTGCTAAGGTGGGTGACGTAACAACCCGTACCAACGCTGAAGGCTAATCATGGTTTCTAAGTAAACCTTTAATAACTTAATTTTAGAGAGTCGAGGAGACATTTCCTTGGCTCTCTCTTTTTGACCTTCTGTTAAAGTTTCGATAAATTTATGTAAGATTTTTATAAAGTATGGTATAAATTTATGTATATCTAAATAAAACTTTTTGATGTTCTTCAGGGCAGTACCCTAGTAAAGTTATGCAGTTAGGTCAAATTTTGCTTCAGAAAAAGTGGATCTCCTCTGAGCAGCTTGAAGAAGCGATTCAACTCCAAACCTCTCAAAAGAACCGTATCGGAGAATTATTACTGCAAAAAGGTTTGATTGTTAATAACCAACTAGAAGCAGCCCTAAAAGAACAATATTGGCGTAAAAATGGCTTTTGGGTAATTGATTAATTTTTAACTTGGGACGATTGGAGTTAGTATTTAAAATCCAAGCTGATCTTAATATGAAATGAAAATAAGAATACTATAAATATTTATTCTCCCAACTCCCTGCTCCCCTGCGATCTTTTGTAGCAAACATAAAACAATTTGATATTAAGGGGCTAATCGATGAATTTCCCATGATTCTTCATCGGTTAACGTATAAGAAAAGCGATCGTGTAAACGGTTTGGTCTTCCTTGCCAAAATTCTAAGCGTGTCGGTTTGACTCGATATCCTCCCCAGAAAGAGGGTAAAGGAATTTCTCCCTGTTGAAATTTATATTTGAATTCTTCAAACTTCATTTCTAAGAGTTTCCGTGAAGAAATAACCGAACTTTGTGCCGAACACCAAGCCCCTAATTGGCTCCCTCTCGGACGACTGGTAAAATAATTTAAAGACTCTGCTGTAGACACTTTGGTAGCGGTTCCTTGAATTTTTACTTGGCGTTCTAAAGGAAGCCATAAAAATAACAAAGCAACGTGCGGGTTTTCCTCAATTTGTTGGGCTTTTCTACTTTCGTAATTAGTAAAAAAAACAAATCCTTTCTCATCAAAATATTTTAGAAGAACAGTCCGAATAGAGGGTTCTCCTTCGGCTGAAGCAGTAGCTAAACTCATAGCATTTGGTTCAGGTAATTCTGCTTCTGTTGCTTGTTGAAACCACTTTTCAAACTGTTTAAAAGGATTCGTTTCTAGATCATCTCTAGTTAAACCATTGCGAGTATATTCTTCTCTTAATGCAGTTAGATCCATTATTAGTTTAAAACGCTTCAGTACAAATTTTTAACGATTACAGCTTAACCTACATTTTATACCAAATCCGTATGAGTAGTTTAAAACTCGTATTTAAAGAGTTCGATATCTCTCTGAAACCATTTAGCAACTATAGCTTTAGTTTCGTCATTATAAAATTCTCTATAATCAACTTTTTCTGTTTTATTCCTATGAGGAAGTTTTGAATCACAGCCAATTTGATCAGCAATGATTTGAAAATCTTTATTAATATTCTCAAATTTTCCTATCATATCAATATCTATTTTATCCTCATCATTAAGTAACCACTCATTTTGAGGTTGAAACATTTTTGGTTTATCATAATAAAAAAGATTTTTATCATCTCCATAAGTAAGCTTAACCCATTCAGAAAAACTAATAGGATTATCTCTAAGATTTGTTTGATTTGTTTTAATTCTATATTTATAATGGGATACAACTTTATCCCAAGGATTTCTCACGAAAGTAAACTTATATGATTTTTCCCAACGTTCTTTTCCTACTATTTCAATGACTTCTTTTGCTGATAAATGTCTTCTCTTAGGTAATTTAATTGCTTTTGTAATGCTAGTACCAGCCGTTTTGTTAATATGAATAAAAATAAAATTTATCTTACCTTTCCTAACTGGATAATCTGGACTAAATTGAGGAAAATTTTGATGAATCCTCTGCTTAATTAAATTAGAGTATTCTCTCTTGCTATTTTTTAGTTGTTTGAGTATCATTGAAAAACTCCTTCTTGATGATAATTTTATCAAAAGCAATATTAGGGAAAATTAATGAGTTCTGAGTTAAATTGTCATATTTATTTTCTGATAACTTTTCGAGTTGAGTAAATAATTCAAGTTAACGTCAGACATTTTATCCTTTGACTCTTAAAAGTATCATAAATCTACAATAGAGTGTAAAACAAGTTTTATATAAAAAATAGTAACATCGCTTTAAGATCCCTTCTCATTACGCTGAGAGAATTGAGGTTGTGAGTAGAAATTTGTTAATAATAGCCTTTAATTGGTCATTTTTCTTTTTCATTAAATTTTGTAAATAAACCTTGACTTTTTACTTGTTTTCCCGACTTCTCATTAAGAGCTTGTTAGTATTAAACCTTCGATAGCACTAGCTAGTGAAAGTAGGGATTGCGAAGTGGGGTTGTATAATTTTCAAAAGTCTTGAGAATGATGTTTCGCTTTAATGACTTCTTTTCTTCTGGTTTCTAATAACTCACTAAACTCTTGAGAGAGTCTCGGCATTTGTTCTAATAAAGTAGCCACCACTTCAGGGGATAAAACCCCTACTTCTAAGTCATCTAAAGCCATCACAGAAACATCACTACATTCTCCTGTGAGTAAGATTTTTTCCCCGAAAAATTCCCCTTGTCCTAACCGTGCAATTTCTTGGTTTTGTTCGTTATTATCCCTAACTAAAATGACGGCATGACCATTTAAAATTAAATACAACCCTAAAATTCTTTCTCCTTCTTGAAATACCCATTCTCCTTGGGCATAATATCGAATATTACTCGCGTCTTTTTCTTCGAGAAACCGTTCTGCAGCCATATTACCAAAATTAGGAAGCGATCGCATCATGTCGGTGACTTGTTGAGTTGGGTTAGGTTTAGGTATTTTGGCCAGATCCATATGATATTCTGTATGAATGGGATAGGGAATGGTTAAATGATATCGTTTCGCTGCGTACCAAATACGAATCACAAAATCGTTACGAATTTTCAACATGGTTTCATAATTATCGACAAATAAACCAATTTGATAAGTAATAGAAAAATCGGCATAATTTTGGACTCTTACCCACGGAGACGGATCGCTTAAAATACCTGGGGTTGATAAGGCAGTTTCTGTTAGTACCTGAATCACTTTATTAGGGGGATCATCATAGGAAAAACCAAATGAAAATCGTTCGACGTGCAAAGGAGTGGGACGATTATAATTAGTAAAATTTCCTTGAGCTAAAATTGAATTAGGAATGACCACACTATCGCGATCGCGAGTTTGTAAATAAACCGATCGCCAATTAACTTTAATCACCTTACCAATGGTTTCACCCACCTGTAACCAGTCTCCCAAAGCAAACGGTCTTTCAAATAATAATAAAATCCCTGAAAAGAGGTTTTTTAAGGTATCTTGTAAAGCTAAACCAATCACCAACGAACCCACTCCAAACGCCGTTAAAAGTGCGCCTAAGTCGATTTTCCAAACAGTAGAAAGAATAACGGCTGTAATACAAGCCACTAAGAAAAAACGAATTAAATCGAGTAATAAATCTGGGACTCTTTCTTGCCAACTTCCGGCAACAGCTTGATCAAAAATTACCACTTTAAACGCCGAAAGTATGGCGTGAATCATGCCGATCCATACTAAAGTTTTTACTGAACGAATAATAGTCGTTTCTTCAGGAATTTCTAATACTCTTGTTAAAAATAATAATAAAGCAACCAGAGGAAAAACCAAATTTCGGAAAATGATAATAGTTGCTACTAAGGGTTTTTCTTCTTGGCGAAGTCGCACAATAACTTCATTTAATAAAATCATCATCAAAGGAAATCCTAAAATTAATAGAATCGCCCAACGAAACCAGTTTTGTTCTACTAATGTGATTGGCATTATAAATTGATTGAGGCTTACATAAATACCTAATACTTCTATTATGAATAATCAAAGCCATTCCACCAAGAAAACTTAGGATCTTATTATTTTTCCCTTTACCCTGCTTTTTTAAGAAATATTACAAAATATAATAAAAAGTTTATTATTAACAGTTTCATTCATGTAGATTGGTTATCATACCGTATCAATTAATCCTTTCTTTTTTAGCACTCTAAAGCATTAAGTGCTAATTAATCTCTCTACTATTGGATAATCTAGTACAAGAGATAATCTTAAACCTTTAAAAAGCAAAACACGAAAAAAACAGCTTATGAACTATTATTTTGATATTATCGGCACGACTTCCATTTTAACTTTTTTTAATTATCAACAACAACTAGAACAAAATGAAAATCGTGGAAAAGCCTATTTAGGAAGCTATGAATGTAGTCTCGACGGCTTTATTGAGTCAGTAGAGAATATTCCGAAAAAACCCGATTGGAACTGGGATGATGTGGTAGGAAGTATTGTTAATTTTTGGTTAAAAAATGAAGATAAAATCCGTTATTGGCAAAATAATTTTGATCCTATCGATTCAGAGACGGTGATTGTTGCTAGAGTAGGAAAGATAGAAGCCTTGCGCCAAGAATTTGAATCTTTATTTGACGTTTAGAGTATAAAGATGGCGGACAGAAATACAAAATAATTGATTCCGTCATCTTCAGTTAATTAGGCAAAAAAGTAGAAATAAGTAGAAACAAGTAGAAATAAAGGGAAACCAATAGACAATTTATTATCTGTAACAAAATAGGGGTTTGTAAAATAAAAATTATGAGTATAATAGAAATACATTGAAAAATAAAAATAACGTCTATTCGAGTTTCTATTATTGAATTTTTTGGTTATGATGAAGTTAAAACGCCCCTTTCTTCGTTCTTTAATTTACGGTTTACTAGCCGCTTTCATGAGTGGTAGTATTATTGTTTCTTCTCCACAACCGAGTTATGGTCAATCGTGGTTAAATTGGTTCTTTCGGGGGGTACAAGTCATCCAATTATCCACTTTATCTGACTCTCAAGAAGTTAAATATGGACAGCAAATTAACCGAGAATTAATTAGTAGTGGACAATTTCGTTTATCTCGGAATCGAGCTTTAATTGAAAAAATTGATCGTATTGGACAACGCCTAGCACGAAATAGTAGTCGTCCTAATTTACCGTATACCTTTCAAGTTATTCAAGATGATTCTATCAATGCCTTTGCCACGATGGGAGGATTTGTTTATATCAATACCGGCTTAATTGCTGCTGCTGAAAATGAGGCAGAATTAGCCAGTGTTGTTGGTCATGAAATTGCCCATATTACCGAACGTCATTCTATTAAGCAAATGCGAAACGTAGCTATTTCTCAGGGGTTAATGTCAGCTGCTGGATTAAATGAAAATGATATTGTTAATTTGGGTGTACAATTAGCAGTTAATCTTCCCAATAGCCGAGAAGCTGAACTAGAAGCTGACCAAGTAGGCTTGCAAAACTTACGAGAAGCGGGTTATGCTCCCATTGGTATGATCACTTTCATGAAAAAATTAACTCAAAAAGGCGGGTCGCCTCCTGCATTTCTGAGTACCCACCCGGGTAGTTCCCAACGAGTTGAAGCCTTAACCCAAGCCGTTAACCCCGAAATAGCCTATCAGGGAGATGGGTTGGATAATCAAGCTTATCAACGGGAATTTCGGGCTTTATTATAAGCTTTTTTATAGATTAGAATGATTAGAATCTGACTTTACTCAGTAACCAATCTGCAATTAATTCGGGGGTATTTCTTTTCACCCACCAAAAAGCAATTGATCGAAAACTAGATTTAGATAATCTAGCAATTAATCTCATCACTCGGTTGAGAGGACGCGCGGCAACTTTTTGATTGATTAAATTAACCGAACCTACATCATAAAGACAATCAATAATCATCTTAAAAGTTGCTTCCTCTCGTTCCATTAAATTTTCAACTAAAAGAATAACATTTTTTCTTTGCTCAATTTCTAGCTTTTGTGCTTCTGACAGTTTTGGGAAATATTTAACGACGGTTGGTGATTTTTTTTCTATATTTTTTTTCTTCTTAATGTGTGCTTTTTTAGCTTTTGAGATTGCATTAGACTTTTTTGCAGTTTTTAATGGTTTTCTTTTAGGTTCACGAGAAATCATAATTTTATTGATTAACCAATTAGTAATTAATTCAGGGGTATTATTAACAACCCAATAAAAAGCAATGGATCGAAAAATCCTTTTAGCGAGTCTAGCAATAAATCGTATCAAAGACTTGAGAAAGCGCAGAGAAATTTTTTTATTAATTAAATTCAGAGAACCCACATCATAAAGACAATCAATAATCATCTTAAATGTGGTTTTTTCTCTCTCCATTAAATTCTCAACCAAGAGCATAACATTTTTTTTCTGCTCTATTTCTAGTTTTTGGACTTCTGAGAGTTTGGGGACGTATTGGGCCACTTTTACTGTTTGTTTTGGGTTGTTCCGAGAAAGCACCATGAAAATTGATAGACTAACACTCTCAGATAATATAAACTAGACCGCACTAATTTAACCACCTTTCAACCATCGATCATAACCCCTCACCTCAAAATAAAAAAATTAATAAATTTAAAACTTTAATTTTTTGCTATTACAAAAGTCAACTATCAACCCCCGAAAACATTAATTATCAATTAATAAACTTCCCATCATGCCTAAATCTTCATGATCTAAAATATGACAATGATAAACTGTTTTTCCTGTAAAATCTTCAAAAGGAATACGAATACGAACCGTTTCCCCACGACGCACTAAAATGGTATCTTTCCAGGTTGGATAAGGGTTAGGAACCCCATTAACACTAATCACTTGAAATTTATTAGTATGAACATGAAAAGGATGATCCATGACTCCCGTATTAATGACTTCCCACTCCTCTACGGTATTCAATTTAACTCGAGTTTGTACTGTATCATGTTGATAGGGTTCTCCATTAATTAAAAAAGCCATTCCTACCCCTGGGGACATTCCATGATTTAAGGAAAATTGTCTGGTGGTTTCAGGTTGAGGTAACGGAGAAATAGGCATTAATTCCGTGGGTAAATTTAAAGGAGTTACCCCGTTTTCATAGGTAATGGTTGCTAAAGGAATCGGACTATTATTATCAATATTGTTTCTTCGGTTTCCCATCATTCCTCTTCCCATCATTCCTCCTCCCATCATTCCCATAGAACCCCGATTATAAGGTAAACTAACTAACTGATAGTTACCCGGGTTTTTATCGCCTTTAATTAAGACTTCTATTCGTTCTCCTGGGGTTAATAATATTTCTGATAGTTCTATGGGTTGTTCTAACGTTGTTCCATCATTAGCGATTAAGTAAAAAGGATGATTTTCCAAAGATAAATTATAAAAGCGAGAGGTTGAAGCATTGACAATTCTTAATCTTAATAAGCTATTTTCTGGCAGAGAAAAAGAAGGATTCATCTTACCATTAACGGTAATCACATTCCCTTCTCTCCCCATCATTAATGGCATTCGATTTGAGGGTAATAAATTCCCGTTATCATCTAATGAAAAATCCTGTAACACTAAAAATTCTTCTTTAGCTGCTTTAATTTCAGGAATTTCATCTAATTGATCACGAATAATAAATAAACCGGCTAATCCTCCCGATAATTGGTCTGCAACTAATCCATGTAAATGAGGATGATACCAGTTAATTCCCCCAGTTTGTTTAGGGGATATCTCAAACTCGTAGGTAAATTTTTCTTTAGGTTTAACTTCTAAAAAGACATTATCTGCTTTTCCTGTTGGTGGAAGATGTAACCCATGATAATGGATATTAGTTGATTGAGAGAGATTATTAATAAAATGAATACGAACTTTATCCCCTGGTTTAGCTTCTAATCTCGGTCCAGGAACTTGACCATTATAGGTTAATAATTTAGCTGTTTGATTTCCGAAGGGTACTTCTTGATGACTGGCTTCTAAAGTGGTTTCTAGTAGCCCATTTTGACTAGAAATGATATTTTGAGAATTCAAAGCATAACTTTTATTAGAAAAATTATTATTGTTAGATTGCAATTTTTTGACCAGTTGGTGGCTTCCGACTGCTAATATCGTCGTTGACGTTCCTAAAATCAAAAAATTACGACGATTCATAGATTTCATGATAAATTCCTAGCTTTTTATATATTATAGAGACGTTATGATTAGCGTCTCTATCAACTTCAATTTTTAATAAGTCTCGTATTCTTGATAGACTTGCGTGCTGCCATCTTTATTAATCGCAAAAACAGCAAACGGTTGTTTAGTATCTCCTGCTTCCATTCCCGGGGTTCCTATAGGCATTCCTGGAACCGATAAGCCGATCATATCGGGCTTTTCTTTGAGAAAGCGTTTAATATCATCAGCAGGAATATGACCCTCCATAACATAACCCTCAATAATAGCCGTATGACACGATTCTAAATCTGAACTAATATTATGTTTTTGTTTAATACTAGCTATATCATCAGTTTTAATATCAGTAATTTGAAAGCCGTGTTTTTTAGCATGGTCGACCCAAATTCCACAACAACCACAAGAGGGACTTCGGTAGACAGTCATGGACATATTTCCATTGTAAGATTCGTTCACCGTGTCCCAATTACTGGCTAAAAGAGTTTGATGAGAAGGTTGAGAAATAGCTTGATTATTATTGGTTGAAGGGTTGAAGTACATTGTACCAGCAACCCCTATAATAGCGACCCCTGCAATCACTGGTAATAACCATTTAGAAGAAACATTAAACATTCTTAAATCTCTCCTTGAGATGTCTATCTTTTTTTATTTTAGCTCGCAAGTAAGAAAGTTTGTAGTTAAAGCTTCAGCTTTGATAATAACTACCTTTGTCGTCCTAAAGGACTGACTACGTACTGTAGACACTCCTCAAAGTTCAAATAGTTTCAAAATCCAACAACTTGTAAAGAAACTTATATTATTATCAAATAACATTTTTTGCTTTTCTGATAGCTTGGTAGAACAGTTATAATTATTAATAGGAAATATTTTTCCTCGGATTTTTATTACTTAAAATAATAAAGTGTGGCATGGGGAGACAACAATCATATTCTTGCCGAATACCATGAAAGTTATCCCCTCTATTTTGATTACCTGTAGCCTGATTTCTATCGCCCCTAAAGCGGTTTCTCAGGTTCTACGTTCTTCTGATTTTGACAGTTTAGCAACCACTTCTAGTGAGGATTTAACAGGGGTTGAATCAAGAAATATAGACGACTGGAACTGGGGACTTGGCGGTGAGTTTCCTGAACGTGAACCGTCTCCCTCTTTAGAGTCTAGCAATTTTGACTTAGATTTGTATGAAACGAGAGTTAGACAACTCAATGATGCTTATCAAGATACAGATTATAATTTCGGAGACTATGACCGTCCTACCCGTCGTTTTCCTTTGCTTGATTTGTAACACTCATATCTTGCACCTTTGATAATCCCCCCTCTAACTCCCCCCTTTGAAAGGGGGGCAGGGGGGATGGCAACAGGCAAGAGGCAATAGTGTTTTAATTTGATACTAAATGCTTCATAATTGATTACCCTCTCATGATTATTAAGTTTATACTTTAGCTGTCATTGCGAGGGGGAAACTTAACATAAACCTTTGACTCTTATTAACAATTCTCCGAAGTAATCACCACCAATCACACGAAAGATTGCTTCGGGGTGTTTTTAGTGACAATCAAAAGTTAGTGTTTATATGACCCCTCGCAATGACTAATGAAGTCTTTAATGACTGATTCAAATTAGTATTACTTGTATAAAACCTCTCCCATTATTTATGTTGTGATGGGGTTATTTTTTTTAGTAACATCCGGTAAACGGGTTCATTTTTATTAAACGTTGCGATTTCTCTTTGAGTCGCAATCGGAAAAGGATTATCAATTAACCAAGTTTCTTGATGTTGCTTTTGAAAACAAGTATTAGCTAAGAACGTTTCTCCCATTTCTTCGGCCACTTCCTTAATATCTGATTGTAAAAAAACCGATCCATTATCAACTAAATAATGTGCGATCGCTTTAACTAAATCGGGTTGTACCACTCGTCTTTTCTGGTGACTGCGTTTAAACCAAGGATCAGGAAATTGAATACTAACACAGTTTAACGTATTCGGAGGAAACGACGATAATAAGGACTCAATAGAAACATTGATATTGCCAAACAAAAAATGTAAGTTAGATAATTGTAAGCGATCGCGTTGTTCATTGGCTTCGATCACTAAGGGTTCTCTAATTTCTATCCCCAGAAAATTCGTCTCAGGATACAATGGAGCCATCTGAAACAAAAATTTTCCCCTGGCACAACCGATGTCGAGATGTAGCGGTTGATGGACACAAGGATAAATGGTGTCCCATTCAGGTATAACTAGGGGGTTACGGTATTTTGCACTTAAAGGGTTAACGTGTTGACGGACACGAACTCTTGCCAAAATTAATCTCTCCTATCTATGCTCAATGTAAAGATGTGCTTTACTTAAAAATTTTATTGTGATGAATTTTCGCTTTGCTATTATCAGTGATCCCCATATCGCGGTTTCCCACACCATCCAACCTCATTCTAACCGTTTTCATCTCGTCGAAGTCAGTATTCTTGCCTTAGAAAAGGTCTTAAATCACTTAGAACAGCTTAACTTAGATTTTCTTTTATTACCAGGGGACTTAACCCAAGATGGCGAAATAGATAACCATCAGTGGTTAGTCAAACGCTTGCAGTCTCTACCATTTCCCGTTTTTGTGGTTCCAGGTAATCATGACGTTCTCAGTATTGAACCAACCGAAAACAAGATCGGTTTACATCAGTTTCCGAGTTATTATAATCACTTTGGTTATGAAAATCAACAATTATATTATACTCAAGAAATCTTACCAGGAGTGAGGATTATTGGTCTAAATTCTAATCATTTTGATGAAGAAGGAAGACAGTTAGGCTATGTAGATGAGCAACAATTAACTTGGTTAGAACAGTTATTACCCCAAGTTAAAGATCAATTACTGTTAGTGATGATTCATCATAATGTTATTGAGCATTTACCAGGACAAAGTAATCATGTATTGGGAAAACGGTATATGTTAGATAATGCTTCTACATTACTCAAAATATTAAAGTCTGCTGAGTGTCAATTAATTTTTACGGGTCATCTTCATGTTCAGGATATTGCTTATCATCAAGGTATCTATGAAATTACCACCGGGTCATTAGTTAGTTATCCTCATCCTTATCGTGTCATCGAAGTGAAACGACCGCCTAACGGTTCACTCAGCCTTAATATAACCTCTCATCGGGTTAAAAGTGTACCAGGATGGGAAAATTTAGAAACAATCTCTCGTCAGTGGTTAGGCGATCGCTCATTTGCTTTTATGGTGAAATTATTAACAGAATCACCCTTGCAAATATCCCTTGAAGAAGCGGAAAATTTAGCCCCATCCTTACGAGATTTTTGGGCAGATATTGCAGCCGGGGATGGAATTTTTGATTTTCCTGATTTTCCTCCTCATGTTCGTCGTTACTTTCAAGAATTTAGTGCAATTAAAGCCGATGGAACACCAAGTTTAATTGATAATCAAGCTATTCTTAATTTGTAACACAACTATCTACTCTCAGATTTACAAGTAGGAGAAGATGTACAACTTAACTTAAAGAGTAGTTCATCTAGTAATCTGGTTCAACTCTTCAATCAAGATACAGGAGATGTTTTACAGACAACCGACCAAACTAATCTGAAGTTTACTGTTGAAGATAGAATTAATTACGGAGTTAGAATCGTAGGAGAAACTGGGGGAACCTATAGGGTAAGTGTACCTATGGGTTTCCAGTGGTTAAAAAAATTTTTCCCTCTCTAGACAGATGATAAATAGAGTTAGAGCAAAGAAAATAAGATGTGTCAACCTTGGTCAAGCTTCACAATAATAGATTAACTTTGAAATAATTTTTCATGGATTAGAACCCTAAAAAGAAAGAAGTATGAAGACAAACAAAATTAATAGTGCTACTGGTATATTAAAAACCAGAGACATAATGACATCTGTTTTCATGACTTGTGATTCTGGGTTAGATAAAAATTGAATATGGATAATAAAGAATATTCAGATTCTTCTTTTTCTCGTCGTTCTTTTCCTGAAAAATTAAGTTTTAGTATTGCGATCGCTTTGTTAGCGGTACTCATTAGTTTAATTTTCTATAGTTGGTTTACACAGTCCGATAAACCCCCCATTTTATCGGCTAGTTTTGGGCAAGAAATTCGTCAAGTTGAGCAGCAATACTATGTTCCTTTCACTGTGACGAATAAAGGAGAACAGGCTGTTAAATCCGTTCGTGTTATTGGCAAGCTAACCCTTGGCGAAACCATTGAACAAATAGGAGAACAGGACATTGATTTTTTGTCAAGAAACGAAACAATTTATGGGGTATTTATGTTTACTCATGATCCCAACAAAGGAGAATTAGAAATTCGAGTAACCGGTTATAAAATTCCCTAGAACAACATCAAGGAAACATCTAAGTTTGGTGTTAGGCATTCAGAAGATTGAAATTTTTTTACAGATAGGAGAAAACTCAAATGTGGGTAGAAAAACTAGCAAGGGCAGGATATGCAGCCAAAGGAATTGTGTACGGAACAATTGGTATTTTAGCCATACAAGTTGCTATTAGTTCAGGGGGAAAAACAACCGATAGTTCAGGGGCCCTTCAAACTATAGCAGCTCAACCGTTCGGTCAGATTTTGTTAATTTTAGTCGCCATTGGTCTATTTGGCTATAGTTTATGGCGTTTAATTGAAGCTATTTTTGATCCGGAACATCGTAGAACCGACTCGAAAAATGTTGTCAAACGGATTGGTTATTTATTTAGTGGGGTAATTTACGGGGCTTTAGGGGTTCAAGCTGTGATGATCGTCACCCAGGCTTCGTCTAGCTCACAAGGAGGGGGTAACTCTACCTCAGATTGGACAGCTAAACTGATGGCTCAACCGTTTGGTAGATGGTTAGTGGCACTGGTGGGAGCAATAACCATCGGGGTTGGTTTATATCGCTTGTATTATGCTTACAAAATTAAATTTCGTCGTAAACTTAATCTAGCAGAACTAGATGCCAATCAACAAAAATGGGTAATTCGTATTAGTCGATTTGGTATTGCAGCGCGAGGAGTCATTTTTGTGATTATCGGATTTTTCTTTTTGCAAGCATTTAGACAGTATGAGCCCAGTGAAGCTAAGGGACTCGATGGGGTTCTTCAAACCTTAGCCCAACAACCCTATGGAAAAGTGCTATTAGGCATCGTAGCGTTGGGATTAATTGCTTACGCTATTTATCTATTTGTACAAGCGAGATACCGACAAATTCCAACCAGTAATGTCCCTGATAGTTTACCGCGAGAGTTAGCTAATCATAGATATAAATAATTAATAATTAATAATTATTAATTTCTGAATCGACTCTATCCCTAAGGGCAGAGAGAATATGTTTCTTAAGTCGTATAAAAACTGAGAAAAATTTTCTAAAATGACGATTTTCATTCACTCCGCAAGAAGATGAAATTAGAGACATTTATTTGCTCAAATAGGGTTAACAAATAATAAAATTTATCTCTACACATCACCACTTATGTCATCTTTATCTACAAAGCATATTTCATACTGGATCGATTCTACTCCACAAACAGAGTATTCAGAATTTGTTGAAAATACTTCAGTCGATGTTGCGATTGTTGGGGCTGGAATCGTCGGATTAACTGCAGCCCATCGGTTGAAAAAAGCGGGTAAAACTGTGGCTGTTATTGAGTCTAAAAAAGTGGCTGCGGGGGTAAGCGGTCACACAACAGCTAAAATTACCTCGTTGCATCAACTGATTTATCAAGATTTAATGGCTGAATTAGGACAAGAAAAGGCAAAACTCTATGGTGAATCCAATCAAGCAGCGATCGAATATATTGCTAACTTAGTCGAAACCGAGCAAATTGATTGTGATTTTAGTCGCCAAAATTCCTACACGTTTGCTGAGTCTGTCAAACAACTAGAGAAAATAGAAGCAGAAGTTGAGTCCGCGCAGTCATTAGGTTTACCCGCTTCTTTTGTCAAAACAACGTCTCTTCCTTTCCCCATTTCAGGTGCCATTCAATTTGAAAACCAAGCTCAATTTCACGTCCGTAAATATTTACTGCATCTAGCTCAAAGCATTCCAGGAAACGGGAGTTATCTCTTTGAAGATACTAGAGTTGAAGATGTCAAAGAAGAAAAAACTGCTTGTCAAGTGAAAACCCGTCGAGGAGCGATCGCAGCAAGAGATGTTATCGTTGCCACCAATCTTCCTATTCTCGATCAAGGACTCTTTTTTGCCAAAGCTTACCCAAAACGTTCTTATTTGATCGGCGCATCCATTGACCCAGAAAACGCCCCCGAAGGAATGTTTATCGGTACAGGGGATCATTATCGTTCGATTCGTACCACTCCTTATAATGGTCGTTTACTGCTATTAATAGGAGGCGAAGGCCATAAAACTGGGGAAGTCAGCGAAACCGATAAACGCTTTATCCCCCTTGAAGAATATGCTTTCGCTCGGTTTGGCGTTAATTCCATTGATTATCGCTGGTCATCTCAAGATATGGTTTCTTTTGATAAACTACCTTACATTGGTAAATTGACCCCTCTACATAGTCATATTTATGTAGTAACCGGCATGAGTTTATGGGGAATGACCAAAGGGACGTTATCCGGGATGCTCTTGTCAGATATGATTTTAGAACAAGACAATCCTTGGCTCAACTTATACGACTCAACCCGTGCCACCCCATTTGTTTCTAAGACTTCGATTAAACAAAATGCTGACGTAGCGGTTCATTGGATCGGCGATCGCCTCAAAGGACGACAAGATTCTCTAGCCCAAGTTGACCCAGGAGAGGGTAAAGTTGTAGATGTAGAGGGCGATCAAGTGGCCGTCTATCGAGATGACAACAATACCCTTCATGCTGTGTCTGCGGTCTGTTCTCATTTAGGGTGCGTGGTAAACTGGAATGAGGCCGAAAAGAGTTGGGACTGTCCTTGTCATGGAGCGCGTTTTGATTGTGATGGCCAAGTGCTTCACGGTCCTGCGACTAAAGATTTATCTAATCTCCAAATCTCAGAAGATCAAGTTGTTTCTGTCTAGGGTGTAAAAATTATCAAACAGACTTGGAAAAAAGAAGTAGATGAGATAATTCGTGGAGCATCAGGGGGATTTTTATTCGGTATTCCCCTGGTTTATACCATGGAAGTATGGCGCATTGGCTCTCAAACTGATTCATCCTTGATGCTATTAATTTTGTTGATTACTTATTTAGTGATCTTCAGTTTAAATTCTATTGAGGGCTTTCGTCGCCGAAAAAGAAGGGACTATACGGATGCTCTCCTAGAAAGCAGTGAAGCCTTAGCTATCGGCTGTTGTTGTGCCACAGTTACCTTATTACTCTTACAAAAGATAACTCTTGCAACTCCTTTAGAAGAGATACTAGGTAAAATCATTTTTGAGGCAGTCCCTTTTGCTATTGGGACGGCTTTGTCCCGCATTTTGTTGGATGGAAAGCCGAAAAAATCTGTTTCTAATCACTCTGGCAACTCGGAAAATAATGAGCAACAAATTAACGTTAATGAAACCTTAGCCGATATTAGTGCTAGTTTTCTGGGTGCAATGATCGTTGCCTTTAGTATTGCCCCGACTGATGAAGTTCGCGTCTTGGCTGCATCGGCTTCTCCTCCTTGGCTCATTCTGATTATAATGTCTTCTTTGTTAATTTCTTATATGATTGTTTTTGCTGCCGGTTTTACTGATCAAGCTAAGCGCAGAAAACAACGAGGTTTGTTTCAAACCCCCGAAGCAGAAACGGTGATTTCCTATTTAATTGCTTTATTTACATCAGGGTTAATGCTTTTATTTTTTCAGCAATTAAACTTGAATATGCCATGTTTTCTGTGGTTGCAATATACCATTATTTTAGGGCTTCCTGCTGCTATTGGTGGCGCAGCTGGGCGTATTGCTATTTAATCGACTAGGCAATAGGCAATAAGGAACAGGCAATAGTCAAGAATTTCTTTCTAAAGAAAGATGGATGAGACGTTGACCATTGGTTTTAATAGAAAATGGAATAGAAAAGTCTTTGAATATGTCAATTACTATTTAAGACTAAAAGAGAGCAGAGAACAGTAATAAATTACCGTCTGTAGAATTTTTTTAGAGCCTAATTATGGAATCATTATTTAATCTCGATTTACAACCTTTATTAGATCATAAAAGTGATCTGTGTCTATCAATTTATTTACCTACTTATAAAAAAGGTGCAGAAACACAACAAAATTTTATTCGTTTCAAGAATCTGATTCAGCAAGTTCAAGATAATTTAAGCGATCGCGGTTTAAAAGAGGCAGATATTGATAGTTTACTGCAACCAGCTTATGAACTACTTGATGACAGAGAAAGCTATTTTTGGGAACACCAAGATTTAGGCTTAGGAGTCTTTTGTAGTTCTAATTTTTGGCAAACCTATCGTCTCCCTACCTCTTTTGAAGAAATGGCAATCGTTTCTGATCATTTTTACATTAAACCATTAATGCGATTTATTAACCTTAATCAGCCGTTTTATTTATTAGCTTTGAGTCAAAATGAGGTTCGATTATTTAAAGGAAATCGCCATGATATTAAACCAATGGAATTAGACGATATGCCTAGCAGTTTAGCCGAAGCATTACGGTATGATGATCCTGAAAAACAACTACAGTTTCATAGTACCTCTCGCGGTGATAATTCTCAGCCAGCTTATCATGGTCATGGGGTAGGAACAACGGATAATAAAGATGAAATTAGGCGTTATTTTCAAGCCATTGATAATGGTTTAATGTCTTTATTACCAGTAGATAAGCATACTCCTTTAATATTGGCAGGGGTAGATTATCTTGTCTCAATGTTTCAAGATATCAGTTCTTATCCTAATTTAGTTAAAGACGCAATTACCGGTAATCCAGAGACGTTATCGCCTCAACAATTGCACGAACAAGCATTACCGATTTTACACAAAGCGTTAAACCAAAAACAACAAGAAAGTATAGAAGAGTATCAAAATAAACAAGGAACCGGTCAAGCAAGCGATCACTTATCAAAGATTCTGACGGCTGCTTATAATGGTCAAATTGATACATTGATGTTGGCAGAAAATGAAGAAAAATGGGGAGAATTTGATCCTAATAATTATGAAGTAGATATTCATTCTGAAAGAAGTCTTCACAGTAATGACTTGTTAGAGTTGGCCGCTTTTCATACGGTTAAACAAGGGGGAGAAGTCTACTTAATGGATAAAGATACTTTACCTAATAACTCTTTAGCAGCAGCTATTTTTCGTTATCCTGTTGTGAATTATGGAGTTAAGGTAACTAATTAATGTTATCTCTTTGGGATAAATAGAAGTATGAAACCTTGTAGGGTGGGCAATGCTCACTTTACAGTTTATACAGTTTATAATATCGTTGTAACCTACAAGATCGGCGCACCGCAAAGCGGATCTCTTAGAGATCGTACTATAGATCATATTCCTTTAAAGTCTTTTCTTTGAACAAAGGAAACTCTTGCAGAAGTATCAATCATCCTTGATAGGGTCCTTTGACAACACTACCATCAGGCATAATAGTACCCCAGTAGGTCACAGGAGAAATCATCAAGGTTCCACGGGGAATAAGACTATTGATTTTCGCCCCTTCAAAGTTAGTTCCGATCAAAGTCGTATCTTCAAAGTTGGCATCATCAATTTCAGTATCGCACAGCCTGGCACTATTCAATCTCAGTAGATCACAAAGTCAGCTTGAGACAAGCGATCGCCACCAAAATTCATAAGTTTAAATTATGTAGCAGGAGAAGGGAGAGGTAAAATATCATTGATGGGAATATAAACATCTTTTACTGTGCCA
>NETF01000186.1 GCA_002172675.1 unicellular cyanobacterium SU3
TTAAGATTTTTGTTAGCGGACAGCATACGCTAACTTTTCTCTTCCGTTTCTAGGTAACTTTTGAAATTAAAGTTGTAAGGCAAAACTCCCTTGACATCTGACTTACAGCCTTAAGTTGTCACGAATGATCCCCTGTGGTGTTTAACGCGCCATCAATAATGACTTGATAAGTTCCTGTCTCAGTCAAAGTAACAGGAACAGCATCATTAGTATGAAATGTATTGTTAATGATGGTTTCCCCATTGGGACCCACCACTCGATAGGTAATATTTTCAAATGGTGAGTCGGTATCTAAACTATCGAAAAGAATGCGATCGCCAATCGTTCCTTCAAAGGTGAAGATTTGTTCTTCTCCCAGTTCCCCGATAGTACCGACGAGATTCAAAAAATTATTGAGCGTAACCATAACTCCTCAAAAAATACAAAAACAGGTTGACAACACAAAGTAGATGAAGGGCATAAACCCATCACGAAAATGTAAAAACGGTTAATAAAATTTAAAATCTCCTAAATTAAGAGATTAATCAGGGAACAGTTGCTTTTAAATAAGTTTATAGAGGAGATGTTAGCGTTCGTGTAAGCGTTTGTTATTTTTGTATATCTTCTTAATAAATCTTTACATTAGTGATCCTTGATTTTTTGAACACAAGCTTATGTTAACCACAATAATTTAAAGACAGAGCCTCAACCTCTGATGTTTTGGTCGAAGTACAAGAAATTAGTCATAATAGACAATTGAAGTCTCTTGTCTTATCACGACGCGATCGCAAGGATTATTCGGTCAATAACTCCCATATTTTTATAAAACAACTCTTATCCTCACCTGAAACTGTTGTCTATTGATTACTTATAAAAACTATGATAAAAATTACATCTATTAGTTTAACTGCTTTATTCGCAGCGTTTGGGTTAGTTTTACCGGTCAGAGCCGAAAATTTAGCCCATTTAAGTCAATTATTATCTACAAAACAATGCCAACTCTGTGATTTAACTGGCTCAGGGTTAGTGATGGCTGATCTTTCAGGTGCTTCTTTAATTGGGGCTAACTTAGCCGGGGCTAACCTATCTCAAGCTAATTTAGCAGGGGCTGATCTCAGAGGAGCTAACTTAGCCGGTGCTTCTTTACATGGAGCAAATTTAACCGGCGCTAATTTAAGCAGTGCTGTTTTAGAGGGAACAGACTTAAGAGACTCCTATCTTACCAATGCTAACTTAACCGGGACGAGCTTGGCTAACGCTTATGTACAAGGGGCTAAAGGCATTTCTCAAACCGCAGGAACTCCCGAACTTTTCTATGGATGGGGTTTAATTGAAACCAAAGAAGGAAATTATCAAGAAGCGATCGCTCATCATAATAAGGCGTTAATTTTAGATTCAGAATATGCCCCTGCCTACTTAGCCAGAGGTTATGCTTTATTACGGTTAGGGAATGAAAATGGAGCCGTGCTTAATGCCAAAATGGCCTCACAACTCTACGAAAAACAGGAAAATACCCAAGGAAAAGAACTAGCTGAGAGTTTTGTCAAGAATATTGAAGCGATGCAAGAAGCGAGACGAAAAGGAGGGGGAACCCCTGGGTTAGATAACATTGTTCGGGGGGTGGCTTCTTTGGCGTTACGATTTTTGCTTCAGGGTGGATTTTAACTGGTCAGTGCTAACAGATGACCGAAAATGTCTCAAAACGGTTTATCCTAGAAAAAAAGTAACGTTACGAAATGTTACAGAAGGCAATTAGTAATAATTAACTATGCAATGTGTTATTAACCGTCGCGCCCAATTTAGTGCCAGTCATCGTTATTGGTTGCCAGAATGGGACGAAGCCAAAAATCAGCAAGTATTTGGTGCCTGTAGCCGTTTTCCGGGTCATGGTCATAATTATGTCCTCTTTGTCTCTTTGTGGGGCGAAATTGACCAATATGGCATGGTAGAGAACCTATCTACTGTTAAACAGGTAATTAAACAAGAAGTTACTTCCCAACTTGACTACGCTTACCTCAATGATGTCTGGGAAGAGTTTCAAACCACCTTACCCACCACCGAAAACCTAGCCAGAATCATCTGGCAACGGTTAGCCCCCCATTTACCCATCGTAAAAATACAATTATTTGAACATCCCCAACTCTGGGCCGAATATCAAGGAAATGCCATGAAAGCGACGTTAACCATTCAAACCCATTTTAGTGCAGCTCACCGTCTTGCTCGCCCTGACCTCAGTTTAGAAGAAAATACCAAAATTTACGGTAAATGCGCCCGAACCCACGGCCACGGTCATAATTATCACCTTGAGGTGTCTGTTAGTGGAGAGATTGACCCCCGAACAGGAATGCTAGTTGATTTAGGGGCGTTGCAAAACGTTGTGGATGATTATGTGGTCGAACCCTTCGATCATAATTTCTTGAATAAGGATGTGCCTCACTTCGCTGAGGTTGTCCCCACCGCCGAAAATATTGCCCTTTATATTGCCCAACTGCTACAACAACCCATCCAGGAATTAGGGGCGCAACTGGAAAAAGTTAAACTAATTGAAAGTCCTAATAATTCCTGTGAAATCTATTGTGGTGCTTCTGCTGAGTCCTTAAATCTACCCTCTCAAGAAGCCCCTCAATTAGTGACACTTCATTAACTAATGTAACATTATTGCCTTGAGTGTCCTTTAGAGACTCAGACTAGCCCTAGGGTGTTTCCTGGGGCTTTAAACTGAAAGAGGATGCCTTTTATTTTATTGGTGTCTAATAACATTAGCAACAATTAGACAGTCTATTATATAGTTTGATTGTCTGGTTGCGTTTCAAACATCTAATTCTGAGATTTTTAGAAGGATCAAGCCAATATGGAATCTAAAGTACAAGAACAAACCACCCCCAAAGATTTGAGTTCAGAAGCCCCCGGAACTCTTACTAAACCCTCTAGTACGGGCGATCAACCCTGGCAAGAATGGGTAGCCCCTGTGGTGGATATCCTCGCTAAAGTTCCTGAATATGTCGGAGAATTTTTTAGTGAGTATAAACAACCCCTAACCACTGTGGGATTGTTAATTTTAGCGATTATTAGCGTCAAAATCATCGTCGCTGTTTTAGGTGCGATCGACGATATCCCCCTATTAGCCCCTCTCTTAGAAATGGTTGGCTTAGGTTATAGTGCTTGGTTTGTTTGGCGTTATCTCTGGAAAGCATCGAACCGTAAAGAGTTATTAGCCGAGTTTGATGCCATCAAAAATCAAATGTTTGGTGATAACGCCTAAATTTAACTGCATTTATACCGTTTTTTGAATCCCTCCGATCATTAAAGTTCGGAGGATTTTTTCTTTTCATAACATTAATAAGGAAAAAGAACTAAAAAACCATGAGTATTTCTGGTATTTTCAAAACTCTGATAATCATTTATTTAACACTTTTAATAACTCTCTTTTTACTTTTTGGAATTGCTGATTTTAGTATTGCAGATAGTGTTCCCAATCCTTCTAAAATTAGTGTATTAGGTGGGGCAGTAGTGACTATAATTGCCATTGGAATACGTTTACGAATTGATGCTTTAACCATTGAAAAGGATGTATGGTCTTCAGATACAATCACTATAAACCAAGACTCTGAAACCAATACGAATAATGGATGTCTCGGTATTAGTTCTGTTTTCAGTAAAGTCATTGGAAGCGTTATTTATTTATTACTTTTTCCTTTTGGTTTTACTGTAATTGGTGAATTAGCTTACAAACTTAACTGGTGGTCATTTTCAACTGTAATAGAATGGTGGCCACCACTAATTTATGGGATTTCTTTTTTTTGTTTATTTAGTGGGACTTTTGCCACTTCCGTTGTATATTATGAATGGTCGTTGTCAAGATTGATTTTTCTAGGCTTTATTTTTCCTAATCAACAACTGTTCTATTATACAATTATTCCCTGTCTTGTTGGTATTTGGATTTCAATAATTTACAAAATTGTGAAACAATTAATCTTAATATCACAAGAATAGCAAGCTTGAAGGTGCAAGATTACAATTAAATCCAACCGCCGAAAACTGCTAAGCCAAAAAATCGCCAAGGCACTTCTACTGTCTTAAATCCCACCGACGATAACATGGATAAATGGTTTTTTAAAGTGGTTAAACGATCAGGTCCTGAATATCCTTGGGGTTGACTATTACCTATTTGAGAACGAACTTCTGCGATGGTTGTTCCTTTATTACTCGTCCATTCTTCTCTTACCTTTGAATAAATTGTTTGTAATTGTGATGATTCTTGTAAAATGGGATCAGCATTCCAAAAACAGCCACCACTGGTTAAATTTTTAGCGACACAAGTTAATAATTTATATTTCATTTCATCGGTTAAATGATGAATGGCTAAAGAAGAAACACAAGCATTTAGATTACTACCGATTTTCTCTTTGATTTCCCCATTTGCCCACGCTCCAAAATCAGCTTCAATAAAATTAATGCGATCGCTAAATGGGGTTTTTTCTAGTTTAGATTGCGCCATTTTGATCATTCTGGGAGAATAATCTAAGGCCACTATTTTGGCATTAGGGCAATGTTTCAATACTTTAAGACTGAGTTCTCCGGTTCCACATCCTAAGTCTAAAACATGACGGGCATCTGTGGGAACGCAAGCCACAAGGGTATCGAGCATTAAGTCATAATGAGGGATTAATTGACGAATTCCTGTGTCAAATGCTTTTGTATCGGCAAAAACTTCTCCTGGATAAATCGTGGTTGATTGATTCATAAAACCGTCCCAAAACTTCCTATATAATAATTGTAACCCTATTTTTTATTTATATTATGAACAGTGATGAAAAATCGGAATTAATGGCGATCAATCAAGCTTTTTATCGAGGATTTGAAAAACGAGATATCAAAGCAATGAATCAAGTTTGGTGGCAGGGTTCAAGTAGTACCTGTGTCCATCCTGGCGGTAATATTATCAAGGGATGGGATGCTATTCGTTCTTCTTGGGAAACTATCTTTAAAAATACTGATTATTTAGAAATTGATACAGAAATTATTAACATTGATCTGGGTCAAGAAGTGGCTTATATTATACTCATTGAAAAGGTAACTCAAATTAATAATGGAAGGCGTTTAGAAGCTCAATCAATAGCAACTAATGGCTTTAGAAAAATGGCACAAAAATGGTCTTTAGTTCATCATCATGCTAGTCCCATCATCCGCAGATAAATTTTTACAATTGCCTTCTCAAACAGGAACTTATTGTTTAACTTTTCACTGTACAATTTTATCACAAGTTACCGTAGGAAAACTAGGCACTTATCAAATTGTTCCTGGTTATTATTGTTACGTTGGTAGTGCTTTCGGAAGAGGCGGACTAAAATCACGGATAGAAAGACATCTAAAAGTTAATAAACGCAATCACTGGCATTTAGATTACATTAGACCTTATTTTGAACCCGTTGAAATTTGTTATACAACTGATTCTATTAAACGGGAACATCAATGGTCTAAATTATTGTTAAAAGATATATATTCAAGCATTCCTATCAATAAATTTGGTTCTTCAGATTGTCATTGTCCTACCCATTTATTTTACTACAAAGTTAAACCACAAATAAAAAAATTGTTGAGTAATTATGCTATAACAATATTATCTTTGAACCGGTGACATATTACGAATCGCTGCAATTTTCCAGTTACCTTCTTGCTGTACAACGATAAAGGTACTCCACAAATTTCGCACTTGATTACTATCGAGTTTAATTTCATATTTTGTATCCACAATGGCTACATTTGGAGTTAAAAATCTGATTTTTTCGATAGTAATTGTTCTTTCCCCTGGGTTACAATTAGAACTTCTTAACATCCCTTGGATAGACGTTTCAATACCTCGTCTCCATTCCCCAGAAGAAACTAATTGATCTATATCATCAGTTAAAATAGTTTCAAGTAGATTGGTGTCTTTATTTTCTCTTGCTTGATTATACTGTTCAATTAATAGATAGATATCTTGATTTTGACTATTTTCCTCTTCCCTATCTTGAGCTATTACAGAGGGAATAAATAGTAAATTAAGAGAAATAAATAATAAGAGAGTAGATGCTTTCATCGTCTTTATATGATTTTTTGACTATATGATAAAATAAAACAATTAATATTGTACAGAAGCAGGATCAAGACTACGCCAAAGATACCATGTTGCCACTGTTCGGTAAGGTTTCCATCTTTCGGAAAGGTGTATAATTTGCTCTTTAGTTAAAGGATTTTCATTACTATAATGACGTTGAATAGCATTAATTAAACCGAGATCAGCAATGGGAAAAATATCCTTTCTATGTAAGTGAAAAATTAAAAACATTTGAGCCGTCCACGGACCAATTCCTTTAATAGAAGTTAATTGTTTAATCACTTCTTGATCACTCATATTTGCCCAAGTTTCAGGAGTCAAAATACCTTGCTCAAACGCCTGAGCAATATTAGTTATATAACTGATTTTTCTACCTGATAAACCACATTGTCGTAAGGAATCTTCATCGAGTTTCAAATAGTTTGTTACAGTAACATTACCGAGTAAAGATTCTAATCTTTGACTAACCGTAGTCGCAGCAGTCACTGAAATTTGCTGACCAATAATCGCTTTTACTAAAGTCAAAAATGGGTTATGATAATTAATCATTGATTCTGATGAATAGGTAGCAATTAAATTGGCCAGTGTGTTATCTTTTTTAGCTAAATATTTCTTAGCTTCGTGCCAGTATTTAGGACAAGTCATGGGAATCGATATTATTTATTACTTTTTATTATTTAAGAAAATTTTGAGGAGTCCAAGTGCCATGAAATCCTTGAGGAAGATGATGAGTTAAATAACATTTTGTTAGGGGATAATTAAGATTTTTAGCATCTAAAATAACTACATAAGAGCGATGAATAGAAGCATCATAAACCACCGATAATAAATACCCATTGTCCTCTTCAATTGGACTTTGTCGGGGAACAAAAACAGGTTCTCCTGCAAAACTTCTTTCCCCTGGGTTCCACATCTGATATTGACCGTTAGATTGATCATATTTCATAATAGATTGAATAGGAGTTTTATTGGTAGATTTTGATGCTACGTTTAAATATAAATAACGGTTTTCTTTGCCAACAAAGGTAGGATGAACTGAGGGAAAATCACAACTTCTTTCTATTAAGGGTTGACGGTTCACTTTTTTTGTAACTAAATCAATAGTTAATTGCCATAATTGACCGAAAATAGGTTGGTCAAATGACATTTTGTCTAATTCCATTTTATCTTTTTTTCTTTGAGGAAAGCTATTAGAACAAATGGTTGTTAAATAAATTTTATCCTCTGATTCCCAAGCATTGCCATGGTGAAAACCAAAAAATGCCTCTGTTTCTAGAACTTCCATTGTTTCCCTTTGACGAGAAATAATTAGTATTTTAGTTTTACTTTTGTTATCAAAACTAAGACACTGTTCTAAACTTTTAATTCCCAATAACCAAGGTAAAACATTTAATTTGAAAGGATGTTTAATAAAAATATAGTAATTAGGAGTGACTAAAAAATCATGAAAAATAGAAAACCCCTCTACAGGATAAGAAGAGGACTTTATTTTTTTTCCTTGTTGATTTAATTCCCAAATCGTTAAGGTTTGGGGACTGATTCCAGAGACACCAAAATTGATAAAAGTGTCGTCTATAATTCTAGGATGTGCTGAAAAAGTTTCTTTATTTAATAATTCATCTAAATTATCAAGTCCGATAGTTTCTAAGGTTTCAGGATTTAATTGATGGGGATAACCTCCCTCCCACATTGCCCATAATTTTTTCCCCCAATAAATAATATTAGTATTAGCAGCATTTTTAAAGTTTGTATTGAAAAGATTAGCTAACCATCCCCCTGATTTTTGAGTTCCAAATCCTCGATAAAGTATGGTTTGTTCCTGTTGTTCTTTTAGATAACCTTTGGTACGGACATAACGATTTTGAAAGTACACTTTTTCATCTTGAAATCTAAATACACGAAGCATTCCATCAGCATCAAAAATGTGACCGATGGTTTCTCCTCCTATTTCAAATAACCCTGGACCATTACGAAACAATGTCCCTTGTAAATCAGAAGGTATTTGTCCTTCAATATTTTGTATTTCATATTCATATTCGTTAGGTTGAGAGGTATAACCTTTTGCCCAATCTTTTGCTAACTGAGAAGGAGAAGAAGTAACAACCATTATGTATTAGTAGAGAGTTTTCTTAAATATATACTTTTGTAAAGTATAACTTATTTTTTAAATTAGCGGTAGGTAACTAGTCTGAACTTAAAATTAAAATAATTCTTTTTTGCTGATATAATCATCTTCGACTTCCAAAACGATATTACCAGGAAAAGAAGAGGTACGGCTGCGTCTCGGTGCAGTGATTAAATTAATGGTTTCTTCTATTTGTTCAAAATTAGGTTGTTTTACCATTATTTTTTGTAAAAATTGACGAATAACTCTTCTTTGTAAAGCTAAGGGTACAGCTTTCAAAATATCCCGATTTAATTGTTGTTTATTTTTATTAAATGCTACTATTAAAATTTTATTAGCTTCGGCTTCTAAATAGTCAGATTCTGCTTTTAAGACTTCTGAGGTTTGTGATAACGTACTTTCTACATTGGGATTAAAATGATCTTTTAAATAAGGTAATAATTGCTGACGAATACGGTTACGCGCATAATCTAAATTAGCATTAACTGCATCTTCCCAAATCGGTAAATTAAACTGTTGACAAAAGGCTAAAGTTTCGGGACGAGAAACCTTTAATAAAGGACGCACTAAATTAACTTCATTTGTAAGGGGACGTTTCCAAGTTAAAGAACCCAGTCCGTCACTGCCTGAACCTCTAATTAAATTATATAATAAAGTTTCAGCGCGATCGCTTAACGTATGACCTGTTACCACTTCAGTAAACTGATATTCTTCGGCGATTTCTATTAAACTTTGATATCGCCATTCTCTCGCTGCCGCTTCTGTTTCTTTCATCGCTTCAGCTACTTTTAAATAAAAAGAAATATTGCAATTTTTAGCTAATTCTCTCACATGATCAGCAATTCCGATATCAGAAGCCCAACCATGATCACAATGACCAATAGCAATTTTCCAGTCCCATTTTGATTGTAAATCTATCATCAGTTTCAGTAAACATAGAGAATCTTGTCCCCCTGAAACAGCAATTAATATCTTACTTTGACGAGGTAAAAGCAAACTATCTTTTAAAGTTTGATGTACTCTAGCATGAAGAGATGTCCACATTTTTTTAATCAAGTCTCATACTTAAATCTAACCAAATAGAACGAGTAATAGGCGCACTACTAGAAATATAATCCACTCCTGTTAACGCAACTTGTCGAAGATTCTCCAAGGTGATATTGCCCGATGCTTCAATTTTTATCTGTTGATTTTTTCCTCGAATATAGTTAACAGTTTCTTGCATTAATTCCAAATTCATATTATCTAACATAATAATATCTGCCCCATAGTTTAACGCTTCTTCTACTTCTTTAAACGTCGTGGTTTCTACTTCAATAGTCAAGGGATAAGGAATCGTTCGACGAATCTTTTCAATTGCCCCTTGAATACTTCCAGCAGCTTTGATATGATTGTCTTTAATCATGACCCCATCATCTAAACCCATACGGTGATTTTTCGCTCCTCCTACTTGGACAGCATACTTTTCTAGTATCCTTAATCCTGGTGTGGTCTTGCGAGTATCAACTAATTGAGTCGGTAAGTCAGCAATAACCTCCGTGTATTGTCGGGTCATCGTAGCAATACCACTGAGTCTCATGGCAAGGTTTAAAGCGACTCTTTCTCCGGTTAACAAGTCATTCAAGGGTCCATTTAATTTAGCTACCCTTTGACCTATTTTTAACCTTTCTCCCTCTTCTACAACTGGGATGAATTGGATTTTAGAATTTAATAATTCAAACACTCGTTTGGCAATCGGTAAACCAGCTACAATGCCTTCAGCTTTGGCTACCCAGTGACCTGAACCCATTTCTTGACAGTTTAATCCGTCCGTGGTGCGATCGCCTCGTCCGATATCTTCTTGTAGCCAGGCAATCAATAATGGATCTAGAATTAATTTAGAAGGTATCACAATCGTCGCATTTTTTCAAGATTTTCCATCCCTTATCATAACCTTTCTGTCTACAAAATCTCTTTGAGAGTGAATAAAAGTAAGAAATCATCAATTGATAGAATTGTGATAAAAATATAAATAAAATAACAAAACTCAATAAATTAAAGATCAATAGTTTCTGAATTGTATTATAAGTTACAAAGTTTTACTGTAATAAATAGAAGAATGACTTTCTGATTGAACGTTATTCATAAAAGTCATTTATGGTTGCATTATTAGTATAAATTCCCTCAAGAAGTTGATAACATTGACAGCAAAGGAAAGACATAAGTATAGTAAAATGTTCAGAATAAACATAAGCAGAAACGTTTATTAAATACCATAACAACAGTGAGAAGTGTTACATCATAAACTGGCACAATACCAGTGAAGTCCTAGTAAATTCATACGGTTTTTACTATTTTAAAAACTGATAGTTACTATCAGGGTAGAATCTTTTTTGTGTGAGAGATAAATAGATGGGGTATTGTGCTAAAAATACTGCATCATAGGAGGTTTATTAGATTAATTGTCAATCTAATAATTGAACTCTGTGACTATATTTTGCTTCATTTGTTACTCTTCATAAACGGTCATGTCTTATACTATTTCTGAGAATTGTCCTAGTTGTCATCATTGCCAAATTGACTGTCCAACTGATGCTATTAAAACAGAGAATGGCGAATATTGGATCGATCAAGAAAGATGTAATAATTGTGAAGGTTATTACCAAGAACCTCAGTGTATTGTGCAATGTCCTATTAGTAGTCCAACTCCCACTCAAGCGAAAAAAGGAAGATATAAAAATGTAGCAAGAGTAAGCACCTCTCCCGAACTATTTATTAACGGAAAAAATACCCCTTTTGCTTCATCAATGATCATCTGGGAAGCTTGTACAGTGCTAACTCGATCCTCTGTGCTTCTTTGGGAAAAAGATGCCCAAGGAAATCTTTATTATGAAAAATCAGTCAAGCAAGGACAAGGAAAAATAGTTTTTCGATTAAACAATACTTTAGATTCACAATTATCTGAACCCCTCGATTATTTATCCGACTCAGCTAAACTAGAAAATATTGATATTAGAGCCGCTTGCTTACATCTTCTGTTTGCAGCTTATGCAACTAGCTTGGAAAAACCTTGGCAAGAAAAATTTATTATTAGCGACCAACAAATTGAACAATATTTAGGACTCGATAAACGAAAAGATATTAGTAAAGCATCCAAATTAAGTCTTATTAAACTATTAGTCCAACAAACCTGTCAATTATTAGCAACTATCCACTGGCCTCAACAAGGAAAAGTTAAAGAATTTACCGTACCAGAAAATTCGATTTGGAACGTATTAGAGGTAAAACACCACTTTCAAGAAGATGACTTAGGCTGTCAACATTTAATCGGTTTAACCTTTACATTACAACCGGGGATATGGGCAAAATATTTCCTCAATAAACAAGGGTATAGTAAAAGAGTTGCCTTCTATCAATACGGTTCCCTTCCGCAATTTGTCTTAAGTAGTATCATGAGTATTTGGCAACAACATCCAGGCGCGGTGAGAATCATGGTATGGTTGCTATTTAAAAGTAAAATGGGACGCAAACAATGTATTACCGTTCCCACCTTAATGCGAGTTGCTTATGGTCAAGAAAAGATTGCTCAAGCAGATATGCAACGAGAGCAACGAAAACGACTCTTACGCACCTTTGAAAGCGATTTAGAAGTTTTAAATCATTATGGACTAAAGCCCGTATTTGACCCCGTTTCGTACCCAGAAAATATACAACCTTTATGGGTAAAATTAGAGCAACTGCCCGACGATGCAGAAGAAGCCTTAAACTTTTGGATTAATGACGGTTCCCAAGATAATCGTTTAACCGACTCAGGTCCGAGAGGAAAATGGAATTGGTTGATGAAAGCAAGAATTCTTAACTTTGAACTTCCCCAAGAATGGGAAGAACAACTGGTTAAATTTGAACAAAAAAAACAACGGAAAAATAATCGCAAAAGTCGCAGTAAAAAAGCCCCTGACTTATCCGCTAAACAAATTTTAGACGCAAGAAAACGAAAAGGATTAAGTCAAAGGGCCCTCGCCAAAGAAATTGGAAAAAGTCAAAGTTGGATTCGGGATCTCGAAAATGGCCGTTTCTGTGCTAAACCAGGAGATCGCGAAATGCTCCAAACTGTTCTAGAATTATGATCAGGTGTTAATTCTTTTCTTATCAAAAATTATTATCCCAACAGGACACAAACGGTTTATGATAGTACCGATGTTCTGACCAATAGGGAAAATCCATGGAACCGTTAACCCCCGCACAAAAAGAATTATACGAGTGGTTGATTAAGTACATTAACGAAAATCAACACGCTCCGTCCATTCGCCAAATGATGAAAGCCATGAATCTGCGATCGCCAGCACCAGTGCAAAGTCGTTTAGAAAGACTCAGAAATAAAGAGTATATCGACTGGACAGAAGGAAAAGCCAGAACTTTAAGAATTTTGCATCATCAGCCCAAAGGAGTCCCCATTTTAGGAGCGATCGCAGCAGGGGGGTTAGTTGAACCCTTCACCGACGAACAAGAACGCCTAGACCTTTCCCATCTTATCCATGCTAACAATTATTGGGGTTTAAGGGTGACAGGGGACAGCATGATCGAAGATTTAATCACCGATGGAGATTTAGCTATTATGCGCTCTTTAAACCCCGATGAAACCTTAAAAAATGGTGAAATTGTAGCAGCCAGAGTTGAAGGAGTCGGCACTACCTTAAAACGATATTATCAAGAAGGAGAAATAGTGATGTTAAAGCCTTCAAATCTCAACTATCAACCCATAGAAGTCAAAGCAAATCAAATAGAAGTCCAAGGAATCTTAGTGGGAGTTTGGCGAGGTTATTAACTTAAATTATCCTTAAAAAAAGGAAACTTTTGTGACTTAAAGGTTAAGTTGAATCCCTCAATGACAAACATCATTCAAACTAAGCACTATGGTATAATTAGCCAGAGTGCCTAAGCCGGTATTAGCCTCAACTATTCAGGTTGCAATATATGGAAAATATACCCAATCACCTCAGCAAAATTGATGGGCAATTAGGAAAATTAATCATATTAGGATTTCCCTTTGAAGAGCTTGCCACTAATGCTTCCTTTGAAGAGATGATTTTCTTGTTTTTGCACAATCATCTCCCTAACAAAAATGAACTGGATAATGTTACCAAAAAGCTATTATCCCATCGATATCTTGATGAAAAAATATTAGATGTTCTCAAAAACGCAGCCGCCAACGAGATCGAATTAATCGAAGGTGTGAGAATAGGGGTTAGCTGTCTTACCCTAGATATGCAATCCCATCGCATCGATAAAGAAGGCATTAACGGTGCGCTGAAAATTATCGCTTCAGTCCCTATTATTACCGCTTCCTATTGGCGGCTCCTTCAGGGTCAACCCCTTATAGAACCCCATCTCGAACTTGGCCATGCTGCCAACTACTTATATATGTTGACAGGAGAAAAACCTGCGTCAGAAGATGTCAAAACCCTAGAAATTTATCTGAACACGGTCATTGAACATGGCATGAACGCCTCTACCTTTGCCGCACGGGTTGTCATGTCCACTCGCTCCGATTTTGTCTCTGCAGTAACAGCGGCCATCGGTGCAATGAAAGGAGTCCTGCACGGAGGTGCGCCAGGTCCTGTACTCGATATGTTATTAGAGATGCAAGAATCAGGAGATATAGAAGGATATTTACGCCACAAGTTTGAAAACCGAGAAAGATTGATGGGATTTGGTCATCGGGTTTATCGCGTTAAAGATCCTAGAGCCATTTTATTATCACAAGTTTCAGCCGATATCTGGAAACGCAAAGAAAACAAAGAGTTTTGGGGGTTAGCTGTTGACGTAGAAACCACTGCCTTAAGATTACTCAAAGAATATAAACCCAATCGCAGCATCGAAACCAATGTCGAATACTATACCGCCCTAGTATTACATGGGTTAGGGCTACCATCTGCTTTGTTTACCTCAACCTTTACCGTCAGCCGAGTGGTCGGTTGGTTAGCGCATTGCTTAGAACAATTAGAACTTGATCGCATTATTCGTCCTAGTTCTGATTATACTGGACCAAGTGAACAAACATGGTGTCCTATCGAAGAAAGATGAGATGAAACTGTGGGGGAGAAATGGTTTTCTCCCCTATAAATTCTAGGGATTTTTGATAAGTTTAAGAGTGTCAATAATTTTAAAGATAACTGTATAAAAATAAAGGAAAACTTTAGGTTTACAAATTAAAGTTTGCGTAGTAATTTTTTATAATAAATTGTATATAGTCAATCATCTAAACTCGCCACAGGAACTTATTTAATGAGTAAGGATCACAATGCAGACTTACCCCTATGGGTACAAGATCGTAATACCGTCCTAGATCATGACGAAGGAGTGAAATGGCGTAATGGAGAAAAGCCAGATTACTCCTATACTGACCAATATTTACACCAAGAAAGTCAATATAATCATGCTCCTGGATCATTAGAGGCGATCGCTCAAAATTTAGTGAGAACTTTTGAAATGGAAGCCTCCCATAAAGCCGATCCGCAACAATGGTTATCGATTGTCACTGATAAATTTCAAATGAGTAGCAATGGCGGTCCAATTTACAGCGCACAAGATGTCAGTGATCAAGGCACCTATAATCTTTTTATCGATAAAACTCCCGGTTACGATCCCACCGCAGAAAACTTTGAATCCTCCTTTGAACTGTTTCACAAAGCCTTTCCCAACGGATTTTTATGGGAACTCATAGAAGTATTATCGGGTCCACCTAATGTAACGTTTAAATGGAGACATTGGGGAACCTTTAGTGGTCCCTATAAAGATCATCAACCCACAGGAGAAACCATTGAAATTAAAGGAATCAGTGTGGCTAAAGTGACCGACGATCTCAAGATCCTAGCCGTTGAACATTATTTTGATAATAGCACCTTCCTCAAAAAGTTAACCTCTGGTTGTCCTGTTGCTCACTAGCTAAGAGTGTTAGACTGGTCTGAAACTTCCACCTTAGCGGGTAAGGTTTGAGTGTCGCCACTCTCCCCTCCCCTAAAAACCGTACTTGAGACTTGTGGCCTGCTATGGCTCAATCCTCTGCCATTACAGTACATTGACTCCCTTGTTTTTGATCACAAGGGAGAGTCTATAGCTTTTAGATACGATTTTTGCTTTGGCTGTCTAGACACTTCGGACATTGACAGCACAAGGGCCTTTTCTACCCTGGCCTACTTCATATTCAACGGTTTGCCCTTCTTCGAGAGATTGACTTTGGACTTCTGAATGATGAACAAAGAGATCGTTTCCTCCATCTTGCGGTGCTATGAACCCATAGCCTTTCTGGACATCGAACCACTTAACTTGACCTTGTGCCATAACATTGCTCAAATAAAGAAAAATTGCGCTACCTTGAAATTCCCAAGTTAGTTTGAACTTTGATTATACTGTTGATTTTGAGATTTTGCATAATCAATTATAAAAATAAAAATTCTACTCTGTTACTGAGCCTGTTGAAGTACACTCAACTTAACTAAAATTTTAATACACTCAATTGAAAATTGCTATGAGGATGGTTAGTGAAATTGATAAGAGAGCGCGATCGCTAACTATAACTTTTGTTGACTCGAAATTATTATGACTCAAAACTTCTGGTTTTTCTTTAGGAAAAAACCCTGTAGGGTGGGCAATGCTCACCTTACAATCAAATTAGGTCATAATCGGTCTTTGTACTGCTACAGATGCCAACATCCATCAGACATTTAACGTCTCGACTCCGCTCGACGTTAAAACTGAGCGGAGCCGAAGTTTCAACTTTTAAGCATCTGTGTTTTTAGCGGTACTTGTCTTACTCTTTGTCGTTCGTTTTGTTGTGGTTTTCTTAGTCTTACTGGTGCTTTTACGGATAGTTTTCTTCTTAGTAGAAGCCTTGGCGGCTAACAATTCTAAGGCTTTTTCTAGAGTAATCGTTTCAACGGTTTCCCCTTCTGGTAAACCGGCATTTACCTTACCGTGTTTCACGTAAACTCCATAAGGACCTTCATAAACATTAACCGCTTCTTGATCTTCAGGATGAACCCCTAACTCTTTTAACGGTTTCTTGGTTCGACCTCCACCCCGTCCTTTTTTGGGCTGGGCCAATAATTCTAAAGCTCTTTCTAAGGTCACGGTTAAAACATCATCCTCTTTTTTAAGGGATCGGTAGTCTTTGCCATTTTTCCCTTGATCATGAACCACATAGGGGCCAAACCGTCCGATACTGGCTTTAATTTTTGCCCCCGTTTCTGGGTGGGTTCCCAAGAGACGGGGTAAAGCTAATAAACCCACTGCCATCTCTAGGGTGACATCTTCGACCTTAGTTCCCTTGGGTAAAGAGGCCCGCTTTGGCTTTTTATTCTCTTCTGTGGCTTCTCCTAATTGAACATAGGGGCCATAACTACCAATCAAAACATAAATCGGTTCACCGGTTTCTGGATGTAACCCTAACTTTTCTGGTCCTTCGGTTTTCTGTTTCAGTAACTTGTTAACTTGTTCAGGATCGAGATCCGAAGGGGTTAAGTCAGCCGGAATAGAAGCGGTAATTTTCTCTTCCCCGTCCAGAACTTCCACATACGGACCAAACTTGCCAATTTTCACCGTTGCGTCTAAATTGTTTAAATTAATGGCTTTAGCGACTCCAGGGTCAATTTGATCCACTCGTACTTTAACTTGAGTGTCTAACCCTTCTTCTCCTGAGTAAAATTTTTGTAGATAAGGAACCCATTGTGCTTCCCCAGTGGCAATTTCATCGAGGGTTTGCTCCATTTTTGAGGTGAATTTTGTATCTACCAAGTCAGGAAAATGGTTTTCGAGTAAAGTAACCACTGCAAAAGCGGTGAAAGTAGGAACTAACGCCTTACTCCGCATTTGGGCATAACCGCGATCGCGAATGGTCCCAATAATACTGGCGTAGGTACTGGGCCGGCCCACTCCTTCCCCTTCCAACATTTTCACTAAAGAAGCTTCCGTATAACGTGCCGGGGGTTGGGTTTCGTGGCCTAACACATCTAATTCTTTACAGTCGGGATGATCCCCTTCTGCTAAGGGAGGTAAAATGACTTCTTGATCTTCAATGGCCGCATCAGGATCATCGGAACCTTCCACATAAGCCCTGAAAAACCCAGGAAAATCAATCCGTTTTCCAGAGGAGCGAAACCCTGCGTCTTCTACGTCTAAAAGAACACTAATTTGAGTTAATTTAGCGTTAGCCATCTGAGAAGCAACGGTACGCTTCCAGATAAGGTCATAGAGAGCAAATTCTTGCCCTGACAACCCGGTTTCTTGAGGGGTACGGAAGCGGTTTCCTGCTGGACGAATGGCTTCGTGTGCCTCTTGGGCCCCTTTGCTTTTAGTGGTGTATTGTCGGGGTTTCGGGCTTAAATATTCCTTGCCATATTTTTCTTCAACACAGTTTCTCGCTGCTTTAATGGCTTCATCTGAGAGGTGAACCGAGTCCGTCCGCATATAGGTGATATAACCTTCTTCATAGAGTTTTTGAGCAATTCGCATGGTATCGCGAGCTGATATGCTCAATTTGCGGTTCGATTCTTGTTGTAGGGTAGAGGTGGTAAAAGGGGCGTAGGGTTTACGGGTGGTAGCTTTTTCTTCTTTTTTCGTAACGGTCCAGGTTTTCCCCTCTAATCTTTCTTTGAGAGTGTTGGCTTCTTGTTCGTTGAGCAGCACCACATCGCGCCCTTGAGCAATTTTCCCCGTGTTGGGGTCAAAATCTGACCCGATGGCGATTTTCTTGCCTCCTAGGGTAATTAACTTGGCTTCGAAGGAACTTTTTTCCTTTTCGAGTAAGGCTTTAAGATCCCAATAGCCCCCAGATTGGAAAGCGAGGCGATCTCGTTCTCGTTGCACTAATAACCGTACGGCCACGGATTGAACCCGACCAGCAGACAGTCCCCAAGCGATTTTTTTCCAGAGTAAGGGGGAGAGAGTGTAGCCATATAAACGGTCTAAAATACGCCGAGTTTCTTGGGCGTGGACTAAGTTTTCGTCAATATCCCGACAATTTTTTAAAGATTTTTGAATGGCTTCACGGGTGATCTCGTGGAACACCATGCGTTTAATGGGGACTTTGGGCTTGAGAAGTTGTAATAAATGCCAACTGATGCTTTCCCCTTCTCTATCTTCGTCAGTGGCTAAGATTAACTCATCTGCGCTTTTTAGGGCTGATTTTAACCCCTGAACCACCTTTTTTTTGCCCTTGGGGATTACATAAATAGGTTCAAAGCCATCTTCTACGTTGACCCCTAAGTTAGCCCAATCTTTGTCCTTGTAAGAAGCGGGTATTTCATCGGCTGAGGCCGGGAGATCGCGAACATGGCCCATGGATGCCTCAACTTGGTATCCTTGGGGTAAATAATTTCTAATGGTGCGGGCTTTGGTGGGTGATTCAACAATAACAAGGGTTGACATAATCGTTGTTAATAATCAAGCAAGTTTAGCGGATTTGATATAAGCCTGGATAATGGGCTTATTCCTAGCTTATCAATTACAAGAGAAGGTTATAAGGAATATCTATTATAGGAAATCGTCTCTAATTACGATAATAGAGATTTTCGGTAAGTTTGTTTACCCCTTTTAGGTAACTTAACACGAGGTTTAGCTAAGTAATGCTTAATTTAATGGGAATTTTCGGGTGTGGGAAACAGGCGGTAAGGGAAAAATGCAAGAATTTTCTCATTATCATGACAAAAATCTTGCACTTTCTGACTAAGTTGGCCTAATTTTCCTAGACATTGGAATAAATACTATTGCGTAGAATGGTATAACCTTTAATTAATTCTCGAATCCCTCGACTTAAAGGCCATTCTGGTTCAAACCCTGTTTTGAGAATGCGAGCATTAGAAACAATATAATCGCGTTTGTCGGGATCTTCGCCGATGGGGGCTTCTAAATAAACAAATTTAGGTAAATATTTTTTGATTTCAGCGCATAATTCTAACTTAGATAAATTAGCATCTTCTAATCCCACGTTGTAGGGTTTGCCTTTCATGGTTTCAAAATTTTCAATTCCATGAACAAACACCTTAGCCACATCTCGAATATGAATATAATTTCGCTTAAAATGTCCTTCAAAAATGACCACCGCGCGATCATAAAAGGCACGATAAACAAAGTCATTAACCAACAAATCAACCCGCATTCTCGGAGACATTCCGAACACCGTAGCGAGTCGGAAGGTCATACTATTTTCCCGTTCTAAAACCGCTTTTTCAGCCTCAACTTTGGTAGTTCCATACAGAGAAATTGGCCGTAAAGGAGATTCTTCGGTACAGAATTTACCAGATTCTCCGATTCCATAACCACTATTGGTAACAGGCATTAAAATCCGTTGTTGAGGACTGGCTAAATCACAGATCATCTTAACCGCTTCATAGTTAATGGTACGGGTTCCGACTTCATCTCGACTACATAAAGGCGCACCCACTAAAGCAGCTAAGGGGATAATCACATCAGCATCTTTCAGTAATTCTTTGATTAAAGATTCATTACGACAGTCTCCACGCACCACATTAAAGGTGTCATACTGACAGCAATCAGCCAAACTATTTTGGCCAAACATAAAACTGTCTAATACTGTGACTTCATACCCTTTTGCTAATAATGTCGGGGTTAAAATTGAGCCAATATAACCGGCACCCCCTGTGATTAAAATTTTCATAGATGATTATGTAATTCTAGTGTTGAATTTTCTTGAACAGAGACGAGATAGTGATGAATGGCTTCGTCGGTATCGCCCATAAAGCGAACTTTGCCTCGATCTAGCCAGATTGCGCGATCGCAAGCTTGTTGAATGAAATCCAATCCATGAGAAACCACTAAAATTGTTGTGTGGTGTCCCCATAATCTATCCATCCGTTTTTGACATTTATGCTTAAAGCTTTCATCGCCCACAGATAGCACTTCGTCTAGGATTAATATATCCGGTTCGACATCCGTCGCAATAGAAAATCCTAAACGGGCGGCCATCCCTGATGAAAGGGCTTTTACAGGAGCTAAGCTATAGTCCGTTAAATCAGCAAACTCTAATATAGAGGCTACACGCTCTTTCATCTCTTGACGAGGGAAGCCTAACATCACTCCGTAAAGAATTATATTATCAGTTACGGATAATTCTCCGTCAAATCCTGCCCCTAATTCAATCAAAGGAGCGATTTCTCCCTTAACACGAATCTGACCTGAGGTGGGTTCTAAAATTCCTGTGATCACTTTGAGTAGGGTCGATTTTCCTGACCCATTGGCCCCAATGATACCGATTTTTTCCCCAGCATGAACCGTCAAATTAATACGGTCAAGAATCAATTTCCTTGACGGTTGACGGTATTTACCCTCCAACATAGATAAGATGGTTTTCTTTAAATCATAAGAGAACTCTTCTTGGGTTCTACGCCATAGGGATACTTGATCGAGTCTAATTGCTTCTACCATTTAACCTTTAGAGCAAGTCCATAAAGTTTTTTTGCCAGGAGCGGAAACACATCCAGCCTAACACTAAAAGAATCAAACCATTTAAAAATGAATGTAAAATTAAGGTCATATCCGGTAAAGTGCCAGATAAAGATAACTGGCGAATACTCTCAATAATAGGAATTAGCGGGTTAAGGAGTAAGAAGGATTTGACTGAACTAGGAACTATTTCAGTCGGATAAAAAATAGGAGAGCTAATCCAAAGAACAAAACAAACTAGCTCATAAAAATAGGGTAAATCTCGAAAAAAAACATATAAGGCACTAACAAAAAATCCTACCCCTGTACAGACAAAACTAAGAGCCACTAAAGGAAATATTAAGGCAATAACATTGAGGGGATTTTTAGAAATGATTAAGGTGACAATAGCTAATAAAGGCAATGGACCCATGAGAAATTGAAAAATATTAGCCACAATCATCGAAACGGGAAAAATAGTGATCGGTAAACGAACCTTATTCAACAATGACCCATTTCCCACTACACTCGATAAAGCTTGATTGGTTGAAGAGGAGAAAAAATTAATGACGATTAAGCCAGTAAAGGCAGCTAAAACATAGTTAAAGGTGGAATTATCGTAATATTGTGCAAACGCTGTTCCAAAAATAGCTGAATACAACCCCGTCATAATCAGGGGATTCAATAGTGACCAATACACTCCTAAAACTGACCCTCGATAGCGTCCTTTTAAATTTCTTTCTACTAAGATTTGTAGCAATTCTAGGTACCGTCTGGTTGACGACCCTTGAAGGCTAGCTTTTAGGCTAATGGTCATAATAGATTATCAATACCAACAAGTTAGGAATTAATGGCGTATTGTATTAAATGTCAGATACTTTTGTCGAGTTGTTCCCGATAAATTCAGAAAATTTTAACCATGAACATGGGGCCAGATTCGGCTAAACTGGGGGATGGTTCATTAAAATATTAGTAAATTTGGGCATGGAAATCGGGCAGAAAGTTAAAGTGATCCGTCTTCGCGATCGCGTCTCCGGAAAACTTGTTGATAAACTTGGTAAAGAAGGCACCATCAAGGAATTTAAAATGACTGATGGCAGTGGAATCGGTGCAGTAGTAGAGTTTGCTGATAAAACCGCAACTTGGTTTTTTGGCGATGAACTTAAACCGGTTGAATAATTACCTTCTTTTTTTTGGGGAGAAGCAACAGCTAAATGTGGCGATTCTCGATCAATGTTGATCTTGAGACTCTTATGGCTTCTCCCTTACCCTAAGACAGAGGGTCTCATGGTCTATCTCCTGGTAACATGGGACAACGTGGGAAACTAATCAATCAAAAAATAATTTTCATAACTCATGGCTTTGATTTTAACCTTTTTAGGCAAAGGCGGTAGTGGTTGTTCGACAGTTGCCATCGCTACAGCTAAAAAACTAGCGACTGCAGGCTCTCGTGTCTTATTCTTATCCCAAGATGCTAGTCCAGTATTGAGTCATTTATGGGGGACGACATTAGAAGCATCTCCAACAGAAATTGAGCCTAATTTAAAGGTGATGGCTTTAAAATCAGCCCAATTGCTGTCAAAAGGATGGGAAGAGATTAAGGAATTAGAAGCACAATATTTGCGATCGCCGACTTTAAAAAACGTCTACGGCCAAGAGTTAGGAGTTTTACCCGGAATGGATGGGGCCTTAGCACTCAATGCTTTACGGGAATACGAACAAAGCAAGGAGTATGATGTCATTATCTATGACGGCGATAGTGCCTTAAATACACTGAGAATGTTTAGTATTCCAGAGATCATGAGTTGGTATGTTCGGCGGTTTCGGGAAGTCTTAACAGAGTCTGATGTAGGTAAAGCGTTGGCCCCGTTTGTACAACCTATTACCAGTGCGATTTTAAATGTTTCCTGGAGTGCTGAAGATCTTAAAAATACTCAAGCTAATGATATTTTACAGTCTGGCAAGGCGGCTTTAGCCGATGCTAATCGTGTCGCAGCTTATTTAGTGACCACAGACGACGAAATAGCGATCGCCGCAGCTAAGTATTATTGGGGTGGAGCGCAACAAGTTGGTTTAACGGTTCGGGGTGTAATTGTTAATCAAGGTGAAAACACCTCCTTAGCTGACGAATTTGACCCCTTAACCCTCTGTTCTCTCCCTAAAATGGAGCTTGGTAACTGGCAATCATTAATGTCGGCTCTACCGCAATTTTTAGCGGACTCTGAAGCTCCTAAACCTGTGACTGTTGATGTGGCGAATCGTCAAGTTAAGGTATTTTTGCCTGGGTTTGAGAAAAAACAGGTCAAATTAACCCAGTATGGTCCAGAATTGACCATTGAAGCAGGAGATCAACGCCGTAATATTGAATTACCGGGACCGTTAGCAGGACAATCGGTTAAAGGGGCAAAGTTTCAGAACAATTATTTGATTGTTTCTTTGTAACTTGATTCAACCATAATTCTACCGTAGGGTGGGCATTGCCCACCTTACAAAGTCTTATATCATTAATTCTGTGTCATTAATTGCTGTAAGAATTTATTTCCTGATACGTCTATATCTTCATTTAGAGAAAAGTTTAGAGTACGAATAGATAAATTTTCAGTGATTTTATCATTTAAAATATTATAAGAATAGGGGTTAATAATTATACCAATCTTACATTTGTTAGCCGTTGCATAAGCAATAATTTGAGTGCGATCGCTATCTTTTATTTCTGTCTTATATTTTGTATCCAGTACATATAGATTTTGGTTTGTATTTTTATTGTAGATAATTAAATCAATTTTGAAACTAAAACTCTTGTATTTTACATGATGCTGTGTTGTTATTCCCAAGTGCGGGGGAAGATGTTGTTTTAACCATGCTGCGATAAATTTTTCATAGAGTTGATTCATATTCACTAAAAAAGGTAAGCTATTATAATTTCCTTTTTCATGACTCGGTGTAGTATTTTCTAAGAAGAAGCGACAGAGAGAATGTAAACAGTGATAATCTTCATTGAGACGGTTATATTTTCGGTTAATACAATCATTTGCGGTAAAGGGTAATAGGGTTACATAACCTTGTAAAGCATGATAAACTTTTCTAATTAATATACTGGTATTTTCTTGACAGATTTCTTGACGACTTATTATATATATTGTCCACAGTAAAATCTGATTATCTTCTATATCTTGGGTAAAGTTATCATAATGACAAGTTAATTTAGGTTTCCAGGGATGTTTAAGCATGGTTTTAATGTCTACTTTACCCCTGACATAACTTAACTCTTGTGACTGTTTTATATAAGTTGAATAAAGTCCTTTTTGAATACGGTTTAAGATACGATGAGCAAAAATAGTTGCTAAACGGTTATAAAAGTCGGGTAAACTATCACAACTCATTAAACCGTCTACAAATTGAAAGCTTTTGAGGTTATAAGCATACTCTAACATCTTAAAAATATTAGTAATTGGAACTTTCGGTTTAATGTGAAAATTCCAATCATTATTAATAGGAATATAACCGACATATCCTAAAGAAATAATTTCCCATTGATCACCTTTTGTTGTATATTTTAGATTAATTTTTAATTTACTATTATACTTGTCTTTTAATTGATCAATAATATCTTGTGGAATGCGATCACGAGAAATATTACAGGATTTATATTCGGTTAAGGTTATTGTCTTCATCAAGGATCTATAAACATAAATTAGATATAATTTTTAATATCAAAAGTATACACGAATTAAGCGATCGCAAACTCAGTTAATTTACGAGTTTCTGGATCATGAAATCCTAAAACGATATCATTTTTTGGGACACCATTTTTTAATAATTCAACTGCAATTCCTTCTTCTGTCCAATCTTCTTCAATCCAAATTTTATTATTTTTGATCCGAATATAAACAGAAATAGCTTTAATTCGTTTTTCATTTTTCCAACCGATATTAAACCAGAGATATTGACTTCTCTCATCATCAAACATGAGAACTTCATCTATATCTGGATCGGGAACTTGAGAAGAAATTTTTTCGTATTTTATAAGAATACTTTTAATAATATTTTGGTAATGTTTTAATTTATCCATTGGATAATCTCCTCTTTATTAACATCGAAAATAAGTAGTGAAACTTGATATTTCTTTAAAATTAATTGAATTGCAATTTGTGTAAAAAATTTTTCATAAATTCTGTGACTGATGGCTAAATAAACTGTATAATCAGTATGAGTAATAGAAAGAAAAGTTTGATAGATTAAATATTGACCAAGTGCAGTTTCAAACTCACGCATGGGAGAAGGACTATTAAAGCTTTTGACTTCAATTACAATGTATTGTTCTCCTTTCATTGCAGAAAGGGTTTTTTCTCCTGCCAAGTCTGCAAATAGTTTGACTTCTTCATATTTAATAGGATAAGGATCAGCCGTAATTTTCCAACCTTCTTTTATTAAAGCATTTTTGACTGCATCATGATAGGTATCTTTTGCTGGCATTTTAATTGTAGGATGGGTTAGATGGCTATAATTTAGTTTATCACAAGTATTTAATTATCCATCGTAATCTACCAAAAGATAAGGTAAATGGTGGGTTACGGCATCATTCAAATCTTAGTTTAGCATCAATAATAAAAGTCTACCCAACCCATATTACTACTTCAATTTATCTTTAATTTTTGTCCAACGAAATTTATCAATTTTGTCAGTTTGATCAAAGAAGTATTCTTCTAAATAAGGTTCTATTTCCATTGTCCAAATATCTTCGAGATCCTCTTTTAATGTTTTAGTTAGGAAGAAAGAAACACCAATTTCATAGTTGCGATCATTAATCGTTTCATTTAGTTCTCTCAAAATGTTTATTAATGATTCAATAAATTTAATATCATAGTTTTGATCATTTTTTTCGTGGTATTTTTCGAGGATGTTATAATTAGGTTTGATGGGAATAAATGCAAAGCGACGACGCAACGCATGATCCACTAATGCAATAGAGCGATCGGCTGTATTCATGGTTCCAATTATATAAACATTTTCAGGTATTTTGAATTTTTGATCACTCCCTGCGAGTTGTATTTCTTCTTCTCTATATTCTAGTAAATACATCAATTCTCCGAACACTTGAGAGAGGTTAGCGCGGTTAATTTCATCAATGATTAAAATACACATATCCTCACAGTTTTCTGTTTTTTCACAGAAGGTTAAAAAGCGTCCAGGTATCATAGAATAGTTTAGATGGCCATCGGGTGAAGTTTGGGGACGAATACCTTGTATAAAGTCTTCATAACTATAACTCGGATGAAATTGTATGAGTTCATAAAATCCATCTCCACTACTGGTTAAATGGTTAGCAATGTGTTTCGCTAAGTAGGTTTTTCCTGTTCCTGGTGAACCTTGAAAGATAATATGTTTTTTACGTTTTAGGGTTTTGATATATTGGTTTAATTCGGTTTCTTCTATATAAGTTTCTTGGGGTTTCATATCTCTAATTATTTTTTTAATTTCTTCTTCATCATAATTTTCATAATTCCAAATCAGATCAATTTCTTGCATTGGATTTTCAGATGTTGCTAAAAGAGATAAAACTAAGAAGTTTGTAAAACCTTCATATACATAAGAGATATAGTCATGTTCATAATTAATTTTTTTTCCGGCATATATTAAGTAATTATCAGATATATTTAAAAGCTGTGAAAATTCTTGGATAAAAATAGTATTTTCTTCTCGGGAAGAATCAACACCTAAATAATCAGTTATTTCAAGTTCTTCTTTATATAATAATTGCTGCTCAAATCTATTTATTAAATTATCATCCATTTTTTTGCAATTTTCATGAAATAAATATAAATTATGAGTTTTATCAAAACTATTTATATTAAAAAAATAAGAAATATAATCAGATTGCAATTCCAGGCAAAAACCTAATCTATATTCAATATTAAAAGCATTAATTAAAATTATAAAACGTCCATCTAAAATTGCTTCATCATTAGAATTTTTAAAACCATCTTTATCGAAACAAAGTATAAATGATTTTTTTACTATTTTTTTAACAAGAGGAATATGGATATATCTCTCTTCGATCTTTTTGAGTATTTCGATACAAAAACATTCAAAAGGAATTTGAACATTGTACAAAAAAGTCTCATAATTAGACAATAAAGTTGATCTTGTCGTTAAATTAGACAAGCATTCAAAAGTTTCAGATGTTAATCCTCTATAAGAATTATAATTATGTTCTGTTATTATTCTTTTCAATATTTCCGACATATTTTAGAAAAAATTTAATATATAAAAAGACAGTAATGTGGGGAAATTAGAAAGTTATCATAATTTATCAAAGATTCGCCCACCCTACATAAGCTATGTTTATTGTAATATTTTTGTGTATTGGTTGAAAAAAGTACAATTACTTAACTTTTTGATATAGCGATCGCTTTTTATTCTTTGGCTGCATTTTCATAAAAGATAACTATAATAGTATGTGTACTGAGTTATGTAAAAATTTTAACTAATTATGAATAAAAAAACTGATTTTCCTTTTTATAAAGCAAGACGAGTTACACGAGAAGAAAATCAGAAATTTAGACAAGCTATTTATGAACAGTTTGGTATAAAGTTTAGGAAAAAATAATAAAACAACATGAAAATGACAAAAAAAAGGAAAAAACTAACCATCAATTATTGACCTTCATCCTTTACAGTTTTTAATAATTCTGATAAAGCTTCAATTAATTTTTTATCAGTTTGAGGCGACCAAACTTCTGCTGATGTAGAGGCTAACTTATGTAAAACTTTCTCACTTTCTTCAACCCAAATAAACCCCTCTTCTTTTGCTTTTTTAGCTTCTGTACTTAATATTATATCTTCACAAAATTCTAAATAGTCATCAATAGAATCATAAAATGCTTGACAAGCTTCTTCTAAAGTTTTGCCTTGAAATGTAATGACATCTTTAATATCAAGAACACGACCAAAAAATATATCACTATCAAGATCAATCTCAATATGACCTTGATAACCCTTATAAGTCAAATTATCTTGCATTATTTTTCTTTAAATACTAAACTTTACACAATCTATTTTACCCTTAAACCCAGTTTCGTAGGGATTTAATCTCATTAAACCAATAACTATCAATACATTTGACCCTACCTAATCCACGAATGGGGCATAGACAAGTTCCGTGAGGCAGTAGAAGCGAAATTAGGCTATAAATTGACTCCAGAAGCCGAAAAGACGAAATTGACTGGAAAAATGGGTCATATTCAGTGTCTTCCCCCAAAAACAAGCAGGTTTAAACTATGTAGGGATGCATATTCCCATTAGGCGTTTATACGCTGAAGATATGAGTTAGATTTCGTAAGAGTAAAGTAGCCAAATCAAAGATTTATTTTAGCTATTGATGATCGAGAAAACTTTGCCCACCCTAAAAAATCGCGAAGAACAAGTTAAAGAAATCAGATGGTGAAGAGACGATAAAAAAAGCAACCATCATCGTATAATAAAACCAATAGGGATTTGATCTTTAGTCCCAAAAGAAAAAGAATCCTAGACGTTTCGACAGAATCATCAAAAGTCGATACAAAACTGAGATGTCAAGCAAAAAAGGGGGATAGACACATCTTAATATAGCTTGCATCCTCTCAACAGAGACGGTTATAGACGGTTTTTTGGGGACGCAGAACAGACCATACTTGATACAATAAGGGATCATCTAACCTCATTTATAAACGAAACAGCCCCCATTGTGTCCTACAGAAACCTCATCAGACGTACGTCACGAACAATAAGGAGATTAATTTGGTTAGTACAACATCATTGAAAACCACAAAATCAGAAGACATTTTTTCTGCTGCCCAAAAATTAATGCCAGGGGGCGTAAGTTCCCCCGTTAGGGCGTTTAAGTCCGTTGGTGGGCAACCTATCGTCTTTGATCACGTCAAAGGGGCTTATATTTGGGACGTAGACGGCAACCAATATATTGATTATGTGGGAACTTGGGGGCCAGCGATTTGTGGTCATGCACATCCTGAGGTCATTGAAGCCCTTCACAACGCTTTAGACAAAGGTACCAGTTTCGGCGCACCTTGTTTGTTAGAGAATGTTTTAGCAGAAATGGTCATTGATGCGGTTCCTAGCATCGAAATGGTTCGGTTTGTTAACTCCGGTACCGAAGCTTGTATGTCAGTGTTACGGTTAATGCGGGCGTTTACAGGCCGAGATAAAATCATTAAATTTGAAGGCTGTTATCATGGCCATGCAGATATGTTCCTGGTTAAAGCCGGGTCTGGGGTTGCTACCCTCGGTTTACCTGACTCTCCTGGGGTTCCTAAAACCACCACTGCTAACACTTTAACTGCCCCTTACAACGATTTAGAAGCGGTTAAAGCTCTCTTCAAAGAAAATCCCGATGAGATTGCAGGAGTTATTTTAGAGCCTGTGGTGGGTAATTCTGGCTTTGTTGTGCCAGATGGTGGATTTTTACAAGGATTACGGGAACTAACTCAAGAAAACGGTGCTTTACTCGTGTTTGATGAAGTAATGACAGGTTTCCGTCTCTCCTATGGTGGGGCCCAAGAAAAATTTGGCGTGACTCCTGACTTAACGACCTTGGGTAAAGTTATCGGCGGTGGTTTACCTGTAGGTGCCTATGGTGGCCGAAAAGATATTATGTCAATGGTTGCTCCGGCAGGCCCAATGTATCAAGCAGGAACCTTATCCGGTAATCCTTTGGCCATGACTGCAGGAATTAAAACTCTGGAATTACTACAAAAACCAGGCACTTACAACCAATTAGAAAAAATTACCCAACAGTTAAGCGAAGGCTTACTAAAAATTGCTAAAGATGCTGGTCATAAAGTCTGTGGTGGCCATATCGGTGCAATGTTTGGTCTATTCTTCACCCCAGGGCCTGTACGAAGCTATGATGATGCGAAAAAGTCTGATTTAGCTAAATTTGGGCGTTTTCATCGTGGAATGTTAGAAAAAGGGGTTTATCTGGCTCCTTCTCAGTTTGAGGCTGGTTTTACCTCTTTAGCCCATACATCAGAAGATATTGAGAAGACTTTGGCTGCAGCGAAAGAGGTTCTTTCTAATCTGTAGGTTTATTTCTTTTGATGGAAATAGTAAGGTGGGCAATGCCCACCCTACTATTAATTATTCCTCGGTTTCTGAATTAAAATCCAAAGAAACCCCATTCATACAGTAACGTTGTCCCGTCGGTTTGGGTCCATCAGGAAAGACATGACCTAAATGACTACCGCAACGACTACAATGTACCTCGGTTCTGGTCATAAATAAAGAACGATCTACTGAGGTTTCAATAGCACCTTCGATAGGCTTATAGAAGCTTGGCCAACCAGTACCACTATCGTATTTAGTCTCAGAAGTAAATAAGGGTTGTCCGCAAGCAGCGCATTTATAAACCCCTTCTCCATATTCTTTATCAAGGGGACTGGTTCCGGCTCTTTCGGTGCCATGTTTGCGTAAAACGTTAAACTGTTCCGGAGTTAAGGTTTCTTTCCATTCTTGTTCGCTTTTATTGACTTCAAATTGTTTGTCTGATGTTTTCATGATTGTTTTGTTCCTAAATTAACGTCTAATATTTAAGTGTTTTGAACAGCAAAGGTGAACTAGGTTTTTACCATAGGTAACTGGTCACTGTTCACTGTTTTAACTACTCTATATCTATGGTAGTAGGAGCGTCCCCTAAAGAGGGTTTAGTCGAAAGGGGTTTTCTATAATCCATATATAAGCGATCGCGCCATAAGAAAAAAGCATCATAAGTGGTGTTATCGGCCAACCCAGGAATACCTTTTCCTTTTAGGGTATCAGGAATGTCTAAATAATCGCCCCCTGGTTGTTTTAATATAATACTTAATCCAGCAACGGCTAGATCAGCTAAGGTGATTTCATCCCCCACTAAATAGGGTTGGTGTTCTAAGATAAGACTTAGGGCTTCTAAGTCTTGTTTAAGGGCTTTAGTCGCTTCTTTAACTGCATCTGGACCAAAACCGACACCAGTTCCTAATGCGCTTAAAACATCCCCAGGAAACGCACCAATTAAGGTTTTTAAAAAGTCAGGAACTTCTTTGGGTAGTACAGAAGTCCGAAAGTTTGGATTTTGATTTAAAGCCCCTATTAAAGCAATTCTTCCTTTGGTTCCGATAGATTCATCTGCCCATTCTTCGATTAATAAACATTGTCCTCTCTTGATGGGATCGGTAGGAATAATAGGCTTTTCTGGATATTTTCTATCTAAATAAAAGGCAATATCAGTTGAATCAGCAACGATAGTATCCCCATCTTTTAAAACAGGAACTTGTCGCTGTCCTGACATTTTATAAAGATCCATTTGACCTACCCCTGGGGTTACTTCTATTTTGCGATATTCTAACCCTTTATAATCAAGAATTAATCGCACTTTCTCAGAATACTGAGAAACCTCAAATTGATACAGTTCTATCATTGGCTGTTCTCTCCCCTACAGTCTTTTTAATCTGTTTATACTGTAACGTTTTTTTACAATTATGTCATGATTTTTTGGGTAATAAGCTATCAATATTTTTGATTTTTTTTTCAGTTAATTGTGGAATGATAAATAGAAAATTTGTTATAATAGAAGAATAAAATTTATAGGTAATGAAGTATCTGCAAACTTGATTGCCTTCTTGTTAGTAAAAAAGTATTAATTATTTTCAGAAAACTAATATTAATTACCATCTAATTATTAAGAATCGGAGGCTGAAAAAATGAAATCAGAGCGATTGCAAACTCGCATCGTTATTATGGGGGCAGCCGGACGGGACTTTCATAATTTTAACCAAGTTTATCGGCATAATTCAAACGTGGAAGTGGTGGCTTTTACTGCAACGCAAATATCGGGCATTGCTAACCGCTTTTATCCCCCTTCCTTAGCCGGTTCTCTTTATCCTGAGGGTATCCCCATCGTCGATGAAACGGAACTTGACACCCTTTGTCAAGAAAAAGACATCGATCAAGTCATTTTTGCTTATAGTGATGTAACTCACCGTCAAGTGATGCATCTTGCCTCTCGCGTGTTAGCTTCGGGGGCCGACTTTTTGTTACTCGGACCGCAACAAACTATGTTGAAGGCAACCGTCCCCGTCATTGCTGTATCAGCAGTACGAACCGGGTGCGGAAAATCCCAAACTAGCCGATGGTTATCCAAACTATTGCAAAAAAAGGATTTAACAGTGGCTGTTATTCGTCATCCTATGCCTTACGGCGACTTGGAAAAACAAGCGGTGCAAAGATTTGCCACTCTTGACGACTTAACTCAAGCCAATTGTACCGTAGAAGAACGGGAAGAGTACGAACCCCATATTAATGTCGGTAACATCGTTTATGCAGGGGTAGACTACGAAAAAATTGTCCAACAGGCACAACAAGAAGCTGATATTATTCTCTGGGACGGAGGAAATAATGATTTTCCCTTCATTCGTCCCGACTTACACCTAGTTTTAGTTGATCCCTTGCGGCCTGGGGATGAAACCACTCACCATCCAGGAGAGGTGGTATTACGGATGGCTGATATTGTCATCATCGCCAAAGTAGATGCGGCTGAAGATGCCAATATTCAAAAGGTTAGGGAAACAGTGCAGCAGTTCAACTCCAAAGCCTTAATTATTCAAGGAAAATCTCCTATCGTTTTATATCAACCCGAGTTAGTTCGAGATCGCCGTGTCTTAGTGGTAGAAGATGGGCCAACCACCACCCACGGAGGAATGGCTTACGGTGCCGGTTACATTGCGGCCACTCGCGCCCAGGCTAAAGAAATAGTCGATCCTCGCCCCTATGCGGTTCCTGAAATTGCCAAAATTTACAAAAATTATCCACATATTGGGTCTGTTTTACCGGCAATGGGTTATTTTCCAGAACAATTAAAAGCTTTAGAAACTACTATTAATCAAGCAGACGTTGACGTGGTTGTCGCAGCCACTCCCAGCAACTTAGGAGAATTAATTGAGGTCAATAAACCGATTATTCGTGCGAGTTATGAATTTTCTGAAGCCCAAAGTCCAGGGTTAACCGAACAGATAGAAGTGTTCTTAGAAAGAATAAAGTAGAAAACCTTAGAAGTTAAGGCTTTCTACTTTATAACTATATTAAGAACCAAAGAAGTCCTTAACTGCATCAACAACATTATCAGAAGTTTCTTCTATATTAGATTTAGCTTCTTCGACCCCTCTTTTTGTTCTGCCAATGTCTTGTTTAGCACGGCCTTTAACTTGCTTTGTTGTTCCTTCAATATTATCCTCTAAGTCGTCGCCCATTTTCTTTTGAACAGTTCCTGCTTTTTCTTGGGCTTTACCTTTTACTTGATCAACCATTCCTTCTGCTCTAGTGCTGTTAACTGCTAGGTATTGGTTAGTAGCAGCATAAGAAGAAGAAGTGTTATAAGTTAGTGTTCCTAGAAAAATACTAGAAACTAACAATAAAACAGCTATTAGTCGATTGATTTTTGATAACATATGCTTGACTTTCATAATGATTAAGGGTTAGATAATTTTCTAATTAACTCAAGACGCTGGAAAATAATTTTCTCATCAAAGAAAAAGGGATTAGCAACTTACCTATCCCTGTTCCTGATGAAAGTTTAATTATTGGCTGATTAGTCAATCGCTTTTTTGACTTTATCTTTAGCATCTTCTACAGAGTGTTGAACTTCTGCTTTAGCTTGTTTCTTTTGTCCTTCTGCTTTATCTTCAGGATCGCCAGTAACTTCTCCGACCATTTCTTGAGCTTTCCCTTCAAGATTTTTCATAGTCGCATTTACTCTATCTTCTGTACTCATGATATTTCATGCCTCCTAAATTCGTAATTAGTAAATTAAATTATCTATAGAAAATAATACATAAAATAACCCTCATGGTACGTCTCTCAAAGGATAGATTATGATTAATATTAAGATATAGCGTTTCTACTTCTTTGGATATACTTTAATCAAATCTATCTTGGGACAGATGCCTTTTTAGCTAATTTTTAGTAGCTTTATCAGTAAGTCTGGATTATCACAAACAGATATTTTTATTGTATATAATGTTTAAAAAGATAAGAGAGTGTCTAAATATAGAAGAAACGGAGAAGATAAAAAAATCACAGAAAGAGCCTCTCTTTATATTTTACGAATGGCTCTTATCGTAGTAGCAATTTTTATCGTATTAAACAATTTGGATTGTTTTCAGCAATTCCTGGCTATGTTTTTATTGTAGTTTTCTTGATTATAATTGGCATTGGTCTTATTGTTGGAGTTAATAAGAGCTAAATAATTCAACATTTTATACAGTAAAAGATTAATAAATTTATAGCTTTTTAATAGTTACGAGGTAACAACGAATGATATTAAGGAAATTATCAATTTTCGCTAGTGTACTACCCCTTTTATTAACTCAAAGTCTAATTAATCCCCTAAAAGCATTAGAAACAAAACCCATATTACTCAGTCAAAACAAAACTTGTCGGCAAGTCAACTCTGATACATTTATTAATGTCAGAAATGCACCGACTGGTTCAGTTGTCGGTCGTTTAGAAAGTGCAGATCAAGTTTATATTATAGATGAAGTTGAAGATGGATGGGTACAAATTAGTTACCCGATCGCTGGATATGTTTATGCAGGTAATTTAGCATACTGCACGGATGATAATTCTAGTAATTATGATAATCCAACAGCAGCAAACCCTAATACAGTCGAAGGAAGTAACTGTCGACAAGTGAATCGGGATCGGTTATTAGTTAGACAAAAACCTAATGGTCAAATTGTTGGACAATTAGCAGACGAACAACGAGTTATGATCGCTAATGAAGGGTTTAATGGTTGGGTTCCTATTGAATATCCTATTAATGGTTATATTGCTTCTCAATATTTAACGAATTGTGAGACTACCGCTAACCCTCCTACTTCAGTTAATGAACAAAATGTTGCCACCGTAGCAGATAGTAATTGTCGTCAAATTATGTCCCCTGATGTTCCTGTTAGAGCAAAACCCATGGGAGATATTATTGGCAAATTAGACCAAAATAATCAAGTTTCTATTGCCAATGAAGGTTATGATGGTTGGGTACCCATTGAAAGTCCTGTTAGTGGTTATGTAACTGCAGCTAACCTGGGTAACTGTACCTCTTTAAATAATCAATAATAACTTAACGAAACTATATATAAACGGGGTCTTAACTATGTTAAGATCCCATTTTCATTAATAGGACTAAATATGATCATTATCATTCAGATTCTGTTTGTTGTTATTATTGTTGTTTTAGTCAGCTTATATTTACTCGGTTATTTTCAACCTGAAAAAAAATATTATTTTGAGAATTTTCCTCGATCAGATTCAGAATATTTTGGGCTAACTGTTGCTAATTTTTCTGATTCATTTATTGTCTCAGGTAATATTACTAACTTTTGGGTAGGGGCCAATGAAATTTTTCCAGCAAGACTAAAAGCAATTGAGAAAGCTAAACATTTCATTCAACTTGAAACCTATATTATGACCCCAGGAAATCGCGCTGACCAATTTGCCCAAGCTATTATTAATAAAGCTAGAACTGGAGTAAAAGTTCAACTGGTAGTCGATAATTATGGGGTTAAATCTATGCCAGATTCTTACTGGAAAAACTTAGAAAAAGAAGGAATAGAAGTCTGGAAATTTAATCAATTTCAGTGGCGAAATCCTCTGAAGAATTTAAGAAGAAATCACCGTAAACTATTAATTGTTGATAATAAAATTGCTTTAATTGGCGGTGCCGGAATTTCTGATCGTTGGGATGGCTGGGCAGAAATTGACGATCAAGAACCCTGGCTAGATTATGAAATAGCCATAGAAGGGAATATTTTAACCAGACTTTCTGGATTTTTTTGGCAACATTGGTTAGATACGAAAGGGGTGATCAACTTTATTGATATTCCCTCACAACAAAAAGAAGAGAATTTACCTAAAATATTGGTGACAGCTAATGATTATCCGAGTTATAAAGATTCATCCATTCGTTCTCTGTTTCAAACTTTAATTTTAGGGTCAACGAAAAGACTTTGGATCGCTACTCCTTACTTTTTACCGAATTCTAATTCCTGTCGAATGTTACGGGATGCCAAAGCAAGAGGGGTTGATGTTAAAATTCTGACTATGGGGAAACGTTGTGATAAACCTTTTGTCCGTAAAGTTGCCCGCGAACGTTATGATAAATTATTCAAAGGAGATATCCCTATTCATGAATATCAACCGAGTATGATTCATGCAAAAATGATTTTAGTGGATGATGAGTGGATTAGTTTCGGAAGTGCTAACTTTGATCCTCGTAGCTTTTTTCAAAATGATGAATTAAATCTATCGATTAAAAATCGTGACTTTGCTGCTCAAGTTGAGACATTTTTTATTAAAGCCTTTGAAAAAAGTCATCTCATTACCTTAAAAGAGTGGCATAAAAGACCGTTAGGCGATCGCTTAGTTGGTTATTTTTGGTTATTGTTTTATTGGCAGCTATGAATTGGCTTCTCACTCTTCTCTGTTGTATTTGTCTGGTAACTAGCCTTTGCTTTGGGGTGTATAATTATCAATTTTTGAAAGAGTGTCTCCCTATTCAAGGCAACGTTATTGATGTCGATAGAAGCATGACTAGAAACCATGACGGAGATTACAGTAAAAATAGTTATCCCATCATAGAATATATTGATCCTCGTACCAATGAGAAACAGACATTTAAGGCATCAGTCGCAGCTTTAAATGTCAACACAGGCAGTAAAGTATGGGTAGCTTATCATCAAACAAAGCAAACCGCAAAACTCATTTCTTTCGGTGAGATTTTCTTACCGTTTACCGTATTTAGCTTATTTGGTTTAACCTTGCTTTTAATTCTGATTCCCTTATCAAAAAGTAGCAAAATCCTTTACTTTCTTTTAAAACTGTTGCATCTTTTTGAAACAATATAATTTTTTAAACTCCTGATCTCATCCTAAAATCCTCTAAGATACGATAAGATTTTTCTATCGATAAAGGTGTGTGAGGAAAATAGTGATGACAGCGCAGAATAAAGTCAACACTCAAAAGAAAATTGCTCAAACAGTTTGGCTAACTTTGGGACGATATGGTGGATTAATCGGATTAATTTGGCTTATTCTTTGTTTACCAGCACAAGCAGCCCAAGAACTACGCATTGCCGTTAAAAAAGGCGTTAGCGCGGTGCAAATAGGCAGTTCAACCCCCGCCATTGTTAGGGACGCTGGGGGTCGTGCAATTGGAAATTTAGCCCCATTGGATGGCTTTACTGTCAAACCCAGAGGGAGTGGTGTTAATCTCAATCAATGGAACTCTAGTCATCTGATTATTGAACCGAAAGAAGATGGCGTGGTTTGGATCGGCGATCGCTGGTATCGCGGGAAAGTTCGCGTCATCCGTCAAGGCCGTGGGGTAACGGCCCTTAATTTAGTGGATATAGAAGAATATTTGTACAGTGTTGTCGGGGCCGAAGCGTATCCCACTTGGCCCCAAGAAGCCTTAAAGTCTCAAGCAGTGGTTGCGCGTACCTATGCCCTCTACCAAGCGTCTAAGGCCAGTAACCGTTACTATGACCTAGATACCACTACTAACACCCAAGTGTATAAAGGATTAGAAACAGAATTTGTCACCACCCACGACGCAGTCAAAGCCACGTTAGGGCAAGTTTTGACTTATAACGGTAAAGTGATTTTATCCGCCTTTCATTCCTCTTCTGGGGGTCATACGGAGAATGTTGAGGATGTTTGGACTTCTCCTTTGCCTTATTTACGGGGTGTAGTCGATTACGATCAGACAGCTCCTGTTTTTCAATGGAGTCGGTCTTTTAGTGCTTGGGAAATGGGTCGTCTTATTGGTGGTGTGGGTTCAGTGCGATCGCTGGTTCCTGAAAAAACCACACCCCACGGACGGATTATTACCTTAAAAGTGGTAGGTAGCGCCGGATCTCGTCGCATTACTGATGATCAACTCCGCAAGGCATTGAAACTTAAAAGTACCCTTTTTACTGTCTCTAATAATAATGGAACCTTTACCATCGAAGGGAGAGGTTATGGTCATGGTATTGGCTTAAGTCAATGGGGAACCCATTATTTAGCAGAACAAGGTATCCCTTATCATCAAATTTTGAGTCATTATTACAAAAATGCTCGTCTAACTAGCTTACATTAGTGAACGGCGAACAGTTCTAAAATGCTTAGTAACTGTTCGCTGATGAAAGGTAAAAAACTCAGAAACAGGGCAAATAATCAGGTATCACTTTTAAATCTTTACTTGATCATTGTGTTTTGAATTTCTTGTAAAATATCAAATAGCTTAGGTGCATTCGACGCAATAATATTATCTTCACTTCCGTCATGTTTATGATGAGGAAAGCTCTGTAAATTTAACTTTTGATGATGAGATGCGTTATCATAGCGAAAAATCAATGCGATTAAGAAATTCTTTAGTCGAGATTTGATATTTTTCTTCAAACCCTTTTAATTTCTGTTGAGTCTCTAAGAGACTGTTTTTAATTTCTTGTAATCTATCAGTTATTTTAACCATAAAAATATCTATTTTGTTAATCCTTCAATTCTATTATATTGATTTTTCTGCGATCGCGCCCTCTCTCCTCTACAACCTAAATCTTGTTCACTACCATTAAACCGATGAAAGTTCCAGCAAACCCCCACAATAAACTCATAAATGTATAAATGACTAATAAAAAATATTCTTGATTTCTTAATAACAAATTATTCTCTAAAGAAAAAGATGAAAACGTCGTAAAACCTCCACAAAACCCTGTTATTAATAACAGTCCCCAATAAGGATGAATGGGATATCTTTCAATTAAACCAATGATTACACCAATAACCAAACAACCAATTAAATTAACCGTTAACGTCCCCCAAGGAAACATCGTCTCAATTTGTTCATTAATCATTTTACTAATTAAATAACGCCCACAACTCCCTAAACCACCACCTAAAAATACCATCAACCAAGTTAAAAACTGCATTTCAAAACACTATTAATTGTTAATTGTTAATTATTAATTAGTTTAGTATCAATTTCTACGAAATCCGTGGTAAAAATAAGATAAGGTTAAGATAACTAAGATATTGACAGCCTTATCAATGCGAATTGAGCAACTACAAGCATTTTTAGCGATCGCAGACACGGGCAGTTTTGGCCAAGCAGCCAGTCAGTGTGGTATTACTCAATCGACCATCAGCCGACAAATACAAGCCCTAGAAGCGACTTTAGGGGCTTTATTGTTCCATCGATCTACTCAAGCTAAATTGACGGTAGCCGGGGAAAAATTGTTGCCGAGAGCAAAGAAAATATGCCAAGAATGGGCAACCATTGGGCAAGAAATCAAAGATTTACAGGCAGGAAAACAACCAGAATTATGTGTTGCTGCTATTCATTCGGTTTGCTCCCATTTTTTGCCTCCAATATTACAACAATTTTGTTTAGATTATCCTCAAGTTCAGTTACGAGTCACCGCCTTAGGCAGCGATCGCGCTTTGAAGGTGTTACGGGATGGTTTAGTCGATATTGCGATCGTTATGAATAATCGTTTTTTGACCACTAGCTCTGAGATGACGGTGGATTTATTATATGAAGAAAAAATTGACGTTTTAATGGCGGTTAATCATCCTTTAACTCACTATGATCACATACCTCATACCGAATTAAGTAAGTATCCTCACGTGGTGTTTAAAGATGGGTATGGAATGCAAAGATTGTTGCAAGAATGGTGTTCTATTCACAATTTAAGTATCAATGCAGTGATGGAATTAAATACCTTAGATGCGTTTCGAGGAGTGGTGAGACAAGGAGAAATTATTGCTTTGTTACCAGAAACAGCATTAATTGAAACCAGCAATGACAAAAGTTTAACAGTGCGTTCTTTAGCTCCTATTTCTGATGATTTTAATCAAAAAGCTCCCACACTATTAACCCGTCAGGTGGTTTTAGTTTCAACTAGCGATCGCGTTACCATTCCTCCCATTGCTCATTTTTGTCATCTTGTGCGTCAGGGAGTGACTCGCTTTAATGAACAAACTATCCGCAAGTCTCTTTCTGCTTAGTTTAATTGTTAACTGGTATTTTGTCTATTTTGTCAAGAGTAGCTTTACATTGCTTTACTTGTGTTTAGTACATTTGCTCAAAAGATTTTCAATTTATGCGCTTTAAGAGCTTATTTTTGGCTATTGTGTTTCTTTGGTTAACGTAATACTGGGAATGCTTAGGCTTATTTTAAAAGTGGACAAACTACGCCTTGATTATCAATCTTTATGATCATAACACAACCCAGTAAACTCGTTGCTTATTGAGAGAAATTCTCACACATTGCGATATGTAAAGTTGGTGGAAATTTTTTATTTTCGTTGTTTCAGAGATTTTGTATAAGTTTTGCTGATAAATGCGAGTTATTTTGGCGCACCACAAATGGGATCTCTTCGCGATCGCCGTATTTATACTGTGAGTTGGGTTAACCTTCCATTGGGCAGAATACTATTATTCCCCTACGGTATTATGAATAATGGCTCATAATCCTGATTTTTCTCATCGTCGTTCCATTCGTCTTAGACATTATGATTATGATAATTATAGAGCTTATTTTGTGACAATTTGTACTCATCAGAAACAATGTATTTTTGGGGAAAGACTACAAAGAAATATGAGACTTTCCAACTTAGGGGCGATCGCTTATAATTATTGGTTAAAAATTCCGCAACATTTTTCTCATGTTACTTTGGATATTTTTGTAATAATGCCGAATCATATTCATGGTATTGTATGGCTTAATCATGAGCAGAAACAAAGCACAAGCAAGCGAAAATTTGGTGATATTGTAGCTGGATCATTGTCTAGTATTATTCGTTCCTATAAAGCAGCAGTGACTAAAGAAATTAATTTAATGTGTGGACAAAAAGGAACATCTTTAGTTTGGCAACGAAATTATTATGAACATATTATAAGAGATGAAAAAGCGTTACAAAATATTCGTAAATATATTCAAGACAATCCTTTAAACTGGGATAAAGATCCAGAGTACTCAGCCTCTAGGGAAATTTTATTAGATTTACCTTTTTAATTACGAAATGCTTCTAAAGCTTCAGAAAAAGTAATGAAGCCTCACCCACCTGAACGAGGAGGGTGTGTCTTATGCTATCGTTTAAGTATGCGATACCCAAAGATCACACAAAACGGCACGACTTCTGTGCGAACGGCTAGAACTTCTGCTAGACCGTCCC
>NETF01000187.1 GCA_002172675.1 unicellular cyanobacterium SU3
TTAAGTCCAATCTTCTATTATATAAAACAAACTTATGTTTAAGGAGGTTTTTTGGGCTGTTTCAACGTAAATTGGCGATCGCAGATTAACGTTTCGCCTCTCTGAAACTGAGTTTGTGATCTACTGAAACTGGGTTTTATTGAGGTAAGAGTTAAGAAAAAACTTAAACAAAGAATAATGATAAACTTGAATTTTTTTTTGAACATAGTTATTAATATAAATGACTAAATATTTTTAAATAATTTTATTATATGTTTAATTTTAAAACGCATATTGTACTCCTGTGGTAAACAAAAATTCTAATTGAGGATTTTCTTCATAAATTACCTCATTTCGATAACGCATAAACACACGATTATTGAGAAACCAGCGATCAGAAATAGGAATAGACAGGTTAGTATCAGAAGTAATGGTATAGTTGTTTAAATCGTCTAATGCTGGAATGATAGCAAATGTTTGATTTAATTTCGTTTTTCCAACGGAGAAATTTCTACCTAGTAAAAGAATTCCTAAAGTTGGGTGAATGTTATTCTGTCGTTCTTCAAAATCAATAAAATCATATTCATAACGCGGTCCAATTCCTACTTGAAAATCTAAAAATTCACGGGGAGAATTCCCTCGCCATAAATTGAGTCCTGCGCCGATCAATAAATTAGAAATAATTGTTAAATCTTCATCATCATTTTTAGTAGCAAATAAATCTTGGTTGGTACTATTAAATACATTGGTAAAAAAGCTCCATTGATCATCAAAATGACGACGATAGGTTGAAAAAATCAAACTATTGGGACGATAATTATTAACAGCGCGACTGCTATCAAAGTTAAGAAATAGACTGCCATCGACAGAAATATCTTCTTCTGTCCATTGTTTATACAAGTTAATATTAATTCCTACAGTAGCAGTGGTATCTCGAAAGGATTGAAAATTACCAGTTAATCCTAGCTTTAGGTTAGTTCCTGTTGCTAAAAATGGATATTTTGGTAAGGGTTGGGACGCTTTTTCGATTAAGGTTTGGCTTTGAGCAAAAAGGAGCTCCGATCTTTTTTTTTCAATTGCTTCGTAGTTAAAAGCTATATTTAATAATAATTGACCTTGAAGAGATTGATCTTCAATGCTGTTAATTTTTTCAATTGTCTGATCTAAAATTTTAATTCCTTGTTGGGTTTTGCCGATTTTATGATGATTAATAGCAATGGTTCCTATAGTTGTTATTTTTGAAACGATGTCTTTAAAATTATGAGTAATTGATAAGGATTGAGATAAAATAGCGATTGCTTTCTCAATATTACCTATTTTTGCATAAGACAAAGCTAAATCATTTAACAACATTACCTTAAGGGGTGAATCTTCTATTGTTTCAATCGTTTCTAATCTTTGATTTAACTGAGTATCTTTCTTACTGTTATCATTTTGAGCTAATATATTCACTAAATTCTTATTATTTAGATAAAATAATTCGCTACTCGTTGTAAAATGATGGATACTCACCAACAATGAACTATATGAAGCAATTAGTAGCATATATTAATTGTAATGGTTATACTTATTGAATAAAACTTAATAATTGCTCCATTATATGAAAGTCATCACAAGTTTTTCAACCCTGTGACTCAATTAATCACTATTATCTTCTCTGAAGATAATCTCAGAAGTTATCAATAATATAGAATTAGATAGAAAACTTACTATTTCCCTGAACCACTTGTTTAAGGGTTGTAAAAGTTTCTAAAGAAATTAAACCACGATAATGACCTTTCTGATTAGAAACCCCTAAAAAGAGAGACTCTCCTGGAGTGGGATGACGATCAAAACGAGGAGAGTTATTAATATAAACTAATGCACTATCAATTTCTGTAGCAAATTGACGGCTTTCTGAATAAGAATCCGTGACTAAACAATCTGCATGACCACTACTATATTCATTCATCCAAGTAATACCTTCGGATAAATTACTGACCATCTTAAAACTGATAATTTTATCTAAATAGGGGGTTTTCCATTCTGATGCTTTAACAGGCTTTAAATAATCTTTGAATTCTTCTAATAATATTTCATCTCCTCGTAATTCAAACCCTTTTTCTTTTAAAATATTGAATAATCTGACTAAGATTGACGGGTTTTGATTGGGACTAATTAATACCTTCTCGATAGCATTTACGGGATCAGGTTCACTGGCGTGACTATCAAGAATAACCCAACGCACCATATCTAAATCAACTGTCGGAGACCAATATAAATAACAATTACCCATAGCAGACTTTAACACAGGGGCTGTAGCCCATTGAGTGACTTGTTCAACTAAATTAGGACGACCATAAGGAAGTACCAAGCTTAAATATTGATGTTGCGTCACCAGATCTTGGATAGAAGCCCCTTGTTCTCCTGAAAGTACCTCTAAACACCCTGTGGGCAGTTCCGCCTCTTTTAGGGCAGATTGTAAGATATCTGCAATGACTTGATTTGAGTGAGTTGATGAATTACAACCCCGTAATAGTAAGCTGTTGCCCGTCTTTAAACAAAATCCAGCAGCGATCGCCCCCAATTCAGGAAAGGTTTCATAAACCAAAGCAACCACCCCTAACGGCATGAGTTGACAGTAAGTCCCTGCTGTATTCAACCGATAAGGGGCATTAAACACCTGTTGAATGGGATCGGGGAGTTCGGCCAATGATTCGAGAATTTCGACGGTTTTGTTTAAACGTTCGGGGGTTAATTTCAACCATTCAATCAGCAAATCTGGAACAGCCATTTCCCGACTCATTTCGAGATCGAGGGTATTGGCTTCAAGAATGGCATCAAAAGAACGACTGAGTCCTTTAGCCATTGCTTTAATCCCTAAAGAGCGATCTCGACTATCACTGGTTTCTAATGCTAAATAAGCATCATAAGAGCGTTGAATCGAGTTGAACAGCAAGTTAGGAGAACTTTTAATGGTCATAGAATTTGCCTTAACGTCTATAGGCTAACCAGAAGATAATTGCTGGCAGAACCACTAATAAACCAGCCAAAGCAATACCAATGATGATACTTGGCCCTAGAGATGATTGCAATGCCAACAAAAACCATCCAATTAATATTACTACCATCATGCCTGTCATGATGGGTAGATAGCCATCTCTTAATCCAGGTCGGATAATTAGCCAACGGTAGCCAGTCCAACGCCAGATTCGCTTATAGGGATAACTCGAAGATAACTGTTCTATGGTTTGACCATTTTCTTCGACGACAAAAATTTGTTGACAGCGATCGCACCCGAAGGCTTCTGTTAAAACAATAGGCAAAAGATGCCCCCGTCGTCGACATGGACAGGGATATTCTTGATTCAAATCGATTTTTATGGGCTTATGATGTCGCACGAGTGTCAGGGTAGTGACTCCTAAAATTAGCTCTATACTAAGTATAGTGTCTCTTATCTTGGGGATTCACCTGGTACGCAATCTAAACTTAAGATTTGGCCTAACTTAATGTACAGTGCCAAATTAAATGACGTGATGACAAATTAGTGTCGTCGGCTTTGATCCTTATCTAGTTTCAGTTGAAAGTAGCTATCGACTTAAAAAGCAGATGCTCTCTTTTTTACGCCAAATCGAATTACTAGAAGAAAAAGAAACTGATTTTGAGGAGTTAAAAGAAGTCATCAACTTATACTCTGCATAATAATTAAATGGCAACTACAAAGAAACAAACGACCAAATCAGTTACGACAGCCCAAAAACTAGGAAGCGTGATTAAATCTGCACGGGATATCATGCGGAAGGATAAAGGATTGAATGGAGAATTTGATCGCCACGGTGTGTTTGAACCTTATACTAAAATTCCCACTAATTTATTATTTTTTGATTCTTCTCAACCGATTGAGAATATTTGGTATTACGAAATACCTTTACCAGAAGACAGTAAATAAAGTGTTTCTTGAATTGAGTTCCATTCATGAACTGAGACGAAAACAGCTTGTTTTTGATTATCCACTGTAATCATCGTTGCTTCATTAGAATCATTCATATTGTCAATTAAATCTGAAAGAATTGGATGATTTTCGTTTATGTTTATCTTTTTCATTTTATATTGTCAATTGTGGAATGATTTTGTACTCTTTCAATGAGCGATCGCACTTCTTGGGTTCCTTCGGAGGGTTCAAAAGAAAGAGGAAACTTACCATGACTTAACATCCTTAACCCCAAAGGAGCAAGAGACAGTAACCCTTGTAAGTCTCTAAAATAATTACCCACCACATATAAACCAAATTTTCGTTCATCGATCCATCCTCCCTCTTTAACCAGATCGATCAACACTTTACGATGACGAATCGAGCGACTACTTTGGGCATCTTTGCGATCTAAAATATCTTGTTTAAGATAACCAATCTGATCCATGGGTGCCACTTCCATCGGACACACCGCATTACAATAATAACAACGAGTACAACCCCACACCCCTTGAGTCCCTTGATTATAGGTTTCTAAACGCTCTTCTACCTCCGTATCCCTCGAATCTGCCACCATACGCTGTGCTTTCGCCAAAGCATGGGGACCAACAAACTCAGGATTAACGGTCAAAGCGTTACATTCAGAATAACAAGCACCACACATAATACAGTTACCCGTTTGGTCTAACTGCGATCGCTCTTCAGGAGTCTGTAAATATTCTCTTTCGGGGACTTGTCGTCCTTTTGTACTAACGTAAGGATCAACTTCTTGTAGTTTATCCCAAAAGCCTGACATATCTACGACTAAATCTTTAATGACTGGCATATTGCCCAAGGGTGCAATGGTAATCGTTGATGTATCGCGATTATTTGAAGCCGATATCATTTCCAACTCTTGTCCGATATTTTGTTTACAAGCTAAAGCAGAGCGGCCATTAATTCTCATGCTACAACTACCACAAATGGTATTACGGCAATTTTTACGGAAGGCCAAACTACCATCTTGTTCCCATTTAATGCGATTTAGACATTCTAAGATGGTATTGCCGGCTTGAACTTCTAGTTTATAAGTCTGTAGCTGAGGACTTTGATGAGGCTTTTGTCGCCAAACTTTAAACAATACTTCCATGGGAACATTAAAAAATTGATTGATTTCTTCTATCCTATCTTGTTCTTAGGATTTGTATGGCAATTTTCTTCAAGGGTTAATGACGATAAAAATTCCCTTTATATTTTCCACATTTCCCAAGATTCTTCTGCCTCTCCCTTCCTTGCCTCCCCTGCCTCCCGTGGTTAACTCAACTAATGATCGATTTTATTCATTTATTACCTGAGGCTTTTCCACAGTGTTAATATCCTAGTCAAACTCAATTTTGATGCAGGTTTTAGACTTATTTGCTCTGGAGTTTTTCCCTTTTCTTTTAAGATTCAACAACCAAAACCCCAGAGTAGATAGACGGGGAATTTATCTTGGATTGAACAGAGGCCAGCAAATTTGTGGCCTTAAACTCCAGGTGATCAACTTCATAATTCTTGAAATTTTTTTGGTTTAGTTTAGGAATTTAACGCTATATTTTTGATATGATCAATAATGATCTAAATAACCTAGTCATCATTGAGAGAAAATCAAAGGACATTGATAAAATTATGGCTGATACCGTTGAAACAAATCCAACTCCCCTAACTGGGAAAGCCTTACTCCAAGAACTAAAACAGTTATCTGATAAGCCTCGGCGAGAAACAGCCAAAAAATGTGGCTATTACTCAGTGACAAAAGACGGACAAGTTCGTGTTAACTTAACGGACTTTTATGATGCAGTTCTTGCAGCCAAAGGAGTTCCTCTTCAACCCGGTTCTACTAAAGATGGTCGTGGTCGTGAACCAACATTTCGAGTCAGCGTTCATAAGAATGGTCAAATTGTCATCGGTTCTACCTATACCGAGCAGATGGGATTGAAACCAGGGGATGAATTTGAAATTAAATTAGGCTACAAACATATTCACCTTAAACAGGTGGGTGTTGACGACGAAGAACTTGCTTAAGGGCAGTTTCGTGTCAGCAGAATATGGGAGTTAAATCGCTAAAGCTCAGTCAAAAATGAGGGTTAACCTTTGGGCTTTTTGAGTCTAATCTGACCGAGGTAAAAGCGATAATTCCCATAAAATAAATCTCAGTTACATTATAGAAAGGAAACTGAAAAAGCCATATGTTATGGTCAGATGAGAAGTTACTCAGTAATCCGTCCCTATAATGTCATTGATAAGCCTCAAAAATGGTTTCACACTCCCCCCAGATCGTAGCCTATGGGAAGCATTTTCATCTTCCCGTCTCGATCCTTTGCTGAGTGGTGTTAATAACTTTTCTAGTGAGAGTAAAATCGGTCTTTTATTATTAATATGGTTAGTCCTGTGGCTACCGATCGCTTTATTGTTGGGTAAAAAGCTTAACTGGCGACCCTTTCAACCATTAGAAGCAGAACAAAAAATCCCCTTATTGATTCCTTTGTATCTATTAGTTCCCTGGTTAGGGTGGTTAACACTGATAGTAGAAGGAACATCATTACCCGACTATGGGTTATCTTGGCAGTGGGATCTCCTCATTTCCCTCTGTCTAGGTCTTCTTTTAGGGTTGGGAGGATTAGGCATCGTTTTTGCTATTGAAGGGGGGTTAGGGTGGCTAAAATGGAACGCTGACAACCTTAATCAATTGGGGAAGGTAGCCTTACCGATTTTCGGACTGGCGGTGTGGATTGCCTTAACCGAAGAATTTGTCTTTCGGGGTATTTTTCAAACTATCCTAGAAGAAAAATATAATCCCTGGGTCAGTGCCATCATTATTAGTAGTATTTTTGCTCTGCTTCATTTACTCTGGGAAAGACAAGAAACCCTACCTCAGTTACCCGGACTATGGTTAATGGGGATGGTTTTAGTGCTAGCAAGATGGGTTGATGAAGGGAGTTTAGGGTTAGCCTGGGGACTTCATGCCGGTTGGGTGTGGGGGTTAGCTTCTTTAGATGCTGCTCAAATGATTGCTTATACAGGAAAAGGGAAAGATTGGATCATTGGGATTTATCAGCAACCTTTAGGGGGACTAATGGGGATTTTGTGTTTATTGGGGACGGCTTTGGTTTTGAGTGTGATTGAGGGTTTTTAAAGGGATGATAAAATTCGCGCAAAGACGCAAAGGCGCAAAGGAGGGGCAGGTTGAGTCTCAGAGGTTATTGACAAGGCGGGTTATTCCATTTTTAATTAGATCGGTGTTGAAGTTAATGAGGAGTCCGAGTTTTTTTTGAGTGAGACGGAGATAGGTTAAGAGTTGTTTTTTATGAACTGGAGCAATCATTTCTACGGATTTCAGTTCAATAATTACTTTATCTTCTACAATAAAATCTGCTCTAAATGCTTGTTCTAAGTGAATACCTTTATAAATAATGGGAATAGGGCATTGTCTAACAAATTCTAAATTCCGTCTGTTTAACTCATAAGCCATCCCTGTCTCATACACAGACTCAAATAAACTCGGTCCTAACCCCTTATGAATTTGATAAGCAGCATCAACAATCTCCCTAGAAATCTCATTTTCTCTCATCTAAAACCTCTTTGCGTCTTTGCGCCTTTGCGCGAATTTATCCAAGTCCTAATTCTCTTTTTAAAAGATTAATCGACTTTTCCCCAATGTAATATTCAGAACAAATAACATCCGGGGGACGAATTAAATCTTCTCTGACGGCAAGGATAGCTTCTTTAACTAACTCATAGCTGGCCGGATCACTCATAATGGTTTGTGCCGATCGCGCTAAGGTTAAGAGTTGACGGCGATCGCTGGCTTGTGCGGTGATTAATAATAAATCATCTCCGCGTAAACTGTGAATGAGGATTTCTGCAACGCGAATAATCCCTGGACTTAAACTCACAATGCCTAAACGAGTATCTCTTGGTAATTCTTTAATCATGGCTAGTTCTTGGCCATAATCGTAGATATCGATGGGAAAAACACGGGTTGCATGGGGAGAAGCAATTAATTCTGCTTCAGGAATAAAATAACGGCTAGTGACGACAGTGGCGGATTCTTTTTGAGCTAAAACTTGATCTAACTCTTCGATTGACACTAACTCGACGGGAATGGCCAGGGCTTTTTCTAACTCTTGTAAAATTAGTTCGCCGGCACCCATATCCCGACTGGGAACGGTAACGATCACTTGTGCACTACAGCGTAACCGCCAATCAATGACAGCTAAAAATAATTCTTTGGCTTGGGAAAGGGTTAATCCTTGTCGGAGTAGTTCATCTAAACTTTTATAAACCAGTTGGCTTTCTTGGGGATATTGGCTGAATAAAGGGGACTCAGGAAAGGAGATATCTTCGTTATTTTGTGCTTTAACGTAGATTCCTGAACCCGCAATAGATTCGACGAGGCCAGCTTCTTCAAGTTGTTGATAAACTTTACTGATGGTATTGCGGTGTAAGCTCGTCATCGTGGCGAGTTGACGAGTGCTTGGCAAACGGTGGCCAGGGGGATATTGACGAGAGGCGATCGCAAAACGAATCTGATCAAACAGTTGTTTGGAGGCGGGAATGTCACTATCGGATTGTATTTTGAACTGAAGCATAGCGAACACGCCGAGCAATTACCTATCAGATTGATGGACATAATTTTACCGTAAATCGTTCCCAAAGTCCCAATAATATCGGTAATAACTGATAACTGGTAACTGAACTCCGAACTCCGAACTCACATTAAATTAAATGTTGAAATTTTTTATGTTGTAAAAGAGACAATAAAACTAAAATAGAAAATATAGATAGATCAAGTAAGTGAGACGGTTTGCCCTGTGGTTTCTTCAATAGCAAAAATAACTCCACCTTTAGCAGAAACTCCTCAACGCCAGACGGGGGCTTATGCCTTAATCGATAGCCTGGTACGTCACGGTGTTAAACATATTTTTGGCTATCCAGGAGGAGCCATTCTCCCCATTTATGATGAATTATATCGAGCCGAAGCAAGGGGAGATATCCAACATTTCTTAGTGCGTCACGAACAAGGTGCGTCCCATGCAGCGGATGGTTACGCTCGGGCCACGGGTAAAGTGGGAGTCTGTTTCGGCACCTCTGGACCTGGGGCAACTAACTTAGTGACAGGTATTGCCACAGCGCACCTTGATTCTATTCCGATGGTGGTGGTAACGGGACAGGTAGCACGGGCAGCCATTGGTAGCGATGCGTTCCAAGAAACGGATATTTTTGGCATTACCTTACCTATCGTTAAACATTCCTATGTGGTGCGCCATGCTGAAGATATGGCTAATATTGTGGCTGAAGCGTTCCATATCGCCAGCACCGGACGACCTGGCCCTGTGTTGATCGATGTTCCGAAGGATGTGGGTTTAGAAGAATGTGACTATATTCCCGTAGAACCCGGCCAAGTTAAGTTACCAGGATATCGTCCCACAGTAAAAGGGAACCCCCGTCAAATTAATGCAGCGTTATCTTTAATCGAAGCGTCAGAACGTCCTTTATTATATGTTGGAGGAGGAGCGATCGCAGCTAATGCTCACGCTCAAGTTCAAGAGTTGGCTGAACGCTTTCAAATTCCTGTGACTACGACGTTAATGGGTATTGGTTCCTTTGATGAACATCACCCCTTATCGGTGGGAATGTTAGGGATGCACGGCACTGCTTATGCTAACTTTGCAGTGAGTGAATGTGATTTATTGATCGCTGTCGGATCGAGATTTGACGATCGCGTGACGGGTAAATTAGATGAATTTGCCTCTCGTGCGCGTGTCATTCATATTGATATCGATCCGGCAGAAGTGGGTAAAAATAGACTCCCTGACGTTCCTATTGTGGGAGATGTGCGTCAGGTATTAGAACAATTATTACAGCGATCGCGAGAGATTGATGTTCCTCTCGATGCTGAAAAAACTACACCCTGGTTAAACCGGATTAACCGTTGGCGTGAACAATATCCCCTCACTGCCCCCCATTATGACCATAGCATCTCCCCTCAAGAGGTTATTGTAGAAGTGGGTCGTCAAGCACCTCGCGCTTATTACACGACAGATGTAGGACAACATCAAATGTGGGCAGCGCAATTCTTAAATAACGGGCCTCGTCGTTGGATTTCTAGTGCAGGGTTAGGCACAATGGGTTATGGAATGCCCGCAGCACTGGGGGTTAAAGTTGCGTTACCCGAAGAAGAGGTTATCTGTATTAGTGGAGATGCAAGTTTTCAGATGAATCTCCAGGAGTTGGCAACCCTGGCACAATATGGCATTGCTGCGAAAACCGTCGTTATTAATAATGGTTGGCAGGGAATGGTCAGACAATGGCAACAAACCTTCTTCGGTGAGCGTTATTCTTCGTCTAATATGCAGACGGGAATGCCTGATTTTGAATTGTTGGCTAAAGCGTTCGGTGTCAAAGGAATCACTGTTACAGAGCATTCTCAGTTGGCTGGTGCCGTTGCTGAAATGTTAGCCCACGACGGTCCTGTTTTGATGGATGTTCATGTGAAACGGGATGAAAATTGTTATCCGATGGTTGCACCTGGTAAGAGTAATGCTCAAATGCTCGGACTTCCTGAGTTAAAGTCTTCCGAGTTGATGACAGAGTTAATTCGTTGTACTTACTGTGGTACTGATAACCCGGTTACTAATAAGTTTTGTCCTGAATGTGGCACAAAAATATAACAGGCAATAGCGAGTGTTTAATTTGCCGTCGTACGGTGAGTCCAGTGCGGTCTTGGGGTCTCCCCAAGTGGAGGAGGCACGGACTCGGAGCTTGTATCCGAGTAGTGAGTGCCGTCAACTGGCGGACTCGAAGAGGGACGAAGTCTACCCGAAGGGCAAATGAAAGAAACACTCAAGACAGGCAATAGGCAAAACAAGCGTTTTTCTCAAGTTTGTTTACCCTGTTGCCTTCTATAGCACTGCTTATTAGGGTTAAAACGTTACGGAGATTCCTCGTTTCCTCGGGATGACAATTGCAGATTCATTTAATGGTTAAACTATAGTCTTCATTATCATCAAAAAAAGCCCAATCAAGGTCTTTTTCAGATTTGAGAGCTTTTCTAATTTCTGTTAAATTAGGTTCAATTTTTACTCGTTTAAATTCATCAGGAAGGTCTTCTGGTTCTACTTTTAAACAGATACTAGGTGGTTTCTTTCGCATGGATAATTTACAAGTAACGCCCTCTATTTTCGTTTTATTAACTCGTTGCATTTCTCTAATGAGATAGTCTCGTAATTTATTTCCTTGTTTTTCACTCATACTTGCTAACACTCTAATGCGTTTGGCTTCAGCTTTTCTAGCTTCTGTTATAGCTTCTAAATACTTGATATAATGGGCAACTTTTTCGGCTTTTTCTTCAAAGTTTGTATCAGCAGTTAACCACTCAGAAAAGAGTTGATTGATTTTATCTTCTTTTTCTTCTTCGCTTAATTCTTCTGAGTCTTGCAGTTGAGTTATTAAATTTTCTAATTCAATCATTTCTTCAGAAATATTCCAAAGCGTGTGATTTGATTGGCTCATTTATTTTTCTCCTTTTGATAGAATGATTTTCAATTATAATTTGATTAAATATTAGTGTAAATTATTTTAAGTATCTTTGCTTCCTTGTTTCCCAAAAAGAAAACCAATGACTCCAGTTGCTAAAGAGGTTAATGTTGTTCTCGCCCAACTTTTTTTCATCATTTTTAGCTTTAGAGTTCGTTAAAATAGTATAACTAGCAATACCAATAAAAAGGATTAATATTTCTCCCACAATATACATAACTGAGGTTTGAATTAATCCATTCTAACGCTTTACTTTAGCATCATCTTCTTTGATTCTTCTATCTACTGCTGCATCTTCATTTTCTCTTTGTATAATGCTAGTTAGTAATTTTTCAGCTAAAGGATTTTCTGAATTTAAAACTTTATCTAAATTTTCGGGATTAGAAAAATCAACAAATTTAGGTTTTTGGCGTTCATTCTGTACTGCTTGAAAATCCTGTCATTTCATTAACAATTTTTCCATCTTTAATAATAGCAAGATTAGCTCCTTCTTTTTCTGCATACAGCAGTTTGCGACTTTATACAATAGAAGAAGTTAAGGTGTGAAACCGTAGGATCAGTTTTAGTTGTACTTCAATGACTCGCAAACTGCTGTAAATAGCAATTTTTATCAATGCTATTGCTTTACGGAGAATTTGTTCTGGATTTTGGTTTGTTTCTTTGGAAAGATTTTCTATGATTTTGTTGAGTTCAGAAGAAAGTATTAGAGTTTCATTATTTCCATAATAATTTCTCGGTGTTTTATCACCTGCAACGTTATCCCCTGAGCCTGAAAATGTTTGATTATAAGAATTATCTAATGCTTTATCAGGATAAGATATTTTTATTTCTGATGCTTTTTGAGAAATCACCAGATCATTTTTTGCTAATTTATTCATTACAATATTAGCTATTTCTTGTAATTGTTCGTTAGTTAGTTCCATATTCCCTCAAGATAAAGTATCTTCCTAAATAGTTCTATTTTATCGCAATTTTATTATAAATGTAAAAACTTAAATCTATATTGACTATCCAATTATTTAAGAAGATATACTATACTGTTTATTAAATCTTCATTCCCTTGAAACTTTATGAACAATATCAAAATGATTGTAGAAAAACACGATGATGGTTACATCGCTTATCTTTTAGGAGTTCAAGGAATTGTTATTGGAGAAGGAGAAACTTATGAGGAAGCATTAAAAGATGCTGAGTCTGCACTTTGTTTTCATATTGAAACCTTTGGCAGAGAAGTCTTAGAAATTACTAAAATTTTTTAAATATTTATAACCAAATAATATTTTTTGTTTATTTAATTATTTAGAAATTTACATCATGACTCTCTTAGAAACCATCAAACAAGACTATCAAACTTTTCCCGATAATCAAACCTATTCAGTATATGCAGATAATGTTTATTTTAAAGACCCAGTTAATGAATTTACAGGAGTTAAACGTTATCAAGAGATGATCCAATTTATGTCAACTTGGTTTAAAAATGTTGACTTAGAATTACACAATATCTATCAAAGGGATAACGTCATTCACACAGAATGGACCCTACACTGGACCACACCCTTACCCTGGAAACCCCCCATTTCTATCCCAGGACGCAGCGAACTGACTTTTAATGACCAAAACCTGATTATTTCCCATATCGACTACTGGAACTGTTCTCGTTGGGATGTAGTAAAACAACATTTTGTCCTAAATCCTTCATAATAAAGATAAGTAATGTAAATTTTTCTGAAAAAATCATGCGTGTAATCCTCATGACTGGTAAAGGGGGAGTTGGTAAAACTTCCGTCGCCGCTGCCACTGGCCTCCGATGTGCAGAGTTAGGGTACAAAACCCTGGTATTAAGTACGGACCCGGCCCATTCCTTAGCGGATAGTTTTGATTTAGAGTTGGGTCACGAACCCCGTTCCGTGTGTGAAAACCTTTGGGGGGCCGAACTGGACGCATTAATGGAACTCGAAGGAAACTGGGGGGCTGTTAAACGGTATATTACCCAGGTATTACAAGCAAGAGGACTTGACGGCGTACAAGCAGAAGAATTAGCTATCTTACCAGGAATGGACGAGATTTTTGGTTTAGTTCGCATGAAACGCCACCACGACGAGGGAGAATACGACGTTTTAATTATTGACTCGGCCCCCACAGGAACCGCTTTGCGTCTGCTAAGTATTCCTGAAGTGGGAGGCTGGTATATGAGAAGATTTTATAAACCGTTACAAGGAATGTCTGTGGCCTTGCGTCCCTTGGTAGAACCCTTGTTTAGACCGATCGCAGGATTCTCTCTACCAGATAAGGAGGTAATGGACGCACCTTATGAATTTTACGAGCAAATCGAACAATTAGAGAAGGTTTTGACAGATAATAATCAAACTTCTGTTCGTTTGGTCACAAACCCGGAGAGAATGGTGATTAAGGAATCTCTGCGGGCCCATGCTTATCTCAGTTTGTATAATGTTTCTACAGATTTAGTGATTGCTAACCGTATTATTCCTGATACTGTTAATGATCCCTTCTTTGAAAAATGGAAAAATAATCAACAAGTTTATAAGCAAGAAATTCACGAAAATTTCCATCCTTTACCGGTCAAAGAAGTGCCTTTATTTTCTGAAGAAATGTGTGGGATGGAAGCTTTAGAAAGATTAAAAGAAACCCTTTATAAAGATGAAGATCCAGCACAAGTTTATCATCAAGAAGATACGATTAGGGTGGTACAAAATGGTCAAGACTACAGTTTAGAATTGTATTTGCCAGGGATTCCTAAAGAAAAGGTTCAACTGAATAAAACAGGGGATGAATTAAACATTAGAATCGGTAATCATCGCCGTAATTTAGTCTTACCTCAAGCTTTAGCTGCCTTGAAACCTTCGGGGGCAAAAATGGAGGAAGATTACTTAAAAATTCGTTTTAGTAGTGGGGTAGCTGTTAAAAATTAATTTTTTAAAATTGGTTGTCTCTTTATCGACTTACGTTGCATGAAACTTAAATAAGAAACATTATAAGGTGGGCAATGCCCACCTTATAATGTTTTGGAATTCTCTTAATTCTCTATATTAGACTCAAAGATCCCCCTCTAAAATTTGAGATACAGTATAGTTAAACTCAGTAAAAATACAAGATTTCACTCTATCTGATGAGGTAAATATCGTCTCATCATAAAACCCTTCAGATAAAGACAGAATCGTAACTTTTTTTGCCAACGGATCAACAATCCAATATTCAGGAATATCTAATACACTATATTCAGAACGTTTAGCACGATAGTCAATATTTTTAGTTGATTCACTAACAACTTCTAACACTAAAATGGGGGAAGGTTCATTAAGGAAAATAACCGCTTCACGGTTTTGTAGTTGTTGCCATTGGGATGTTAATAATACCACTACATCAGGAATACGAACCGTATCCCATCGATTTCCACGGGGTGATTGAATACCGATGATCATTTGTTTTGATACCCAAGGGTGATTTAACCGTTTAATTTCCTGGCGAAAACAATAATTGAGAAAGTCCGCAATTTCACCATGTTGTCCCATCCCCAGAGTCATTGCAACTAATTCCCCATTAACCAGTTCATAAGTTGTGTCAGTTTGGTCATCATAATTAAGGTATTCTTCAAGGGTTAAATGAGTTTTAGTAATGGTCATAATTGTTCTCAAAAATACATAAATTAAGAAAAAAGAACTTGTTTTAAAGCTTGACTCATCACTTCTGCTGACACGGGTTGTTGTAACCAAATTTCTAACCCTGCAGCCCCCTGATACACTAACATATCTAAGCCATCAATTACCGTTAAACTCTGCTGTTGTGCATCTTTGAGAAATTGGGTAGGACTCGGATTATAAATTAAGTCGTAAGCGATCGCATTATTAGAGAATTTTTCCCATAAATGACTGTCAACGGGAGAATTTTGAGTATGAGGAAACATCCCGATAGGTGTGGTGTTAACAATTAACTGGCTTTCTGATACCAACCCTGATAATTCATCCCAGGAGTGAACAGTTATGGAGGCTTGGAGCTCCCTAGTGTCCCAACTTTGCTTAAATTGACCTAACTTATCCTTATCTCGTCCCACAACGCAAATTTCAGGGCAACCTAATTCTGCTAATCCTACCACCACGGCCCGCGCTGCGCCTCCATTTCCGAGGATAATAGGTTTAATGGTGTTCCAGTCACGGTTTAAAGCTTTTAGGGGGGTTATAAAGCCAATAACGTCGGTGTTTGTGCCTTTCCACCCTATTTCTGTACGCCAAACGGTGTTAACCGCTCCCACTAATTTCGCAGTTGTGGTAATCTCTGATAGTAAGGGGATAATGGCTTGTTTATGGGGGATGGTTGCGTTGAAACCCATCACTCCGATGTTTGCAAAGCCATCTAAAGCGGTTTGTAAGTTTTCAGGTTTAACGGGGAAAGGAATATAAATGTAGTCAACCCCTAAGCGTTTAATTTCTGCATTTTGCATCACGGGTGATAAAGAATGTTCGACGGGATGACCAATGATGCCTAATAGTTTCGTTTTTCCAGTAATAATTGACATTAGCAGTTACCAGTGATCAGTTACCAGTGATCAGCTATTGTTTACTGTTCACTGTTTACTATTTTTACTTAAAAACGGTTTATGATCAATATTGAGTTAAATAATGTCTATTAACATGAAATATATGAATCGAATTATATCAGGAGACTGTACTAAAATTTTACAAGAATTTCCCGATAAAAGTATTGATTTAATTATTCTTGATCCGCCTTATTGGAAAGTTATTCAACAAAAATGGGATTATCAATGGCGCACAGAAGAAGATTATAAACAATGGTGTTTACAATGGCTTCCTGAAATTTCTAGAGTGATAAAGTTATCAGGTAGTTTATATTTATTTGGTTACTTAAGAAACTTATTCTATTTATACGAACCGATTATTGATTTAGGGTTTAATTTTCGACAACAAATTATCATAGATAAAGGAATGAAAGCTATTAGCGGAAGGGCTACTAAAAATTATAAAATGTTTCCTAACGTGACAGAAAGTCTATTGTTTTTTATTTATAATAGCCGTCCGTTTATTAAACAGTTTCTTAAACAAAGACAAAAAGAATTAGGGTTAACTGCATTAGAAATTAACAAAAGATTAGGGGTGAAATCTAATGGTGGGGGAATGTGGTCACTGTACACAGGTAATAATATATTGGCACAAGTTCCTACTAGAGAAATGTGGGAAAAATTACAAGACGTTTTAGACTTTAATTATCCTTATGAAGATATTTCAGCAACTTTTAACATAGAAATGGGGGTAACAGATGTTTGGAATGACATCAATTTTTATGAAGAGAAACGGTTTCATCCAACGCAAAAACCTGTTAAATTAATAGAGAGAATTATCAGAGCAAGTAGCAAAGAAAATATGATAGTTTTAGATCCTTTTATGGGATCAGGTTCCACGGCGATCGCTTGTTTAAATCTCAATCGTCATTATATCGGAATTGAAAAAGAAAAAAAATATATTGATAAAATAAATTCAAGAATAGAACATTTTTATAATTAGTTTAGGACTTTTTGTTATAATTAATTATGGTAATCACAATTAGAAACAAATTATGACAATGAATTTAGAAGATTATTTTGATTTTTTTTCTAATGATGATATCAGACTAAAAAGTCATCGTATTGGGATAGAAGATATCGTAAAATATTATTTACAAGGTTATTCTGCTAAAGAAATTATCAGTGAATTACCTACATTGAACTTAGAGAAAATCTATGTAACTTTAGCCCATTATCATCAAAATAAACAAAACCTTGACAATTATTTACTACGTTTAGAAGGAAAAAGAGAACAACATTATCAAGAATGGTTAGTTAAACCATCGCCATTAATTGAACGGTTAAGAGAAGCTAAAGCCAATAAAATATCAAAAAAATTACTTTAATTGCATACTATAATTTTCTTATTATATAAAAAATAATTATACTTAATGAATTTATCTAACTAAAATTAACATTTTAAGTTAAAATTAGGATATTAGATTCAAAAGGTAAAGATAATGGAAATTAATATTGAAATACCTAAAGAATTAGAACAAGAATTATCTCAAGAAGCATCACAAATTAACTTATCTTTATCAGATTATATTTTACATCTTCTTTCAGCTAGAAAAGTTTTAAATGAGACACCGAAAACAGGAAAAGACTTAATATCTTATTGGCAACAAGAAGGTTTAATTAATTGTCGTTCTGAGATTAAAAACAGTCAAGAATATGCGCGTCAAATACGTTATGAAGCAGAACATCGTTACCAGATATAAATTAGTTTTATGTATGTACTAGATACTGATATCTTAATTGATGTTCTTAGAGGTTATCAACCTGCAATTATATGGTTTACAACGTTGCAAGATATTCCAAGTATTCCAGATTTTGTTGTTATGGAACTTATTCAAAATGCAAAAAATAAACAACAAGTTAATCAAGTGTTTAAATTAATTTCACCATTATCAATTATCTGGTTAACTGAGAGTGATTGCAACCAAGCTTTATTAGATTTTAGTCAGTATCATTTATCTGATGGTGTTGGTTTACTAGATGCTTTAATTGCTCATTGTGTTATTAGTAATAACGAGACACTTTGTACTTTTAATGTTAAACATTATAGAGTTATTCCTAATCTAAAAATGATACAACCTTATACTCGTTAGAAATATTTTAGTTGTATTAAACAATTAAAATCCTAATTCTGCTCTAGCGGTTTCGGCGGCGGCAAACACTTCTTCATCAGGTAATTCAGACCAATCCGTTTCCCCGATTTCGGCATAGAATTGTTGATCGTAGGGACGAGTTCTAATAACAACTGGCATCGGCACAGCATGACCTAAGATTAAAGCTTGTTGTTTAGAATCTAATTTTGCTAACACTGACCTTAAATTTTGTCCCCCAGAAACGCCTGTAAAAATAGCATCAATATCCTTTTCATCGTTTAGTAAACAAGTAATTCTTGTCCCTACTTGTGACATCACTTCATTATCAATTCCTGATGGTCTTTGATCCACAATTAACAAGGTTACAAAATATTTTCTCATCTCCCTAGCAATGGTTCCGAAAATAGTTTGATGCACAATTTTAGAGTCTAAAAAGCGGTGTGCTTCTTCGATAGTAATCACTAATTGTCTAGGGCGATCGCTTGGACTTTTTGTCTGTAGAAATCGCTCAGCTTTTTTCACATAACTACCATGAATGCGTCGGGTAATCATATTCGTTGCTAACATATAAGAAAGCATATTGGACTGTGATCCAAACTCAATTACCACGTGCTTTCCGGCATCCAAAGATTCTAACACTTGATTAATATAATTATGAGAACAAGCAGTGCGTAAATATTTCAAATTATCTAACCGCATTAACTTTCTTTGTAGAGACATAATTGAGCCGGCATGACCCTGTTTTTCCTGACAAAATAGTTTAATATCTTCATTAGTCATATTTAACAATTGCATAATCCATGACTTACCATATTCTGCTTCTAAAATGTTGGCATTATCTAAACTTGCCTCAGAAATTCCTAATTCATGACCCACTAAACGGATGTCTTCGATATCAATTTGATCGTAACTTAAATACAATTCTTGAGCATCACTTACCCCTCTTCTTTTAGTCGATTCAGGATCTAAAGTATAAATTTCGACTTGTCCCGGAAACAATTGACGTAACCCTTTAACCGTAGAAACTTCTTTCCCTTCTTTCATCGCTTCCCACCCATATTCTGAGTGCATATCAAACATTAAATTAACCGCAGCTTGCTTGCGAATAATTCCAGAAATTAACAAACGAGTTAAAAAAGATTTACCTGTTCCTGACTTCCCAAAAACCCCATTACTCCGCTCAACAAACCGATCTAAATCAATACAAATAGGAACATCCATATCTAACGGTTTACCAATGGCAAAATTGCGTCGTGTGGGATCATCTTCCCACCCAAAAACCGCCCGAAAATCCCGTTCTGATGCTTCATAAACCTGACTAAAATGAGTAGGAATAGTTTTAACAGGAAGGAGTTCTATGTCTGCGTTGGTTTGTGCTTGAAACGATCCTAAAGAGGTATCTTCCGGTTGAGAATTGTTACTTTCTTCTTCTGTGGGGGTAAACATTAACATGGGTGCAAGTTCCACATTGCCATAAGTTGCACTCCCAGCTAATACATCTCTCATAAACGTATCTTGAAAACTGGGAGGGTTGGCTAAAATGCGCGGGTTAGCAGTTCCCAAGGAGACATCCGTTAATAAACAGAAAAACCGCGATCGCACTCCTTGCACCACCAAAAATTTTCCCACTCGCATTTGTTCGACGGACACATCAGAATGTAAGCGAACTTCTAACCCTTGTGAAAGGGAACCTTGAACAACGGCACCGAGGGGATGATCTGTCATGGTTAACAGTAACTCATACACTACATATAGGGTTATTACTGATCAGTACAACCCTAGGGGTATTGTATCGCAGGGAACAAGCAGATTTATGAATAATGAATAATTAACAATTAATAATTAATTATGATTGACTAAGATTATTGATTATCGTTCGCACCTGAAGAGATAACTTTTTTTTCAGCTTTTTTATTTATGTTCTCCGTATTCAAGGTAAATTTATCTTTTTGACTACTTAACCAGCCTAAAATGACTGTTCCCAAGAGAAATGTTACCATTAGGGAGAAAAAGGTTGCATTGGCAGAAATTCCCAGACAAATTAAGCTAATATTGACAAAAATCTTGTGGGTGGGATTAATATTGGTTTTGTTATTCATTAATGTTGAAACTTCATCGAAAGTTTGTGTAAAGTTTATGTAAAATTTATCCGATTATATACGCACTTAAGTATTTGTGCCATAACATCGTTAAAAATTACTCATCATTTTCTCAGACTTATTACTTATCTATGAGGAAAGATGATTTTATCACTAATAAAATAATTATTAATTATTCATTAAGAAAAGGCGAGCGTTCTTTTTGTGTCATCATCAGTAATTGTTTTAAAGCGTCCCATTGTTCGGTATTAATGTATTCAATAGCCTCATCTAGTTGCTGACGATAACCCTGTAAAGTGTGTAATAAGGCAGTTTTATTGTATTGAGCCATCATTAACCCTAATTCGGGGTTTCCTCCTCCGACACGACTGGTATCTTTAAACCCAGAACTTGCTAATTGTTGGGCTATTTTTAAAACCGTTTGCTCTTTTTCTTCAACACAAGCAGCGATTAAACTAGCACTAATCATGACGGGTAAATGGGAAATCCAAGCCACTGCTTGGTCATGAATTTCTGGGGAACAAGTATAAACGTTTGACCCTAAAGATTGGGCTAACGCTTCTAAAATTTTTATACTATTTTTTGGCGTTTTTTCTGTGGGAGTAATGACATAAGGCGCATTTTTAAATAAGTTTTTTTGAGCTGCTTCTATCCCTTGTTCAGCCGTTCCTGCCATAGGATGTCCCCCAACAAAATTAGACCATAATGGCTCACATTCTTTGACTATTGCTGTTTTGACCGATCCGACATCAGTAATGATAACTTCCGGTTTTAAATTAGAAATCAACTGTTTCAAGGTTTTAGAAATTAAACCAATGGGAGTACAAAGAAAAATTATATCTACCGTTGATAACAAATTGATATTAACACTTGCATCGTCAACTACTCCCCTTTCTATTGCTCGTTGACAGGTGCTTTCTTTACGAGATACTCCATAAACAATGTGTCCGTGATCGCGTAAATCAAATCCTAGGGAACCCCCAATTAATCCTAAGCCAATAATTCCAATTTTCATGTTTAATATTCCCTCATCTGATAATCTTGACAATTAATCGCTTCTTCTGTACTAGCTTGAAAGGGATTAACTGGACATTTTAAACGATGATTATTAGTGAAATACTGGCAATGACTACAAGGAATTTCGTGCATCTTTTTGGATCTTTTTATAACATCAACGATTATTCCTATGACACTACTCCCTAACATTATAATAAAAACCCAGGCTATTATAAAACATAGGGGAATGATTAAAAGCTGTATAAAATCAATGAAGCGTACAATTAATGATAACACTTGATTATTTAATCCTCTTTATTTCTATAACTATCTATAATTTCAACATTAACATTTTTTTTGCAGTATCAAGTTAAGAAAATCTTGAGAATTATTATTTACATGATTAACTGGTAAGCAGAAGATATCGTTTTAAAATTTATTTTTCCTCAGCCTACCAGTACCAGGATTTACAATTTTTATTTTTTTTTATTCCTAAGACTCAAATAAATTATGATGCTCAGATAATTCTTGGTTTAGCTGCTTTGAAACATAGGTCAAGGATTGGAATTCAGAATTCTTATTTTCTATATCTGTTGTTTTTTCTTTAGTTATCAATGGATAAAGAAAGTTATATAGATTATTCCAAGAAAGCTGTCTATTGTTAGAAATTATTCCTTGAATTTTCAGTAAATTTTCTAACTTTTTTAAAGCAATTTTCGCTAATTCATACTGAGCATAGGTCTCTGAAATAAGAGGAACTGATTTTTTAATGGGATCTCTTTCAATTGCAGCTAAAGCTCGACGAACCGCTAACGTAATTTCTGATTTATATTTTCGTTGTCCTGTTCGTCTTTGATGCTCTTTACCTATAGCACTAGAGGCATAAAGAGGAGGCAAACGATTAAGCGCATAGGTAGCTACTTCAACCTTATTAATATAAGTTTGGAGTTTTTTAGGATAAAATTTTAGTTGATTTTCAATTTCTTCTTGAACTAATAATTCCATGATATTGAGATGAATTTTAGCTCGATTATCTAAAAGAGTTTCCATGAGTTGATCCTCAAAATAAAAGCGATAAAAAAATACTAAACTTCCAGTTTATTTTCTAATTTATTAGAAAATAAGCTAAAAACAGCGTGAAAAAAAATCAAGACAGCCAAGAAAATACGGTTGTCATCTCTTTTTATCTTGTATTTTCCATAATTATACGCAAATTATCATAATTTGTCTAATGTTTTTTTAAAAAAATAACTTTACATAATCTTGATAAAACGTCTATTTGATTTCATGAAATCTTCAAAAAAAATACGAGTTTTTACTGAATAATTAATAATCCTTAGGATATAATTCTTAACAACTTGGTAGAAACCCCCAAAAAATGCGATAATGACTATTCGGTAATTGCGAGGAAATACTGAATGCGACTCTCTCAGATGCTTTTTGTCACCCTACGGGAAGATCCCGCCGAAGCAGAAATACCTAGTCATAAACTGCTGTTGAGAGCGGGTTATATTCGTCGTATTGGTAGCGGTATTTATGCTTATTTACCTCTGATGTGGCGTGTATTACAAAAGGTTTCTCAAATCGTACGAGAAGAAATGAACGCAGCAGGGGCCCAAGAATGTCTTTTACCTCAGTTGCAACCCTCGGAGTTATGGAAAGAGTCGGGACGATGGGAAACCTACACCAAAGCAGAAGGTATCATGTTTTCCTTAATTGATCGCCAGGAAAGGGAATTAGGGTTAGGACCCACTCACGAAGAAGTCATTACAATAGTGGCGAAAGACATGATTCGTTCCTATCGACAATTACCCGTTAATTTATATCAAATTCAAACAAAATTTAGGGATGAAATTCGCCCTCGGTTTGGCTTAATGCGAGGACGAGAATTTATCATGAAAGATGCCTATTCTTTCAATGAAGATGAGGCCAGTTTACAAAAAAGTTACGATGCAATGGATCAAGCTTATCGTAATATTATTAGCCGTTGCGGATTAGCTTATAGAGCAGTAGAAGCCGATTCTGGAGCCATTGGCGGGTCAGCGTCTCAAGAATTTATGATCCTAGCAGAAGCAGGCGAAGATGAGGTTTTATATACAGAAGATGGTAAGTATGCCGCTAATGTTGAAAAAGCTGTTTCTCTTCCCAAAGATGTTGAAAAATCTCCTTTTACTACTTATGAGAAAAAAGAAACCCCTGATTGTACTACCATCGAAAAATTGTGTCAATTTTTAGAATGTTCTCCTACTAATATCGTTAAAAATGTTCTCTACGAAGCCGTTTACGATAATGGAAAAACAGTCTTAGTTTTAGTTAGTATTCGAGGGGATCAAGACGTTAATGAAGTTAAATTAAATAATCAATTAGTAAAAGTTGCCGATCAATATAAAGCTACCACTTTATTAGCTTTAACCGTTCCTGATGAAAATGCCCAGAAAAAATGGGCAAAGAAACCTTTACCAATGGGTTATATTTCCCCTAATTTAGACGATGATTATATTGCCTCTGGTGAATACATAGAAGGGAAGTTTTTAAGAATAGTAGATCAAACCGCCGTTGACTTAGAAAACTTCGTCACTGGAGCCGATGAAACTGGTTATCATATAGTCGGAGGAAATTGGGAGAAAGACTTTCACTTACCTAAATTAGTTTGTGATATTAGAACCGCTATGATCGGCGATCGCGCTGTCCATGATCCCAGTCAAATATTAGCCAGTGCTAGAGGAATTGAAGTGGGTCATATTTTCCAATTAGGTACTAAATATTCTGAAGCGATGGGAGCAACATTTACTGATGAAAATGGCGCAGAAAAGCCTATAGTAATGGGATGTTATGGTGTAGGGGTATCCCGTTTGGCGCAGGCTGCAGTGGAACAATCCTATGATAAAGATGGCATTATTTGGCCAGTAGCGATCGCTCCTTATCACGTGATTATAATTGTCCCGAATATCAACGATAAAAATCAAATAGAAATAGCAGAAAATCTCTACAATGAATTGAATCAAATTGGCATAGAAACAATGTTAGACGATCGCGATGAACGCGCAGGGGTTAAGTTTAAAGATGCTGATTTAATCGGCATTCCTTATCGAGTAGTAACAGGGCGATCATTAAAAGCAGGTAAAGTAGAAGTTATCACTAGAAAAAGCAAGGAATCTCAAGAAGTTGAGGTAACAAATCTGGTCGAAACTCTACACAATTGGGTAGAACAAGCAAAGGTTAAGGATTAATAAAATTTAGATGAGAAAAGTTTTTGTATTTTCTCAGGCAGTTCTCAGATAGTCCCACTAACTTGATGTGAAGATTATCGACTAAATTGTGAATTCTGCCATGATTAACTTATTCAAAAGTAGCAAAGCATTATTGACCGTTTTAACTTTTGGTTCCATTGCTACCACTGCAACCGCAGCCCAAGCATTGACTCTAAAAGTGGAAGTAGAAAACATCGGCCCTGATGGTGGGGTATCTATTACCCCCGTTTGGGTAGGGTTTCATGACGGTAGTTTTGATAGTTACAACCCTGGTGAGCCTGCTGAGTTTGGCCTAGAATTGTTAGCAGAAGATGGTAACACCGACCAAATTACCGAAGATTTTAATAACAATCTCACCTATATCAATAGTAGTAACGAAAGCGAAACTGTACTCTCGAGCCAAATGGGACAACGGGTAGACGGAACCCTAGGAGGTGGCCCTATCACACCAGGGAATAAAGTCTCAGGTGTGTTTGAGGTCGTTGATACCAATGATAGCAATCGCTATTTTTCTTATGCTTCGATGATTTTGCCTACTAATGATTACTTTATTGCCAATGGGAACCCCATCGCTCGGGATTTACTTCCCTTGCTGTCTCGAGATGTTTCATCGATTTCCTTCAATGTGGGACTCGCTGGAACTGTTAACGATGCAGGAACAGAAATCAATGATTTTAATTTCTCAGCAGGAAACCCCTTATATCCAGGACTCGGTTCCGGACAAACTGCACCCCAACAAGGAAATCCTGAAAATGGGGATGTCGGAAGTGTTACCGACCCTTTTGCTAATTTTCTCAATCGACCTGCTGATTTTGACAGCGATTTTGCCAGTCTCAATTTTAACAATGAAACGCTTTATCCTAATGGAGTTGCTCGTGTGACCATTAGTAAAGTTCCTGAATCATCGACTACTGTTGGTTTAATGGCAGTTGGTGGCCTATTCCTTCTTGGTACTGCTGTACGTCGTCGTAATAACAACATCAACTAATATTTGCAAAGCAGGGGTCAGCAATAGTTGGCCTCTGGTGAATTTTGTTGAAAATTCTTATTAATTAGCAAAATATCAGGAAATCAAGATTTTTAGAATGTAGCTGAGAAGACAAAAACAATTACAAATAATATAAGGTGAGATAGCCTCATTTTCAGGCAATAATTCTCAAAAGTCAGCAAAAATAAAGATTTATGCTCTTGTTGAGATTATGTCTCAAATTATACAGAAATCAAGAATTAAGTATAAATAATTGAATATTATTGTCAATAAAATTCAAGAAAATATCAAAATATTTTGATATTTCAAGTTTTCTTAAGTTTTTTAGCGTTTTGTGTCGATAAACTGAACAGTGAAGTTTATTGCTCAATTTTTCTCATGAAAACTGCCTTAATTAGTACATTAACATTAATTGCAACTCTCGGTATGGCTTCTTCTGCACAAGCAGCTAAATTTTTTACAGCTGATATCAATAGCGATATATTCGATCATGATAGTGATGCAACTGGGTTTGCTACATTTGAATTGTCTGAGGATCAAAGCTCTCTTGAATATAAAATGACCTTCAATGGTCTAGAACTATCCGAAAATGGAACTGATCCTGGAATAATTCGTATTCATGTTCATGGTCGTCCAGAAATTTCTGGATTCCATGTTCTCAATAATTGGGACTGGGACTATAGTGGTTCTAACCCCAACAATAGCGATGATTCTGAGTTTATGTTTCTTAGTGACACAGATCCTATTAGCATCATGGGTACATGGGATGATTCAGATACCACTTGTCCTATGGATCTTTCAGATCCTTGTTATGAAGATCCAGCTACAACTAAACCTTTGTCTTTATATATAGAAGACTTATTAGCTGGAGAACTTTATGTCAACATTCATACGACAACTGTCCCTTCAGGAGAAATTCGCGGTAGTATCACTTCTACTCCTGAACCTGGAACCATCTTAGGTTTAGTCAGTGTTTTAGGATTAGCTGGTTTCAATGCTCGCAAAAAGAAACATTCATAACTTTCCTTGTTTCTAAAAATGAATTTTGCTTAAATTAATTTTTTAGTTCCCTAACCAATTATTAACTTTCTCAACTTTAGTTAGAAGTTGGGAAATTATTTTATTTTTCACACAGAGTTATAAATAAAGTTGATAAACCTCTTTCGCTGCACGATGCAATAAAGAATGTCGATAAACCAAAGATTTTAAATCTTTAGCATATCCACCTCCAATAACACTAGCAACGGGATATCCTTCAGCAATGCAACTACTTAAAACAAGCATTTCTCGGCGGTAAATTCCCGTATCTGTTACACTTAATTTGCCGAAATGATCATTAGCATGAATATCAACCCCTGCATCATATAAAATTAAATCGGGTTTGATTTGTGATAATAGATCCTGAAGATGTCCAGACAAAATCTGTAGATAACCATCATCATCTAATCCTTGCGGTAAAGAAACATCTAAATCACTTTTTTGTTTTTCTCTAGGGAAATTGGCTTCACAGTGCATCGAAAAAGTGAACACTGTGCCATCATTTTCAAATATTTTAGCAGTTCCATCTCCTTGATGAACATCGAGATCAATAATTAATACTGTTTTGACTAAGTTTAATTTTTGTAGAACACGAGTAGCGATCGCTAAATCATTAAAGATACAAAACCCTGAACCATAGTTAGGATAAGCATGATGGGTTCCCCCTGCTGTATTACAAGCTAAGCCAAATTTCAAGGCCAATTTTGCCGTTGAAATGGTTCCTCCCACTGCGATACAAGTCCGTTTAACTAACGCTTCACTCCAAGGTAAACCAATGCGTCTTTGTGCTTTATCCGTTAAAGTTCCTTGACAATAAGCGGTGATATAATCAGGACAATGGACTAATTCTAATAATGATTTATCGGGAATTTCTGGTGTATAAATATTGTTATCTTTAACGACTTTTTCTTTTAGTAATAATTCATAAAGTAAAGAAAATTTTTCCATCGGGAATCTATGACCGTCTGGAAGAGGAGAAACATATTGATGATGATAAACAATGGGAAAATTCACTGTCAATCCTAATAGATTCTTGAATATAAATGATAAAAAAAAGAAGAGTTTTGGGATGAATTAAATCCATCTCTTCTTTTAAAAAATCAATTTTAAAATTAATTAAAGATGCTTGTCAACAGCTTCTTTAAAAGTTTCATAACTCGCTTTACCTACCAGATGTTCAACCATTTCTCCTTTCTTGAAAATAAGAACAGCAGGAATACTTTTAATTCCATATTTTTTGGCATTTTCTTTGTTTTTATCAAGGTCTAGCTTAAATACATTAACTCGACCTTCATATTCTTCTGCTAATCGGTCAATTAAGGGACTAATGACACGACAAGGTCCGCACCAAGTTGCTGTATAATCAACCACCATTGTGTCTGAATCCGCTAACAATTGGTCAAAATTGTTATCTTCTATAAATGTAGCTGTTGCCATAACCAATCTCCTTAAATTAGAATAGACTAAATTAAGAGAATTAAGCTTAATTAATTTTTGTCGTTTTGCTCAGGAAAATTTATCTCATTTTTCAAGAGATAAACCCCCTAACAAGACTGAACCTAGTTTAAAACTAAATTTCATTGAGAACGCTTGATATTCAAGAAAATAATCGATTTATTAACTAAAACTAAACACTATCACGATAAAATTAGAATGACTTGGTAATCGCAGCTTTCTTCTCTCATTTGATTTGTTTCTATATTACACCCTTTGAGCCACTATTCTAAACTTTAAATACAATAAGGAAAATAAAAACACTAATTTAATTTCATAGTACGGCTGATTTATCACTTATTTTCAGGTAAAGAAGGACGAAAACATAAATAAACTAAAGTTCCTAATAAAGGAATTAAACTGACTGTCCAAAACAGCGCATCATTTTTTATATTTCTCCGCGACATATCATCTTTAATAATAAAGGGAAAAATGAAACAAAGACAAAGTAAATCTAAACTCATGACATTAATAAATCTTCGAGTTTGCCATTCTTGAATAAAGTCTGCACCATTTCCAGATATGACATCCCAACTGATAAAAATAATCAGGGTTATACTTAGGAAAATATGGAGTAACCGAGAATCAGCAAGTTTAATGAGTAGGTTTTTTTCACCACTAAACTTAGGATTAGGTTCCCGTAAAATTAAATAGGGAATCACCGCAAAGGTTCCAACTCCCAAAGAAGCGATCGCAAATGGCCAAGCGACTATTTTTTGTTCTCTACCATCGATAAATAAAAGATTAGCATAAATGACAGTTACTAAACCAATGCTATTAAAAACAGCAATAATTAAAGGGTTAATATTATCCCAGTTACCTGTTGATAAATTTTTGATCAATTCTATGGTATCCGGTTGACCAGCAGGTGCTAATAAAAACCCATAAATAACAAATCCTACCCACAGTAAACTAAGAAAAACTTTTGCCACCATTTTAAGTCTCCATATTCAACTATTAAACCATAACATAACTTAGGTTTAGAATGTATTTTTTATCATAATTTCTATTTTCAACAAATAATTATTAATTATCAATTATTGATTGCTGAATAAGCCATTGATCAATATCTTTTAAAACTTTATCAGGTATTTCCCAAGGAAACAGATGAGCATGATTAGGATAACAAATATAGTGAGAATTTCTTAAATTATTTGCAGTTTCTTCGCTTGATTGTGCAGTGATATGTCGATCTTCTGAACCAGCTAAAACTAAACAAGGAATCTCTATTTTTTCTAATTCTTCAAGACGACTATATCTTGCTTTTAAAGCATTTGATAACGCTTGATTAGCAGATTGAGATGTTTGTAAATAGGCTTTAACTCCATACTTCGCTAAATATTCATAAGCTAAAGAAGTTTGTTGACCAATTAAATAACGAAATAAAGACTTTTTTCCAAAGGTATCAATATTCCATTGCCATCCTGGTTTTAAATAGTTTAAAATCCCTGCTATTCCTGCATAAACTAACTCTTGATTACTCACTTTTGGATGATTTCCATAGGGTTTTGCAGCAGAAGCAATTAAAATTAAACCGGTAAACTTTTCAGGATATTTTAAAATCAATTCTAAAGCTAAAATTCCCCCTAAAGACCATCCTAATAAAAGACATTGATCCATGTTATAGTCATCTAATAATTCTTTTAAATCAACCAGATGGTCTCTCATTTCAAACTGTTTTTTATAACGACTATTTCCATATCCTCGTAAGTCAGGAGATAGAGTTAAAAACCCCTTAGAAAGATGGTCAGTAAACACCGATAAACTATGACCCGAACCAGGATGACCATGTAAACATAAAATGGGATATCCTTGACCTTTAACAGTGACGTGAAGCTTCATGAAAATAATTTAATCCAACCCTTATTAAAAGCAAACTCTAAACAAACACGAGCAATAGTAAAACAAATAATACTTTCTATCCCTAAGATAGCGAATTGTCCTAAATGATGGAAAACATCAGAAGATAATTCTACTGGAACTAACCCCCTGACTAACCCAAAGGCCAACACTGCGCCATCTTTTAAATGACCATTGTCATCCGTGCGAATAATGTAACGATAAGTAACAGCAAAGAGAAAACCACTAATAAATGCGATCGCTACTTTAACCCCTAAACTAATCACGTCAGGGACATAACCATCCCATGTGTTGAAATTAATAGCTAAGATGAAGACATAAGCGACTGCAAAAGCCATTCCTCCTAAATATCCTGCTTTGACTGACTCAATCCGTTCTAAGTTTGACATTGTAATTAATTCTACTATCCACAACCTCACCAAATAGAAGTATCATAGTTTGTGTCGTTTTGATACTCACGTCATTTTACAGACATAAATCGCTATGGATATTTTAGCTCTCGGTTGGGTTAGCGTGTTAGCTTTATTCACTTGGTCTATTGCTATGGTTGTCTGGGGACGTAACGGTTTCTAGCACAGTGGAAACATCTTATTTTCTCAATATACTCTTTCTCACTGGCTTTGTGTTACTCATTTTGGTCAGTGGGGGGATACTCTACCTAACAACCGTAGAATGGCGCGATCGCCGTCGTCAAGACCGAGATAAAAAAAGCAGACGCTAAACCCTGGAGGGGACAAACTTTGTCCTCTCTCCTTTTTTTCAGTTATCAGAAACTTAAGTCGTCATTGCGAGGGGAAAAATTAACATTAATCTCTGACTCTTACTGAAAATTCCCCGAAGCAATCACCTAAACAATACCAAAGATTGCTTCATTTCGCTATCGCTACATTCGCAATGACAGCAGTCATCAATTAGTGGTCACTGTTCACTGTATATTCACCCAGATAGGTGAGTGATAACCCCCAACTTGGATGAAGTAATCACATAAGGCTTAGAGGTAATCTAGTAAATGTAGAAGGCACAGCAAATTGAAAAGCCACTACAGGAGTGTGAAACCATGTCTATCAAAAAAATAACCTTTGACACAGTTGTTATCATTGCGTTCTTAATGGGGACAGGTTTCCTTTTTAACTATATCTTGGGAACTTCCTTATCTAATCCTCTCGTCAGTAATAATATTACTACAGAAGAACAAGTTTAAGTGCTGTCAGGAGTTCATGATTAAACATTAGAAATCGCCTCACATTAACCTTGCTAGTTCACCCAAATAGATGAAGACCACAACAACATAATCATGGGATATTAAGAACAGCAAGAACAAAAGTTTTCCCTACATCGAGATTTCCTCCTCAGATGTACCAGATGACCTCCTCCACCCTAATATTAGGGTGGTTTTTATTTGTATAGAAGTTGTTAAAGACTTAATTTGTCATTGTGAGGGGTAATGTAAACACTAAGGTTTGATTTTCACTAAAAATATCCTGAAGCAATCTACTCTAGACATGGCTACAATCACTGACTGATCACCACATAAAAGGAATAAAAGTTTTAAATACATTAGCAATTGGATTGACCAGATTATCAATTACGATACCAGCCGTTGCGGCAACTTCTCCGATGACTTCAAGAGTTGTTTCCCACCATGCTTTTTTAGCTTCAGTTTTGGCAGATTTAGAAACATTTTCCGACCTGTCGTTATCTATAAGTCTGTTATTTAATTGTCACGTTTACCCGTAAATTTACTAATAAAATTTTAAAGGATTCATGAAAAAATCAGTAGATTTTATGAGAGGAAAAAGTCGAATTAATACTTAAATTTAAAATAGGATAAAGAATGACACTTTAATTTAAAAGGTCGTGTAAAAATCTGTTGAAAGGAAGATGCTCTATATTTGTGATTACAGTTAGTAGATTGTTTAACCTTGACTCGTAGTCGTTTGCAAGTGCATCATTCCGATACCGCTACCAGTTTAAATAATTTAGCTAATCTCTACTATAATCAAGGAAGATACACAGAAGCAGAACCTTTGTATATTGAAGCGGTAGCGATCGCAGAAGAGACATTAGGAGTGGATCATCCTAATACGGTTATTATACGGGATAATTTAGCTAGGTTGAGAAATGCTCAATCATAACAATTATCAGTCATCAGTCATCAGTTTTTTAGCTGTCGTTTATTAATAGTTTAGGATAATATATCAGTGTTGAAAAATCATTCATTACCTTTAAGGAGTTTATCTTATGTGTGTGAAAGGAATTAAAAAGGGTAAAAATATAGAATTATTAGAAGAAATTGATCTACCTGACAATCAAGAAGTAATGATAGAAATTAAAGAAGTATCTAATTTTTGGACAGCTTTACAAGAGTTTAGGCAAAAAGTAGATTTAGAGTCTATTGACGATGATACTTTTGAGAATTTACGAGATAAGTCAACAGGTAGAGATGTTATTTTATGAGTCTGAAATATTTGTTAGATACGAATATTCTCTCAGAAGCTAAACGTCCTCAACCGAATTCTAATGTTATGACAAAGTTAGAGTTAAATCAAGGGCAAATAGCTACAGCGACAATAGTTATTCATGAGTTATATTATGGCTGTTTTCGTCTGCCTCAGTCTAAAAAGCGTCAACACTTAGAAGATTATATCAAGAATGTTATCCTAATACACTTACCTTTATTTAATTATGACTTAAAAGCTGCACAATACCACGCTTCTGAAAGAGCAAGATTATCTCAAATGGGTAAAAATCCCTCTTTTGTTGATGGTCAAATTGCATCTATTTCTTTTACTAATAATTTAGTGTTAGTAACTAACAATGTCAAAGATTTTCAAGACTTTAACGGTTTAATAATTGATAATTGGTTTTATTAATTAACCTTCGCATTGGGTTGAACGAGAGTAAAAGTTAACCTATACATTCAAATATACTCTACTTTTCCCGATATTTCCTTTGGGGTTAGTATTTCCCAAATTAAAATAAGTCCTCGCAAAATTTCGCCAATAGAACGACTTTCCTTAATACAATATACAATGCCTGAGTGTTCCCATCCTAAATAATGTAACTTTACAAAGTCCCGATCTTGTGTAACAATAATCCTATTTTGGGAATGAGCAAAGGATAATTGTTCTTTATCTGATGCAGAAATCAATCCTACTTCAACCGTCGTCGTCACATCAATATTTCTGCGTCTTAAACCATCTGCGATCGCTTTATTAGCATTTTCGTCCAGGTAATATTTAATCTTATCTGTCATGTCGCTGACTTAGTTTTTGTTTAACTAAAGAAGGGGTTTGTGCTTGCATTTCCCTAGCAAATGTTGTGTCTTCTTCCATTTGTTTTCTAATCTCTTCAAAATGATCATGATAATAAGACAAAGCTGCATAAACATCCGCTAACGTAATAGTAGGATATTGGGAAACAATTTCATCAGGGGACATTCCCATAGATTCATGCCAAATAACAATATCTTCTACTCTTATACGATGTCCTGCAATACGTGGTTTTCCCCCACATATTCCTGGGGTTATTTCAATATGATTAATAATAGTTTCTGTCATGTTTAAATCCCAACCAATTCAGAAGTCTCATTAAAGTCTTTTTCTTCTAAACACATCTCAATTACTTCTTTAATATTTGCCACAAGTTCATCAAGGGTTTTTCCCTGACTGTAGCAAGATTTTAACTGAGGAATTCCTCCGATAAACATACCATCTTCATCTTGTTCTACAATCATATAAAATTCACGTTTACTTGTCATATTTGCTGTTACGTTTATCCTATCTCTTGCTTTCATATTATATTGTAGGGTGGGCATTGCCCACCATTACACTAATAGTTTACGCATTAACTAAACTACGGGTATGACGTTCTTTTAAATAGGCCATAAATTCCCGTCCTTCTCGTAAACGACGCACTAGCATTTGCGGGTCCACGATCATTTCTTTCACAATAGGAATGATGGTCCGACGACGGAAATAGAAGCGACGATACATCCGTTCAACTGCGTCTTCAATTTCAGACGCAGAGAGATTAGGATATTGTAAAGTAGACATTTGAATGCCAGAACTTGCCACTAAGTTTCCGTTAGTAAACCAACCGTTTTCTTGCGCTTGTTGATACAATTCTGTGCCAGGATAAGGAGAGGCAATGGACACTTGAATGGTATGGGGACTCACTTCACAAGCAAAGCGTATCGTATCTTCAATGGTTTCTTTGCTTTCGTTAGGTAAACCAAGAATAAAAGCCCCGTGTACTTTAATTCCTAGTTTATTACAGTTGTTCATAAACTTACGAGCAACTTCTAACTTAATGCCTTTTTTAACCCCATCTAAAACCCCTTGATTTCCAGATTCAAAGCCAACTAATAACAAACGTAAGCCGTTATCTCTTAAGGTTTTTAGGGTGTCATAATCTAGGTTAGCACGAGCATTGCAACTCCAAGTTAAGTTAAGCTTTTTCAGGTGTTCACTGATAGCAATAACCCGTTTTTTATCGATGGTAAACGTATCATCATCAAAGAAATATTCTCGGACAGAATTACCCCATATCGACTTAGCTAAAGCCATCTCTTTACCCACCGCTTCGGGGGTTTTAGCTCGGTATTGATGACCGCCGATGGTTTGAGGCCACAGACAAAACGTACATTTTGCAGGGCAACCTCTTCCGGTGTACAAAGAGACGTAAGGATGCAGTAAATAACCGATAAAATAATTACGGAAATTTAAGTGTTTTTCGTACATGGGAAACACACTCGGCATTGCGTCCCAATCATGAATTAATTCTCGTTCTTCGGTATGCTTAATATTACCGAACTTATCACGATAACTTAATCCTTTAATGTCTTCGTAGGGTTTTCCTTCTGCTAATTCTTTACAAGTGTAATCAAATTCGTTGCGACAAACAAAATCAATAACGGGGTTTTCTTGTAAAGTTTGGCTAGGTAATACCGCAGCATGGGCCCCTAATAACCCCACTTGTGTGTCAGGGTTTTGGGCTTTAATGGCTTCAGCACATTTAACATCGTTCGGTAAAGTAGGAGTACTGGTGTACATAATCACCAGTTCGTAGTCTTTAGCAATTTTTAAGACATCTTCAACGGTTTGATAATGGGCCGGTGCATCGACTAATTTACTACCGGGGACTAAGGCTGCTGGTTGGGCTAACCAGGTGGGATACCAAAAAGAAGTAATTTCCCGTTTAGCTTGATATCTTGCCCCTGCGGCCCCATCAAACCCATTAAAGGACGGAGGACTTAAAAATAAGGTTTTCTTCATTGTGCTTCCTTTCCGTTCACATTTTACTCACATAGATTACTCATCCGTACACTGACCTGATGAGTTAGTTCTTGTAATGCTAACGGATTTTTTCTTAACTCATCAATTTGTTAATGAAAGCGTAATCTAACTCCATGATGGCTAACTTTTATATTAATTTTATCTCTTACAGCAGTTGTCATATCAATAGATTAACAATGAAAAAAACAATTCTCCCCACACTTCCCACCCATCCCATACTCCCCACACTGAACTTAACTAAAATATCGATACACTCAAATAGGTAAGGCAAGGTAAGCAGTGCATCGGTCTACAGATTAAGGTTAAAATGAACAATGGTGATTCCTTATTGTGGATAGATAATAGTGAAGTTACGTCCTTTTTTTGTCACTCTCATTCTTGGTGTTATTTTTCTTCTCTCCCTCGCAGCAACCAGTGTCTACTGGATACTAAAACCCAGTCCTTTGCCTCTATTAGCAGGAGGGGTTAATAAAGAACCCATTACAGCCGTTTTTCTCCCAAAACAAGCGCCGGTTATGGTTTCTCTGTTAACAAACCCCGATCGCTTGGATGGGTTGGGACGCTTTATTGCTTCTCCTGAAAAAAGACGGCGATCGCATCAAGAAATACGCACCATTGAAAAAACTTTATTAGCAAAAACAGGACTTGATTATCAATCCCAAATTCAACCCTGGTTAGGGGAAGAAATTACCCTGGCAGTGACTTCTCTTGACTACGATCATAATCCCAATAATGGCATCAAACCCGGTTATTTATTAGCGGTTTCTACTAAAGATCAACAACTTGCTAATGAGTTCCTCCAAGCGTCTTATTCCGCGGATGCGATCGCCGGTACGTCTGACTTAGTTTTTGAATCTTATAAAGGGGTTAATTTAATTGCTCAACAAAATCCCAACTTAAAGAAAAATACGCCCCTTTCTGCCACGGCAGTGGTGGGTAATATGGTCTTGTTCGCTAATGATATTCAGGTATTAAAAGAGAGTATTAATAATGTTCAAGTTCCTGATTTAAACTTAAAAAATGCCGCAGGGTATCAGAAGGCATTGAACACGATTACTGATCCCAGAATTGCCATTGTCTATACTAATTTTCCTGCTTTATCGGCTTGGTTAGCTAATCTACCAATTCCTGAATTACCTGAGATTAAACAAACCCTAACCATTGCTTTTTCTATCAAAGAAGAGGGATTAGTCGCCCAAACTGCTTTACTTGGAGTTTCAGGAGATAATAATCGTTCTCCTATTTTATCAGAACCGGTTGAGGCATTTTCCTATCTTCCAGCTAATACCATTTTAACGGCTACAGGAACCAACTTAAATCAATTATGGCAACAAGTAGAGACAGGATTAGATCAAGATAGTCCTCTCCAACAACTCTTAAATCGCTCAATAAGTTACTTAGAAGAACCTTTAGGAGTCAATTTATCAAAAGATGTTTTTCCTTGGGTTAAAGGGGAATTTAGCTTAGGATTAATGCCTAAAGCAGAAGGGGATGCAGGGGATTGGATTTTTGTTGCTCAAAAAAGTCCTGATGTAGCGATAGATGAAGTTTTAAAACAGTTTGATCAATGGGCAGAAAATGCTGGTTATACCGTAGGAAGTTTACCCTTATTAGACAAGACAGTAACGGTGTGGACACAACTAAAAGCAACGGTTAATCCTAATCAGAAAAGTTTAGCGAGTTTAGAAGCCGAAGTAAACGGTGTTTATGCAAATCTTGACGATTATCTTATCTTAGCTACGTCAATAGAAGCCATTTCTGAAGCTATTTCCACCGATTTTCCTAAGTTAATTGAAACTGAACAATTTCAGCATATTATTGAAGGATTATCCCCCGATAATGACGGTTATTTCTATATTAATTGGCAAAAAAGTGAACCCATTTTAACCCAAAAATTACCCATTGCAAGAGTCGTAGAATTTGGGGTTAAACCCTTATTAAGAAATCTTCGGTCTTTAACTTTAAGTAGTCAAGGGAGTCAAGATAATATTCGTCATGCTACCATTTTCTTTAATGTTGGTGTTGAGTAAACTTTATCAATATACAAAACTATGAAAATCAAACATCCCATTAATTTATCGAAAGGACTCACTTCGTTTTTTATTTTAGGTTTAATGAGTGTATATCAAAACTTTAGTATTACCGCTTGGGTTTATTTGGCACTACACGGAACTTATGGTATTCTTTGGTTATTAAAAGATAAAATTTATCCAGACAAAAGTTGGGAAGAAGAAATTTCTATTCCTATGGGAATTGCTAGCTTTTTTGTCGTTTCCCTTTATTGGGTTGCTCCTTTTATTTTAATTAGTCAAAACATAGAAGCATCTCCTCCATTAATTTCTTTTGTTATTGCTATGAATATCTTGGGGGTTTTTCTACACTACAGTAGCGATGCTCAAAAATATTACACTCTTAAATATCATTCAGGATTAATTACAGAAGGATTTTTTGCCCGTTGTCGTAACACTAATTATTTAGGGGAAATTTTAATTTATGGTAGTTTTGCTTTATTAACTCAACATTGGCTACCTTTTCTTATTTTAGGACTGTTTATTAGTCTTCTTTTTGTTCCTAATATGCTCAAAAAAGATAAGTCTCTTTCCCGTTATCCTGAATTTGAAGCTTATCAACAAGTGTCTGGTTTAATCGTCCCTAAATTGTTTGTGAATCAATCTGACAAAAATATTATTTCTCAAGAAAACTAACTTGATTCACCGTAGGGTGGGCAAATTTGAAACTAATTCTAAACTATTCAAACATCCAAAATAATTGCCCACCTGATTAGTCATTCTAAACTGTGGTCAATAACTACTGTCTGATTACCTAAACCTTTTGTGTAATAATGAACCTTGTAACCTCCTAAATCGATCAATTTTCCAGGAGGCAGTTGTTGCTTATTTTCCCAATACGTTATTAACCCATGATAGGTAGTTGTTAAAGATAAAATTATCAGTTTATAATGCTCAAATATAAAGGTGTTATTCATCTTGAGTGATCTTATAAGCAACTTCTTTTAAGACTTGTAAGCTTTTTAAAGAACTCTGAATTAAATGTATTGAATTTGACGGTTTTTTTAACATTTGACGGGCTAACATGAAAGGTTGTAAGCTGCCATCTTCTCTAAAAGCCTTTGTTAAATTGGGTAAATCTTGCTCACAATTATCACTAATTACCCGAATCATAGCCACAGGCATACCTAATTTCTGACTCCAATTCAAGAGTGCATAACCTTCCATATCGACGACATCAGCTTGATATTTTTTCCCTAATAAAAGCTTTTCTTGAGCAGAACAAATAACGCGATCGCTTGTTATCCCTTTCCCTATAAATGTGCTATTTCCTAACTGCTGAAATAGCCTCTTTGTCAAAAATTGGTTACACTGACCCTTATTTTCCTGACTATCATCCATTAAACCACACTTTTTGTACAAAATCACATCCCCCACAGAATACTTTTTAGACAAACTTCCCCCTAACCCCATCAGGATCAATCCTTTGGGTACTTTATTAAGAAAATCTGGACGTTGCTGCCATTGTTCCAAGAAGTTAGTTAAGGGATTAATGCCTACAGGAATGGCGATAATTTGAAATTTTGCTTGGTTTTTACCCATTCCTTGACGAACTGTTTTATATTCCATCCCTTTAGGTGCTAAAACAGTATCAAAACCAGGGTTTTGAGCGTTAGGGTTATAATGGGAGTGTGATCTAGATAACATTGATAATTCTTGCAAATCTTTCCTATTTGAAAAATCGAAAAAATGGTATATAAAAGTAAAGGTACTTATTGAAAATAAATGCTAATTGAGCAGTTTATCAAAGATAGCTCAAGCATAACTTAAAGACAAAGGTAGTTGTTAATTAAATCTTGCAGTAATTATCTTTAACAATTGTAATCAATTATTTTTAGTTTAATTCGCCCTAATTTATTGTTCACTTTTTTCTTGCTATGGAAAACTCTACTATTCTCCAGGTTAATCAACTTATTAAACAATTTGCTAATCATCAGATTCCGGCAGTCGATGACGTTAGCTTTCAATTAACCCAAGGAGATATTTTAGGGTTATTGGGACCTTCTGGTTGTGGTAAAACAACCCTATTACGCATGGTTGCAGGGTTTGAACAACCTTCCCAAGGAACCATAGAACTCGGAGGTGACGTGGTTGCTAGTTCTTCTCAGTTACTTCCCCCGGAACAACGCAATACAGGGATGGTCTTTCAAGATTATGCTTTATTTCCCCATTTAAACATCGCTGATAATATTGCTTTCGGCTTAAATCAGAAAAAATTTAGTAAAAAAGATATAAAACCCCGTATTTCTGAAGTATTAGCCTTAGTGGGACTAGAAGGCTTAGAAAAACGCTATCCTCATCAACTCTCAGGAGGACAACAGCAACGGGTAGCCTTAGCTAGAGCATTAGCCCCTCAACCCGCTATCATTTTACTCGATGAACCCCTCAGTAACCTCGATGTACAGGTGCGTATCAGACTGCGCCATGAGATTCGTCATATTCTCAAAGCCACAGGGATAACAGCCATTTTTGTCACCCATGACCAAGAGGAAGCTCTGGCCATTTGCGATAAAATTGGGGTCATGTCCAAAGGAAAAATTGAACAACTGGGAACCCCCGAAACTATCTATACTCGTCCTGCGTCTCGGTTTGTAGCTGAATTTGTCACCCAGGCGAACTTTATCCCTGCTAAACGACAAGGGAAGCTCTGGACTACGGAAATAGGACAATGGGAACTCCATTCCCCTCCCGAAACCGTCCCCGAAGGAGACTTGATGGTGAGACAAGAAGATATTATGTTAAAACCCGATGATACGGCAAAGGTGGTGATCAGTGATCGCCAATTTTTAGGGAGAGAATACCGCTACTGTTTACGAACTCCTTCTGGTGGTCAAATTCATGCAAGAACAACATTACAAACCCAGTTACCCATTGGTACAAAAGTTAAACTTGCGATCGCTTCTCAGTCGGCTCAAGTGTTCCCAGTTGTTTCGTCTAGGGGTTAAAAAATCATTCCTCTTCTATTTCTATCGTCCCTACGATTGTTTGGCCTTTCATCGCTCTTCGATAGATTGTGTTGATAGAAACACCCTTACAACCTGCATTGAGACATTCTAACCCTTTTATTCCGTGACGAGTGGGTTGGTTTCCCCGTCTAGAGACTCAGTAGATCACAAACTCAGTTTCAGAGAGGCGAAACGTTAATCTGCGATCGCCAATTTACGTTGAAACAGCCCAAAAAACCTCCTTAAACATAAGTTTGTTTTATATAATAGAAGATTGGACTTAA
>NETF01000188.1 GCA_002172675.1 unicellular cyanobacterium SU3
TTAAGTCCAATCTTCTATTATATAAAACAAACTTATGTTTAAGGAGGTTTTTTGGGCTGTTTCAACGTAAATTGGCGATCGCAGATTAACGTTTCGCCTCTCTGAAACTGAGTTTGTGATCTACTGAATCTTTAGTAGAGGCTAATCATGGGCGAGATATTTCTATTTTGATGGGTATGAAAACTGCCCGTATAGATGATTATCCTATTGATTCAACTCTAGTTAAATTAACTATTAAAAGTAATGATAATAAATATTGGCAAGAACAGCTACCAAATTTATTAGAAGCATTTAAAGCACGTCCTTTAATTAAACCACAAGAAATCTTAGATAATCCTGCTGAATATGGTAATTTAGATAATGTAGAAAATTGGAATAAAGATGAATATTATATAATTCATACTGAGGGATATAAATACAAAGAAAAAGAACAAAAAGGTAGGGGACATGGACATCATATTGATACAGGTTTTAGTCTAAAAGAACGGGCAGATATTACCAGTAAAGTTTTGCAATTTTTAGACGGTGTATTAATTCCAGATAAAGCAATGGAATGTGATATTAAAGCACCAACTGGTAAAAAAATACCTTTAGCAATGCGTGACTATGAATATCTACGGACATCTTTATTACCCTCTGCATTGAAAAAATATAGTGATGAAGAAAAACAACAAAAAATAAGAGAAAAACAAAACATTATTGCAGATTCTATTAAACGAACTACTAAAGATAATCAAATCTATTTATTTATAATTTATCGTGAAGAACATACAAAAAAATTACTTTATCAACAGTTAAGAGAATCATTATTATTACAAGAAGGTGACGAATTTCCAGAATACTTAATTGTCCAAGATATTTTAATCAAAGACTTTGAAAACTCTGAAGATGCTAAAAAAAAGAATCGTACCCTTTTTGACGAAATATCAGTATCAGGTTTACCTTCAGTCAATGAAAATTTTGATGAAGAAATTAAAAAAGGACACAATAAAAAACGTCAAGCATGGCAAAAATTTCTTAAAGAAAATGTCTTATCATTGGTAAACAATAAAAACAATGCTAATCTTTTCGCTATCATCGAAATTAGAAAAACTCAAGTTAAAGGAATACATCCTAAACAAAGTATTCGTGGTGCAATTAGAGAAGCTTGTGTATTAGAAAATATAAATTCTCAAATGCTACAAACAGTTAAACCGACTCAGAACGATGATACAGTTTATAGTGCGAAAACAAAAGGAAGAACATTAAACGCAGTTTTAGATCTAACCTTACGTCAAACAGGAACATTATATGGTTTACCTTCAGAAGTTTACGAAATAGCAAAAATACCAGAAAATATTGTTTCAAAATTAGATGTGATTGCTTTTTGTCGAATAAAGAGAAATAATTTTATTGATAAAACACCGCTTCAATATGCGATCGCAGTACGCCTTAGTGCAATAGGAACAGTAGATATTTTACTTCCTAACTATAAAACATGGATTCCTTACCATAAAGCAGGAATAGAAATAGGTAAATTGTTTCATAAAGCTAGAAAAAAAGACGATGATAGTTTAAAACAGGTTCAAATGAAGGGGGGAGACTTAGTAAAATTTGCTTCTAATACTCTCGTTAATCATTTAAAAAATCCTACTATTGCATTAATAGAAGCAGAAGTTTGGCGTAATAAACGTAGTAAAGATGGCAATAATAATCAAGCTTGGTTTCAATTACAAAATGAAAATTTATTAGAACAGCGAGATATTTTGAATTTTAGTCATGTCTCCGATCATCATCAATATCAAAGAGATGATGAAAGGTTAAATAACTTATTAGGTCTTATTCGTCTTCGTAGTGGTAATGAAACCCCTCAATATGTTACTAATAGACAGGAATGGGATGAAGATTCTGAAACCAAAGACTTTACTCAGTTAAGTGGTTTCATAGACGAAACTGTTCCAGAATTATTACATTATTTTTCTATCGGTAGAATACCAAAAACGCAGAAAAAACAAGATGAAAAGAAAGCGAGAAATTTAAGAAAAATAGAAAATGAAGATGATATCTACGCAGCTAATATCGCTTACAAACATCAGCAAATGATCGAGATGTTACTCTTTTTTGTTCGTCGTGATTTGAAATCAAAAGAACAGATTAAAGCACTTTGTCGAGTCCTTCACTATTTGAGAACTTCCCCGACATATACTAAAGGAAATATCAGACATCCGTACCCCATGCACCTAGGAAATAATTTAATCGAAGATATGTTATGTATTCTAGGTTTTGATGATTAAAAAATTAAGCACATTTACTTTATCAAACAGTTGTAGGGTTGGCAATGCCCACCTTACACTTTTGAAGAGTTAATGACTAGATATCCGTTGGATAATGAAGTCAAGGCTTAATATTATTAAGCCCCTACAAAAATATATAAGTTAAATATGATGCTGCTTAATTAAACATCAGATTTTCTATTCTTGTTTAATTTTCTCACAGCAAACCCCCCAACCAGTTCTAATAATCCTAATGTTACTGAAGGTTCAGGAACTGATTCTATTGCAACAGGAGTAAACTCCAAATTATCTAACAGAAGAGAATTATTCCCACCAAAACCTACTTCAATTCGTAGTCGGTCAATGGCTGCGCCAAATCCAGGATCTTGTGTTGAAAATGTTGTTGTATTTGAGTTAATCCCTAACAATGATTCTGTATCTACTGAGTCAACTTCACCAAAAAAATTGACTGTGTTAGATGTGGAAGTAATAAAAGAAGCAAAATCAAAGGAATCAAAAGTAAATAATCCCCCATCGGTTAAGAAAAACTCAATGGTATCTCCAGCAAATGGTGGGCTATTAAAACCAGGGGTTAAAGATGATGCAGGATTACCATTACCAGGCAATATTACCCAAACATTACCAGAAATGACTTCATAAGTAAAATCTCCTTCCGTTTGAGAATCGGTCAAAGGGTTTATATCTAAATTTTCAAATGTAATGGTTGTAGCTGTTGCTGGAATGACTACAGAAGTGATCGCTACTGCAATCATACTTCCTAAAGCTGTTTTGATCATGTTTGTGTTTGCTCCTCAATAATTAATCAATAGCTAACTAAATCAAAGACATAATCAGCCCAAAAAACACCGATTTTAGTCTTTTAATAGATTTATAAGTTTAATATTTGCTAAAAGTAATCTTATGCTACCCCCCCCTCTTTATTTTTGAAGTTTTTGCTATTTTTTAAAGGAAATATTTATATTCACCCCATAAGCGATCTCGAAAAGATTCGCTTTGCGGCGCGCATTTTCCCACTATCAGATAAGCAAAACTTTTCATTAACTCAAACTTTCTTTTAAAATTCCTAATTTACATTCCGTTACTTGTCATAAAACTTAACATTTTATTGAGAATAATTTTTATTTGTAAACGAATTCATGGGATTTTTGCGCTATACTCTAATTTTCATAATAGAGTTTTCGTATCTAATTTTTGCCAAAAATAGGATCAAACCCTTATTATCTCGTCAAAAAAAATTTTTCATAGAGGGCAAACTCTCCCAAAATCCCCCCAAAAAAGCCCCAAAATTAGAAACAATTTGTATATTTTTATTACGAGAAAAAAATTAAATTTGACAAAATATGAGTCATGTGTGTAAAGCAATTAAGGCAGATTTATCTATGCTTTCAGTCCCATTAATTTATGTATTTTGTCAAGGACAATAAGATTAAAACATAGTAAAATCTTGGCATTGCAAACGAGAATATTACTTGTTCAAAATGTCCATAACAAATACGATTCACTTTAGAAATGTCAAGGGGGATATCTTCGGTGGACTGACAGCCGCAGTTATCGCTTTACCAATGGCATTAACATTCGGGGTCGCTTCCGGTGCAGGCGCGTCTTCTGGGTTGTGGGGAGCAATCTTAATCGGCTTTTTTGCAGCCCTTTTTGGAGGAACCCCGACCCTGATCTCTGAACCCACTGGTCCAATGACCGTGGTGATGACCTCAGTTATTGCTAGTTTAACCGCAGCTAATCCTGAGCAGGGGTTAGCGATGGCCTTCACTGTCGTCATGTTGGCCGGGGTGTTCCAAATTCTTTTTGGGGTGTTTAAACTGGGAAAATACGTTACCCTGATGCCTTATACAGTGATTTCTGGCTTTATGTCAGGAATTGGGGTTATTTTAATTATTCTGCAAATTGCACCCTTTCTCGGACAAGCGAGTCCAAAAGGGGGAGTCATTGGCACAGTACAGAATCTACCCACCCTCATCGGCAGTATCAACCCCTTAGAAACCTTATTGGCGGTTATCACTGTCGCTATTCTTTTCTTCTATCCTAGAAAGTTGAAGAAGTATATGCCACCCCAGTTACTCGCTTTAATTGTGGGGAGTTTAATTGCTGTATTCTTGTTTGGTGACGCTGATATTCGCCGTATTGGGGAAATATCCGTCGGTTTACCTAGTTTACAAGTTCCTACCTTTAGTGCTGCTCAACTGCGAGTCATGTTCGTTGACGCTTTAGTATTGGCTATGTTGGGTTGTATCGATGCTTTATTGACATCCTTAGTGGCAGACAGTTTAACCCGTACCGAACACAATTCTAACAAAGAATTAATCGGTCAAGGACTGGGTAACTTAGTCTCTGGTTTATTCGGTGGTATTGCTGGTGCTGGTGCAACCATGGGAACTGTGGTTAACATTCAAAGTGGTGGTAGAACGGCGGTTTCTGGTTTAACTCGTGCTTTGGTTTTACTTGTCGTGGTGTTAGGGTTGAGTCAATATTTACAAGGTATCCCCTTAGCCGTATTAGCGGGTATTGCCTTAAAAGTAGGTATCGATATTGTCGACTGGGGTTTCCTCAAACGCGCTCACAAAATCTCTGTTAAAGCTGCTCTTATTATGTACGGGGTGATTGCACTAACCGTATTTGTGGATTTAATTGTAGCGGTTGGAGTAGGGGTATTTGTCGCCAACATTCTTACCATTGAACGTCTTTCTAATCATCGGGCTGATAAAGTTAAAGCTATTACTTATGATGATGAAGAAATTGACCTCAAACCCGAAGAAAAGCAGTTATTAGAAGAAGCTAATGGTAGGGTTCTACTCTTCTATCTCAGTGGTCCAATGATTTTTGGTGTTGCCAAGGCTATCTCCCGTGAACATAATCTGATTAATGATTATCGGGCATTGGTATTAGATTTATCGGAAGTTCCTATTTTAGGCGTAACCTCTTCTTTAGCCTTAGAAAATGCCATTCAAGAAGCCGTAGAAAAAGGTCGTCACGTCTTTTTAGTTGGAGTCAGTGGACAAGCAGAAAGCCGTTTAAGAAAGTTAGGAGTGATGGATATTGTTTCTCCTGATAATATTATGAGCGATCGCATAACAGCCCTCAAAGAAGCTGTCATGTCTGTTGAACCATACAAAACAGAACACCGAAGTGAGGTTTAGAAGTTCTCTTATCTTGCCAATCTTGGGGTGTGGGGAGTGTGGGAAGTGTAGGAAGACAAAGACTTAGAAAATCAGATTGATTTGGTTGAAATTATGATGTTATTTGATACTCATATTTTCCCTGGTGAAATTGATTTATCCTGGCGCAAGATGTGAGTATCATTCATAATTTTTCTAGAAGCTAACTTCTTAAATTTTCTGGTGATGTAAGGTATGCATAAAGTATTGATCATCTAATCATTAGTAAAATTCAAGGTAATAAGGCATAATAGAATAAAGGCTCTACAATGTCTCAAAACAAAACAGACTTTCACCGTAGTAAGGAAATAATTTCAACATGGGAAAAAGCAGAAACCCTAATGAGGAAAAATGGTGGGAAACTGGTGTCATTTATCAAATTTATCCCCTAACGTTTGCCGATAGTAATGGAGATGGAATCGGAGATTTACAAGGAATTATCAAACAATTAGACTATCTTAATGATGGAAATCCCGACAGTGAAACATCCCTAGGAATTGATGCTATTTGGTTATCTCCAATTAATCAATCTCCCATGATTGATAATGGATACGATGTCAGTGATTATTATGATATTAGTGATACTTTTGGTAGTTTAGATGACTTTGATCTGTTATTGTCTGAATCTCATAATAGAGGAATTAAAATTATTTTAGATTTAGTTGTTAATCATACCTCAAATCAACATAGTTGGTTTCTGGCATCTAGTCAGAGTAAAGATAATCCGAAAAGTGATTGGTATCATTGGCAAGATCCGGCACCAGATGGCGGAGTTCCTAATAATTGGTTATCGTATTTTGGGGGAACCGGTTGGACGTTTCATGAAACAAGACAACAATATTATTATCATACCTTTAATGAAAACCAACCCGATTTAAACTGGGGTCATCCAGACGTTAAAAGAGCAGTTTTTCAAGTGATTCGTTTTTGGTTAGATAGAGGGGTTGATGGATTTAGATTAGATGCGTCTAGTGTTTATAGTAAAGACAAATATTATCGTTATAATCCTGTAAAATTTGGAGCAACAGACAAAAACAATTATAATAATCAACACCATTTATATGATAAAAATCAACCAGAAAATCACCAAATTATTAGGGAAATTAGACAATTAGTTGATGAATATAAAGATCGGGTTTTAATTGGAGAAACTTTCATCGATAATCGACTCTATGATTCAACCATGTTTTATGGTGTTGATAATGATGAATTACACCTGGCTTTTACCTTTGAATTTCCCTTTAGTCCTTGGTATCCTGGCTATTTACAACGAGAAATTATTAAAAAAGAACTTATTACCCCCGAAGGCGCATGGCCGACTTACTTTTTAGATAACCACGATATTCCTAGACATTTATCCCGTTGGATCGAATGTAGTTTATGTACTAATCCATTAGGAATTGCTCAAGCATCGGCTGCTATTTTATTAACCATTCGAGGCACTCCTTTTCTATACTATGGCCAAGAAATTGGTATGGTAGATAATTTAGATATTCCTCCCGATCAAATTAAAGATCAAGCTATCATTAAAAGCGATAGTGGAGAATTACCGCCTCCTAGAGATGGCGCAAGAACACCGATGCAATGGAATGATGGTGTTAATGCAGGGTTTAGCTTTGGAAAAGACGTTAAACCTTGGCTTCCTGTTAACGAAAATTATACAGAAAAAAATGTAGAAAAAGAGTTACAAGATCCCAATTCTTTATTAAACTTTTATCGACAGTTGATTCAAGCGAGAAAAAATACTGAAGCGTTACGGTTTGGCCGTTGGAATAGTTTAATTCATTATCCTTATGAACATTTAGCTTACACCCGAAAAACTGAAGCAGAAACTGTATTAGTTTTAATCAACTTTTCCTATGAAAAAGAGTTAACCGTAGATGAATATATTGCCCCTTATACTTGGGAAGTATTAGTCTCTAATGAGAGGGAAGTTGGTAAAATAATTGATTTACCCTCTAAATTATATCCCTTTGAAGTTTCTGTATTAAGACGAGATAATTAACTGTGATTTACAGCAAGAGACAGCAATGATCAAAGAAATCAATTAATAAGAAAATAGGTGATGTTTTTATTTTAGCTGGCCATGATATTCAAATTGTGATTCCACCCACTGGAGAATGGTATTTTTTATGAAGAAAACATTAGTATTATGGAACAAGCAATCAGAGAAAAGATTGACCATGAAAATCAAAATAAAAACTGAGATTTCAGAAAATGATCTTCTTTTCAGTCAGTTGAAAAGCGATCGCTTGATATAATCATGTAACGATTAAATACTCCTTCCATGAGGATAGTTAAAATCAATATCAGGCCCCAGGGGAACAACTCCTGTCGGATTAATGGTGTTATGACTTTGATAATAATGTCCTTTAATATGCTTAAAATTGACTATTTCTGCTACTTGAGGAAATTGATATAATTCTCTGACATATCCCCATAAATTAGGATAGTCAACAATGCGCTTTTTATTACACTTAAAATGTCCCACATAAACCGCATCAAATCTCACTAAGGTAGTAAATAATCTCCAGTCTGCTTCTGTTAATTGATCTCCCATTAAATATCGTGAATGAGACAGTCTTTCTTCTATCCAATCTAGGGTTTCAAAAAGGGGGTTAAACGCTTCTTCGTAAGCGTCTTGAGTGGTAGCAAATCCTGCTTTATAAACTCCATTATTAACTGTATTATAAATTCTGTCATTAACTTGGTCAATCTCATCTCTTAATCCTTCTGGATAATAATCTCCAGGTTTGGCCCCAAGATGATCAAATTCACTGTTAAACATTCGGATAATTTCAGAGGATTCATTATTAACAATCGTATTCGTTTTTTTATCCCATAAAATAGGAACCGTTACCCTTCCTGTATATTTTTGATCTGCTTTTGTATACACTTCATACAAATAATTAGCTTGATGAATGGGATCAGTAATTACGCCTTCACCTGATTCAAACGTCCAACCATATTCTCCCATAAACCAGTGAACAACTGATATAGAAATCATATCCTCAAGTCCTTTAATCGCCCGAAAAATTAGGGTTCTGTGGGCCCAAGGACAAGCATAGGAAACATATAAATGATAACGATTCGCTTCTGCTTTAAATCCGTCTTTTCCCTCTTGGGTTATCCAATGACGAAATTGAGATTGTTGGCGAACAAAACGCCCCCCTGTACTTTTCGTATCGTACCATTGATCGTGCCAAACTCCATCAATTAATAATCCCATTTTTTGATCATCCTAATTTGTTTGTGTACGTACTTTTTCTGTATAATCTTTTGGTTTCCATTGACGAAATTGTTTTAAAATTAGTTGCCGTAAGTTAAGGGGTAAATAAGAAATTAATAAGCCTAAATTGCTTCTTTTCGATGCTCCTAAAATCTGTTTTGATGAGTTTAATAGTTGTCTTCCTTCTGAAGTTTGCCCTTTTTCAATTAGTCTCAGTCCTAAGTCTTGTTGAGTTTGGGCTAATTTAATGTTTCGTTTTTCTTCTAAGTCTTGATCTTGAAATTTATAATTGTCAATACAATATAATTTTGCTTGTAAAAAGTGTAAATTTTGTCCTAAACTGGTTTGTCCTCCATGAAAACGATATTCCATTAAGTAGTTAGGTAAAAAATAGCCGACTTTCCCAATCAATGCTAATCTAACTAATAAGTCAAAGTCTTCGCAACCGTCTGCTTTTGGGTTCATATAATCCACGTCTTTTAAACAAGAATAACGGAATAAAGTTGACCCGACTTGTAAACTTTGATAATAAAAGGTTTGCCAATCTAAGTCTTGAATAATACCTTCTTTAAGTTGATCTTTTCCCCAACGAACTGCATTTTCTCTTGTGGCAGATTCTACTCTTTTACTATCTTTATTAATTACCCAATGATTGGTACACACAAAATCAACTGAGGGGTTTTTGTCTAATATATTAACTGTTTTTTCTAGAAATTCTGGGGTTAAAGCATCATCATCATCAAACTTAATAAAATAGTCCCCTTGAGATGCTTCAAAACCTGATCGCATATTGCGACTTCTTCCCATATTTTTCTCATGACGAATATAGCGAATTCGACTGTCTTGAAATCCTGCAACTATTTCAGGAGTATTATCAGGAGAAGCGTCGTCACAAATAATTAATTCAAAATCAGAATAGGTTTGATTAAGAACACTATTAACCGCATAAGTAAGATAATGGGAACGGTTATAAGTTGGAATACAAACACTGACTTTAACCATAATGTTTTAAGAGATAGTACGCTTAATTTTTCCCATAATTCCTTGTAGTTTTCGAGTTGCTTTTGTGAGGGAAGTCGGCGGAATTAGTTGAGTGGGTTTTTGCTCAGGATTCTTCAAGAAACGATAATATAAAAAAGTATCTTTGTAATTAATATCTGCATCTTCTCCTTGACACAAACGGGCGAAAGATCCTGAAGAATAATTCATATAGTGGATACGATGAATAGGTTTTAGTCCTTGTTCATTGTAAAGGACATTATCAATACTGACAAAAGGATCAGCATCAGCACAGTTTCCGGTTCTATCTTGTCCATCCGAACTTCGGGTAAAGTTGTAAATCGGTCTTTCACAGCGTAAAGTCAGATAGTTATAGAGAAAAACATCATCCCACCAGCCAATTCTATTAATCCATTCTACCTCTCTATGATTAATTAATTTATCTTCTAATTCTGCTAATTCTTCGGGAGGAAATAACCCTTTTTTTGAGCCAAAAAAACTAGCATCATGAATTTTAGGTCTAACTTGTTCTTCTGTATAGCAACCACTGGTTTCTATAATGGGAATGTTTAGGGCTGCGTTTTCTGTTTGTTTACGATGTTCCCAGTCATCAAAGACAAAATCATAATCTTCTAACTTTTTAAATACATCTTCAACAGACTTCATGGCTAAATTATCAGCTTCGTAAAAAATAAACTGATCAAATTCTCCATCAAAAGCTACAAATTTACGATGTAAATGTCCCTTATACCATCTGGGGCGACTAGCTTTACTTTCTTTATTTCTAGGATGAGCTTCCCAAACTTTATGAGCAAAATTTTCCCATCTATCAATGGAGGATTGATTCTCAAATAAACTCAAATTCGGTCGATTTTTAATCTCTGCTTTGACTTTATCTAAACGCTCATCATAGGGAATAATACAAATAGGAAGTGAAGAACTAACATTAACTTCAATACTATTGAGTAATGCGATCAATTGGTCGTAAACGACATCATTAGCTAGGGTATAAATTCCTTGCGATACCATAATTCATCCTCGAATATTTATGGTTGATTAATTAATAATTTACCAATCTGATACACTTCAAAACCAATAAATAAACATAAAATAACTGTTACCAGTTTATTGAGCCAAGGAATGTTACCTTTTCCGAAGAAAGAGGCCACAAATTTAACAATTACAATTCCCATGGCCATGAAAACTAAAATTTTACCTAAGTTAGTCATTTGTTTACCTCTAATTAATCTTTACGTTAGCAGCAACGATGTCAATATAAGTTTAAATTAGGGACTACTCAGAAGAGCTACCATCAGGTAAAATGGTGTTTTCTAGGTTAGCACCTTCCATATTCGCACCCCCTAAATTGGCTCCTTCTAAGTTACTTTTAATCAGCCGTGTGTATTTTAGTTTAGCATTAAGTAAGTTAGCAAATTTAAAATTAGTTTGGGTTAAATTGGCACCATTTAAAATGGCTCCTTCGAGGTTGGCTCTTTTGAGGTTGGCTCCTTCGAGGTTGGCCTCGATAAGATTAACCCCTTCTAAATTAGCCTCTTCTAAATTGGCTCCTGTTAGGGTAACACCTTTTAAGTAAGCATTGCTAAGATTGACTCCCCTTAAGTCAGCATTGGTCAGGTTAGAATCTTTGAGGTTAGAATCTTTTAAGTTGGCTTGGGCTAAGTTAGCCCCGATTAAATTTCCTTGTCGCAAACTCAGATGACGTAAATAACAACCCTCACAGTTTTTACTGCTCATCAGCCGTCTGACGGTGCGCCCTTGCCAATACATAAACCCTGTCATCCCTGCTAAAGCTAGAGCAACCAGAATAGTGATCCCTAAGATAATTGATTTTAGAGAATACTTATCTAATATGGGTCGATAAGGGAAAACTGCTCCTTTTTTTTCGATGCTCAAAGGTTCTAAAGCTTGATAAGCGGTTAAGGCATCCGCAAAGCGAGCGCTTTGTTTCGGTGCAGTCATTTTCCTTAACCATCGTCGAAAACGAGGATGAAGATGCAGCAATAAATGTTGATAATAGAGTTGATAACCGTGGGGATCGAGTAATTGATTAATATTTTGGGCTGACGTGCCAGTCAACAGACAAACCAGTGTCGCCCCTAAACTGTATAGATCCGAAGCAGTGCTTAATTGACGGTTAAACATTTCTTCGGGGGGCATAAACCCCACCGTTCCTCGAATGGTACTACTCATGCCGAGATCAGAACTCCCCATGCGAGCAAAACCAAAGTCAATTAAATAGACTTTTAACCCATTTTCTAGGTCAATTAAGATATTATCGGGCTTAATATCTCCATGAATAATGGGAGGATTCTGTTTTTGTAAATAGATGAGTATTTCTAGGATGTTGAGGGCAACTTGTTTAATTTCTGGGGGTGTTAACCCTTTGATTTGTCCTAAAGACGGGGCTTGTTTATATTCTTGAACGAGACAAAAGCCGTTAGGGGTTTCAAAGGAGTCGAGATAACGGGGAATACTGGCTAGATTTAGCGATCGCAATACCTTAATTTCTGATTGATGGGCCTGATAACTATTCCAATTTCCAATTTTGGCAAATTGATATTGTTTAATGACCACGGTTTTTTTGGTATCAAGATGGGAGGCGAGATAAGTTACCCGTCCTCCCGTAGCATTTTTGCCTAAGAGTTGTTCTATGTGGTAGTTGTACTGTGCAAAGTTGGGATATCTAGCCATATTCCCCCCAGGTCAAAGAATAAGTCCTAATCAGGATTTACTGTTCACCAAAATAGGCTTCTAATGCCTGTTGCACTATCTGATTCATCGGTCGATTTTCGTTCTGGGAGGCTTGTTTGAGACGGACAAACATAGCATCAGGAACGCTAACCCGGTGTTGATTTTTGCGGACACGGCGACGTTTTTTCGGGCTATAGCTTTCTGAGAAGGTTCTCAGGGCATCGAAGCCCACTCTTTGACAAAATTGCCCAAAGCTTTCGTTATCGATTTTTTCTTCTTTATAGTAAGCAAATAGGGGTTCTAAGAAGCTCTCAATGTCTTTTTCTGGTAATTTATCGATGTAAGCTTGAGCCAACTGGGTTTGGTTGGGATCGCCGCCTAACCATATTTGATACATTCCCGGTGCGCTACCCACAAACCCCAATTCGGCCATATAGGGACGGGCGCAACCGTTGGGACATCCGGTCATTCGGATGACGATGCTTTGCTCTCCTAACCCTAGATGCTTTAATACCCCTTTAATGCGCTCTAAAATCCCTGGTAATGCCCGTTCTGATTCAGTGATGGCAAGTCCACAGGTGGGCATGGCTGGACAGGCCATAGAATATCGGGTTAAGGTGTCGATTTTTTCAGGATCACTGACAATGCCACAGTGAACTAAAATGCTATCGATGCCGGCTTTATGTTCAGGGTCAATCTCATAGAAAATGAGGTTATGATTAGCGGTCAGACGCATGGGTAGGGCGTATTCATCGGTAATTTTTTTCAGTGCGCTTTTTAACTGAAAACTGCCCTCATCTTTGACCCGACCATTTTCGATGGAGATACCTAAAAAGAGCTTGCCGTCCCCTTGTTCATGCCAGCCGAGATAATCTTCATATTTCCAGTCTGGGAGGGGTTTAAAGGGTTCTACTGCTTTACCGAAATATTCTTCTACCTTGCTTCTAAATGTTTCGATTCCCCAATCTTGGATTAGGTATTTCATGCGAGCGTGACGGCGTTGAATGCGATCGCCGTAGTCCCGTTGGGTGGCTAAGATGGCTTTCATCAAGTCAAATATATCGTCTTTGGCCACATATCCGAGGGGTTCAGCTAATCTAGCAAAGGTTTCTTCTTTGTTGTGGGTGCGTCCCATTCCGCCCCCAGTCAGGACGTTAAACCCTAATAAGTCCCCACTTTCGTCAGTTATTACCACTAAACTGACATCATGGGTGTAGAGATCGATGGAGTTATCCCCTGGTACGGTGATGCTGCACTTAAATTTACGGGGCATATAATGCTCTCCGTAGAGGGGTTCTTCGCTATCTTTAATGATAGTCCCGTTGCCGTTTCGTTGGCGGGCTGCCACTACTTCTGGATCTTCTTCAACGCTAATGGCTTTTTCCCCGTCTAGCCAGATTTCGTAATAGGCATTAGTTTGGGGTCGTAAGAGATCGGCGATTTTATCAGCGTATTCCCAAGTATATTGGTATTCAGGGCGATTTTTAAAGGGGGCGGCCGGTGCCATAACGTTGCGATTGAGATCCCCACATGCTCCTAGGGTTGATCCCATACTCTTGACAATGGAGGCGATCGCTGACTTTAAATTTTTCTTTAAAATCCCATGAAGTTGAAACCCTTGTCGGGTGGTGACTCGTAAGGTTTGGTTGCCATATTCATCACTGATGCGATCAAGAGTAGAATAAAGTTGCGGGGGGATAAAGCCCCCTGGGTTACGGGTCCGCAACATCATCTGATAATCTTTTTCTTGTCCTTTGACTCGGTTATCTCGGTTATCTTGTTGATAAGATCCATGAAATTTGAGAATTTGAACCGCATCTTGGCTAAAATGGGTAGTATCTTCTAATAATTCGCTTTTTAACGGCTCTCTTAAGAAATTGCTACGTTCTTTAATGTTTTCTAGTTTAGAAACTTTGCGGGTAGGTGAAACAGGAGTTTTGACCATTGCAATGATTATTAAATGCGGTACTAATCTGGCTTTTTTCTCTATATTGCTCAGTCAGATTATGAGTGACTTTTTCTATCTTAACTGTTTTGAGTCTCTTTGATTCTTTAAAAAATGTGACGGCATTTCCTCTGGCACAAATTTTTAGCTCTAAATTAGTTTTTTAGTCCAACGATATATTTTATTTTGTATTCGCAAGAAAAACCAGCATTTTTAATATGAAAATAAGTCTGAGCTATCCAAGCTTTAAAATTACTATAAAATAAATGGTTTCCATAAATAAAAAGTGTTTATTGACTAGACGAATAGCTACTAATTATACTGGATAAATCTATTTATTTCTAGGTACTTTCTATCAAATATATGGTACTACGCATTAAGGTTAGGAGATTAAGCAATCTTGAAACCCAGTGACAGCTTACTTTCGCCTCTTGTTTTTTGTGTACCACCCTAACATCAAGAGCAACGTGATGTGATATAACTATTAAGGCTAGGTCATGGGAAATCTTGTTTTTTTTGAGCCTTCATGGATGATCTTTGCTTAATTGTAAAGGTTTTCAAGCCTCAAATTCCCATAACTTACTCTTTCGTTTACAATTTGTACTATTCCTAAGTTATTCATGACAACATTGCTCCCTCAGTCTCAACCGTCAGTTTCGCCTCAATTGGATGAGAATATTCGGTTACGTGACATTTTAAAAACGTTACCCTCAGAAGTCTTTGTTAAAAATCCCCGTAAAGCCTGGTTTAAGGTTATTCTTACTGTCTCTATGGTAGCGTTAGGATGGGCTGCCTTGGCGGTTTCTCCTTGGTACTTGCTGCCTATTTTATGGGTATTTACAGGAACAGCGATGACAGGATTATTTGTCATTGGTCATGATTGTGGACATCGTTCTTTTTCTAATAATAATTGGGTCAATGATTTCGTTGGCCATACTGTTTTTTTACCGCTATTTTACCCTTTTCATGGTTGGCGTATTCTCCACAATCATCATCACAAGCACACCAATAAATTAGAGGTTGATAATGCTTGGGACCCATTTATGCCAGACTTTTATGAAAGTTTATCTGCTTTTGAAAGATGGGGATATCGACAGTTGAGAGGTCCTTTTTGGTGGTTTGCTTCTGTGGTTCACTGGGCAAAAATTCACTTTGACTGGACTAAATTTGAAGGAAAAGACAGAGAACAAATTCGCTTTTCTGCCTTAGTGGTCATTGTTGCTGCTATTATGAGTTTTCCTATTGCGTTTGCTACCCTGGGAATATGGGGTGTTATTAAGTTTTGGTTACTTCCTTGGTTGGTATTCCATTTTTGGATGAGTACCTTTACTTTAGTGCATCATACGGTTCCTAAGGTTCCTTTTAAAAAAGAAGCAGACTGGAACGAAGCACAAGCTCAATTATCTGGTACCGTTCATTGTGATTATCCTCGTTGGGTAGAAATCCTTTGTCATGACATTAATGTTCATATTCCCCATCACATTTCTACCGGAATACCTAGCTATAATTTACGCATGGCTCATCAAAGTTTAAAGGAAAACTGGTGTGATTATTTGTGTGAACTTCGTTTTTCGTGGGCTTTAATGAATGAGATTACAACGCAATGCCATCTTTATCATCCTGAGACAAACTATCAGAGTTTTAAGCAATATTATCAGAACAAACAATAATCAATCATTTTTCTGAAAACATTGAGGGGATCGCTTGTTCTTAGCGATCCTTTTTATCGGTTCAATTTATTAGGAATTCCTTTACACCCTCCTGGAATAGTTGTACGACTCTGTTCTCCACCCCATGCACACAGATAATAATGTTGTTCTGGGGTCAAATTTTTCACATCAGCCAAGTTACAGTTTTCAATTACCACCCCTGTATAGGCACCCGTGATGTAATCAGGAGGATGGGTTCTAGAGCGTGGACTGGCCGTTTCTACTGGACCGTAGAATAAACGAGTGCTTTTGAGATCAGCCCCTTTGAGGTTAGCATCATACAAGACGGTGCGGGATAAATTGGCTTTCACTAAATCACAACCGCTTAAGTCAGCACGAACCATATTCGCTTCACTTAAATCAGTCCAGCGTAAATCTTGACCGGATAAATTAGCACAGGCTAACATTACCCCTAAATCAATGACTCGTACCCCATAAGCTCTGTCTTCAGCATAACCGCCAACTCCGTCTAACATGGGTCTTCCTAAACGACTATCCCGCATTAAGGGCGTTAACAATCGTGATTGGGAGAGAAACCGTAGAATTTTAGCTTTTCCTATTCCATCAACACTGCTGAGAATAGATGCAGTTCTGCCTTCGGCAATGGAACGTTCTTGAGGCCAATCTTCTAACATTCCTTCTCCGTCTAACACTAAATCAGAAATACCTTGAAAATAAGTATCAATGGTTTGTTGTTGAGTAATCCGATTTTGCTGTAAGGTTAAGTCTTTGGAGATGACGTATTGAGCCCAGGCCACATAAACGGCTAAAATAGCGATCATAATTTGACCTAAGGCCCCAACCCATTCAGCCCAAGAGCCAAACTCATCGTATTTAAACTGATTAAGCCAATTACCAATGGTTTGATAAATGCCTAAATAATAAAAGATGCCTGCTAAAGAGAGAACAAAAACCGTAAAACCGGTTAAGGTTTCTCTCTCTTCGGGGGTGAGATATCGTAGAAACCAATTTTTGAGAGAGGGAAGGATAACCCTTAGAGATAGGATTAGGGCAACCATCGCACTGGTTAACCCCACCCAAGGTAGTTGAAAGAGTAGTCCTATCCCCATCACGCCAATGGTCGTTAAAAGTAACCAAGGATTAGAGGATTTTACTTCTTGGAGATATAACGGTTTGGGTGCCTCTGGTGATGACACCAAGTTGATAGATGATATTGGGGTCGTTGTTGGATTGGATGTGGGTGAGGAGTTAATCTCTTCTTTGCCATTAGCTTCTGAAGATGAAACAGAAGAAGACTCAGGAGGGATTGTCATATTACGTTGTCTATGTCTAAGGTTAGCTGTTTTAATTTTATCTTTGAAATGATCGAAGATGAAAATTGAGAAGCACTGACCCCAACTAAGCTAAATATTATATGTTAAGCGTTGACACTTAACCTAAACGAGCAACCACTTTACCCCAGTCTTGCCAAATCTCGCCAATAATTTGTAATTCTTGGAAACTTAAGGTTTTAGCTGCTTGTTCTGCTTTGTGCTGAGACACACCCGCTTTAACCAGTTGTTGTTGATAAGATTTTTGAAGTTGCTCACAAGTCATTGTTTTGTCCTCTAAATTTATTAACAATGGTTCTTGACTATCAGTGTAAATGGCCTATGTAAACTTTCGTGTAAGCTTTCATGTATAAGTTAGTAGAGTGGTTGAACAATAACACCCCTAACGGTTCTATATGTGATTTTAACTAGACTTAAGTTTCCCAGATATTGCTAAAGTGTTAATCTTTATTTACAATACTTTACAGACCTATCTATCTTCTGCTAAATCCCATGAAAAGCAACAACCAAAACGAAGGAAAATTTGGCTTCACAAGCTATGCTGAAAACTGGAATGGCCGCCTAGCTATGATTGGTTTTCTTTCCGCTTTAATCGTGGAATTAGTGACGGGTCGAGGGGTATTACACTTTTGGGGTTTATTGTAATCAGAATATCCTCAATTTTTGTCAATCTCATTGCTTGAGCTGGGTTTTGTAAAGATCCAGTTTTTTTGAATAAAATGGGCTATTCTTCTAAAGAGGCTTTGGCCAGAGAAGCGATGGTAAGGGCTAATCTGTGAGGCTCAATGGGTTTAGCAATATGTTTTTGAAAACCACTTAAAAACGCTTGTTTATAATCTTCTTGTCCGGCATGAGCAGTTACAGCGATGGCAGGAACAGTTTTTCCTCGTTCACAGGGTAAGTGTCTAATCTGTTTAAGAAGAGTATAACCATCGACATCAGGCAAACTAATATCACAGATTAATACATCAGGCTGAAAATGATCAAAATGACTCAAGAACTCCCCGGCTGAACTAACCACTTTCATGTTTGCTCCATATACACTTAATAACGTCTCTAACATCTCCCGAGTATCCCGACTATCATCTACGGCCAGCACCTTAATCCCCATCAGATTAATTTCTTCTGACGATAAGTAATCACTCAAGTCAACGATCGCATTATTCTTTAACAAAGGTAGGGTAATGAGAAAAGTTGCACCTTTGCCTTCTCCTAAGCTATCAGCAACAATGGTACCACCGTGGGCATCTACTAAATATTTAACAATGGATAACCCTAAACCCAGTCCTCCATAATGACGAGTTATCGAAACATCTTCTTGACGAAAAGACTCGAAGATATGAGGCAGAAAATCTTGATCAATACCTTTTCCTGTATCAGTTACTGTAACTTGGACGTGCTGATCTATTCGTTCGAGAGTAATCATTACCCTTCCCCCTTCTGGGGTGAATTTGATGGCGTTGGAAAGTAAATTCCAGATAATTTGCTGAACTCGTCCTTGGTCTCCCTTGATATAACAATTATTACTCAAATTTGCTTGTAGCGAAATATTTTTTCTTTCTGCTGTCATTCTTACCACTTCTATTGCTGCTTGAATAGTGGAGGCTAGATCCACTGAGGTCATATTTAGGGTAATCTTACCCCGTAGGATTTTAGCCATATCGAGCAGATCATCAATTAATTGAGTTTGTAATTTGGCATTACGCTCAATCACAGTCAGTGCTTCTGAAACCTGTTTTTGGTCTAATTTCTTAGTTTGTAGCAATTGAGTCCAACCCAAAATAGGATTAAGGGGAGAACGTAATTCGTGGGATAAGATAGAAAGAAATTCATCTTTAATACGATTGGCTTGTTCTGCTTTTTCTCTTATGCTGCGTTCTTGTTCTAAGAGTTGAAGACGTTGTTGTTCAAGTTGCTTCGCGTTTTCGATATCTGTGGCGGTTCCAAACCATTTGATAATTTTTCCTTGATTATTTTTTAATGGCACTGCTTGATGTAAATGCCAACGATAAACCCCATCGTTGCGACGCATTCTGCCTTCTGCTTGATAATTAGCCCCGTTTTCTTGAGCGATCGCCCATTTTTGCGTCAGTGTCGTGAGATCGTCAGGATGAACCACCGCTTCCCAACCTTGGATTTGTACTTGAGCTAGGGTTAGCCCGGTAAACTCAGACCAACGTTGGTTAACATCCATCACATTACCGTAACTGTCGGCCGTCCAAACCAATTGAGGAATCGATTCTACTAGATATCGATAGCGTTTTTCACTCTGACGGAGTTCTGTGATCGCTTGTTCTCGTTGCAGTTCGGCTGCGGTTTTTCCGGCAAAAATTTCTAGTAAAGCTTCGAGGTTCAATGATTCATCGAGAGGCTGATCATGAAGAATATTGAGAATGCCGAGTATCTCTCCTTTCATATTTTTCAGAGCTGTACCCAGATAACTCTCAATACCCAATTCTGTGAGCCAGCAATCTTGAGGAAACAACTGAGCCACTTGGCTGCGATACAAGCAGGTTCCTTGCTTAATCACTTGTTCACAAGGGGTACCACTGAGATCGTACTCTATATTTTCACTCAGTTGACCATCAAGCCAGGCAGCACGGGTTTTAATGCGAGGAGGATGATTAGGTATTAGTTCTCCGACATAAGCATAGCGAACCTTAAATAACTCAGCGACAACTCGAACAACGGTTTCAAAAAAGGCCGGCCCTGTAATTCTTGAATGTTCTACCAACTTAAAAAGAGCCATTTCCATGCGTTTGCGATCGCTGATATCGACATAAACCCCGACACTTCCCCTCGGTTTACCTAATTCGTCAAACAAGGGCATCGCATGACCATACAAATTAAATGTCTTCTTATCTCTTCTGACGACATCAACTTCAATATCTCGCAGTTCTACCCCATGTTGAGAAACGTACACTTGAGGTAAATTGTCTCCTGTTAATTGTTGTCCATTTTGATACACTTTAAAGGGTGGATCAGGTTGTTCTGAGATTACAACAGCAGACGAATTAGCATTTTTCGGCATTTTTAGTAGATCAGAAAAAGCCGGGTTTAATCTAACCACCTGACATTCTGGATCTTCTGCGATCGCAATATTAAGGGGAATTATATCAAATAAGGTTTGTAGTTCATTAATGCGACGTTGTAAAGTTTGGTTTAAATCTTTTATTTCTGTTTCTGTTGCTTGGAGTTTCTCGAAGTTTTTGCGAATTTTTTCTTGAGCGCTTCGCAAATTCCCGATTAAATGACTAATTAATATTCCTTCACTGATAAAAAGTATAATCCTCAGACCTGCTCCTATGGTTCTTATCTTCCATTCATACTGCGGAAGCAAAAAGTAGTAAGTTGTCAACATTGCCGACAAAAGAGTGGCCAAAATGCCGGGTCCTCGTCCACCATAGAAAGCACTAATAGCGATCGCTCCAAAAAAGAGTAACAAAGACGCTTGAGCTAAATTGAAAAAGGGATCAAGTGCTAACAAGAATACGAAAGTTATTAACACCAAAATAATTGCCACTCCATAGCTTTTCCAATATGGCTTTAGTTTAATTTTCCTCATCTTAGCCCATGAAATTTTGTATTTGTCAGACTCATCTCGTGAATTCTTATCTGCTTTTTGTTGTCATAATTCAGCAAAGTTTATCGCTTTTAAGGAACGCCGTAACAGGAAAAGATGTAGCAGAAACTACAATTTATATTTTAAACCCGAAAGAGCAACCTCATCAGTCTGAGAAACGCAAGATAGTATATCTTATTATTTACTTTGACATAAAAGCTATACTAACCTACAAAGTTATTAATTGCTATCTTTCTTTGGATAGATATTTCATTAATTAATAATGAACAATGGATAATGAATAATTACCTCTTCCTAAAAGGGAAAGGATTGCCCAAAAAGGAAAACTTTCTTTGTCTTGAGCGCGTTTTACATTCATAGTCAGGAGTTAAAAATGTACCTCATCAGAGTAAGAAACGCTATATCTTATTGATAAGTTACTTTTATTAATTCCATCTACAGACACAGAAAATTTTTATTTGTTTGAATTTAATTTAGCTTTATTTTTAGATCAATTAACTTACTTTTGTTTAAAAATAATTATTTTTTGCCCAATTTTACGATTAATTTATATGATTTAGTCAAGCTTGAAAAACTTATTGTTTTAAAAGCTTGAAGTAACTTTTCTTGTTTAACAAGCCAATTAATGCTTTTTTTAAGAATTTACATTACATTCAGTTTGTTCTATCTAAAGGATAAGTAAGAATAAAAAGGTTATCAAAAAAGATACGCATTACGATAGAGAACAACAGGGTCAAATTTTGATTATTGTAAGAGTATTGAAGAGTACAGAGGATTCAATAACTAAAGCTAATTTCCCTTGAAATTATCTAAGCTTTTGGCTCTAAATTTCGACTATTACTATTGATTAATTTTGTAACTTTTCAATCAAATTGCATGATTTACAAACAGCTATCTTACAAATTTGTCCCCTTTGGCTCAGTATTTTCCTATTAAGGGAAGCCTTTTATCTCTGAGGATCTCGATCACCAAATTGTGAGACTAGCTGTATTTTTTATGAGGTGAATTATGAATTTCTCAGAATATTCCGCATTAGGATTGGGTGTATTTTCTAGCTACATTGATGCAGCAAATGCCCTAGAACAACTTCAGCATGAAGGTTTTTCCAAAGATCAACTTTCTTTTATAGCCAAATTAAGCGATAACTACGATCACTTAACAGCACCATTATCGGGAGATAGATACGTAACATCAATGCCCTCTGCTTCCAACCCCATTGAAGATAGTGGGTTAACTCGCTTAATGAATTCAGTTTCTCCTGTGAGTAGCTACTCTGTACCAAGAATTGGCTATGTAATGGCAGGAGGAAGATTAAGTGAGTTGTTCTATGAGTCATCTCGGGCCGAAACACAAGAGCCTTTACTCGAATTTCTCAGTTCTCTAACCATTCCTGAATTGTCAGCACGACTGTATAAAGATCGCATTCGACAAGGTGATTGCTTAATTTTCGTTGGCGGTTCTAGAAACCATCTCACCTCAGCAGAAAATGTCTTAGCTCACTATCAAGTTCAAGACTGGAAAATGGTTACAGTTAACCAACCCGAGACGACTCACGCCAGTTATCAGCGTCAGGCCATTGGTGTTTTTAAAAACTACAATAATGTTGATCGGGCTATCCGAGAGTTACAGCGATCTGCATTTCCTTTGGAACAAGTGTCTGTGATTACCCGTAATCGTGATGACGTTACGTTAGGCGCTCGCCGTACCCCAGTCGATGAAACCCTAGTAGCCAAAAAGATCCCAGACACTCATGTGTCTGATGGAAAAACCCATCATCCAACCGCTAAAGGAGCGCAAACGGGAACCCTTGCTGGTGGTTCTTTAGGCGGACTCGCAGGACTCTTAGTCGGATTAGGAACGTTAGCTATACCCGGTGTTGGCCCCATTTTACTGGCAGGGACTGCAGCAACAGCGATCGCCACCACTGTTGCTGGCGGAATCATGGGTGCAACCGCAGGGGGATTAGTTGGAGCATTGATGGGTCTAGGAATTCCAGAAGACCGGGCTACAGTTTATCAAAAGCATCTGGCTAAAAATCACTATCTTGTGATGGTTTCGGGTACCTCAGCAGAAATTGCTCAGGCAGAGCAAATCTTAAAATCCTACGCTGTCGAGGAATGGGACGTTTATGACTCACCGACTCAAAGCAATTCTGCGAGTTGTGAGAATGACTTAAACCATAGTATGAATTCTTCATCGACAATACCGTCAACGATGCCTCCGACAATGCCTCCTACTAATGATCCTGTCACACCCACTGCTTTTCCTTACTAACTTGGCAAGACTTAGTTAGTCAGAGAATATACCGTTTTTTAAACGGCAAAATATTCTCAAGTGTTCTTACTGTTCGCTTAAACCACTACGCATAAAGGTATAGAGTACAGCTTAGATGAGAGCCTTATGCGTAGCACCCTACTTTGACTTACACACTAATAAGAAGGTAATAATTATGAAACGTTTAATGATCTGGGCGGTTGTCACCAGTTTTTCTTTATTAGGAATTGTTGCTTGTAGTGTTCCTAATGAAAGTTCGGACAACGAAAATAATTCTAATCTTATCCCTAGGGACGAAGAAACAATCCGTGAAAATCAACTTGAATCAGATGCTCGGGCCCGCAAACAACGGGAAGATTTATCTGGCGACGAAGACTCCCAAGCGGGTAGTATTGTGGTTGATAATCAGTTGAGACAGACGGTTCAAAATGAGATAGACCAAGAACTGCCAGGCAATAAACTTGAAGTGTCATCTGAGAACGGTACGGTTACTATCTCTGGTGAAGCTAACTCGGTCGAAGAAATGGATCGCGTCAAATCCATTGCTAGTAATGTTGAGGGTGTCCGTCGGGTCAATGTAGAGGCTCGGATACTTTCACAAAATCCTATAAACTAAGTCAGTTTGGCTTTTTTGTAGTTTTAAATTTATTACTTTAAACAGTGAAGAATCTATTTTCCTCACTGTTTTTATGCGTTTTTTATTCTTTGTCTTTTCCAGAAAATGTATTTTTGAGATCAGTCGCCAATTCATCTAAGTCAAGTTTTTTGGCTGCCGTTTCCTGTTTTCCTTTTTCAGTTGCTTCTTCGGAACGTTTTGCTTGTGCTTCGCGTCTTTTTTCCTTGGCTTCTTCATAGTCTATTTGATCGGTTGATATTTCCTTTTGAATAGTGGTTGCATCACGCTCTAAAACATCTGCAAAGGCACAATGGGAATTTTCTCCTCCCCAAGCTATGCTCAAAAGCAAGATTACTGAAAGGAAAAAAGCAGTCAAAACACGGTAGGCTTTTTTGATAAAAAATTGAAACAATAGAGACATTTTTCCCTCTAGAAGTTAATGAGTAATGTAACTATCTATCAAACTAGATCGTGATAGTTTATATCATCTATCTTTAGATTGAATTTTGCTGGTTACAGTGACGATCTTTGATACTCCAGACCCAATTTTAAGTTAATATGGTTTTTTCTAGTAAATTTCCCTGATTATCAAAATCATAAATAATTGGCACGCCTGTGGCTAATTCTAATCCTGGCACTTCATCTGGTTCTAAGTTGTCTAATTCCATAATCATCGCTCTCAAAGAATTACCATGAGCAGCCACTAAAACGTTTTGTCCTCGCTTAATATGATCTAAAATTCGGGTTTTAAAATAGGGAACCACTCGATTTTTTGTATCTTCTAAACTTTCGCCACCAGGGGGACGAGAAGAATAGGAACGCCGCCACTCATGAACTTTTTCTTTGCCAAATTTTTTCGCCGTTTCTGCTTTATTTAGACCTTGTAAATTACCATAATAACGTTCATCTAATGCTTGGGAGGTAAAGATAGGTAAATCCTCATAAAAATTCCCTGCATATTTATCCCAACCATGCCAATCAGGATCATCAGAATCATGTTGAATAACGGGTATTCTTCCTCCACAAATTTCGTCGCATTCCGTTAAACAAACAACAGCAGTTTCAATGCTTCTAATCAGTAAACTGGCAAAACAAACTTCAATTTTGTAGTCTTTATCCCGTAGTTTACAAGAGGCGACTGTTGCTTCTGCGCGTCCCCTTTCACTCAAAGGAATATCTACCCAACCTGTAAATTTATTAGCGGCATTCCAAAGACTTTGTCCGTGACGTAATAGGATTAATTTTGCCATAATTATTATTCTGTAAAATGTCAATATTGTTGATTGGTGAAAAAAATTGTCTATCCTGTCTGTTTAATGGGAGCTAATTATCATTTTAAAAAATGTAAACCTCAATTTCTTTAATAAGAATAATCCATACTAACACCATTAACATGATAAGCATAGTCAATAATGGGAACTCAGATTTTTTATTTTCGTCTATCATAAAAAAATTGCGCCTCCTCTAATTATTTAATGTAAATAATGAGGCTTTATATTTAGGAAATCAGAAAAATACTGTTACCTGCTGCACTTCTACTAAGCGTTCGACGGCTCGACTAAACTCGTGCCGAAGTCTCAGTTTTAACCCGTTCCCTGTTCTCTGGGAAGTAGTAGCCTTGGTAACAACGGTGTCGATAGTTTATCTGTTCTATGAGTTTAGTTTATGTTTAATATTGAATAAATTAATCTTTTATACAAAATAATCAAAGTAACACAAATAATTATAACCATTTGAGGTTAAATAGGGTTAAAGCTTTTTCAAAATCTAGGTGCTATCATATGATGATACTTACCATTTATGAAATCTCCTAACAGTATGAAGCTAAAACTGAAACAATATCCTTGGGATGGACTGAATAATACTGTCATTATCTTTACTATTATTTTACTTTTATTTATTGCTTTAACAGTGGCTGTTGTTTCAGGAAGTCTTGATGCTTGGGATGCAACTTTTTTAGAGTGGGTTCGTCATTTTCATCATCCTAGTTTAATGATCTTGGCTAGGGTATCCTACTTTCTAGGAGAAGCAGAAGTTGCTGTCTTTATTGTTATTGCTGGACTAGGTTTTTTATGTTGGAAACGTTATTGGAAAGAAGCCCAAGTTTTAGCTATATCGGCTTTGGGTGTTTTAATATTAATTGATCAAATTTTAAAGCCTTGGTTTGCTCGTATTCGTCCTGCACCTGGGTTAATTGATGTCCACGGAAAAAGTTATCCGAGTGGTCATGTTTCGGGTAATTTAATGTTATATCTATACCTCTCCTATTTAGTGGCTTTTCACTTTCCAAAATGGGGGTTTTTCTTGTACATGATATCTACTATTTTAGTCGCTTTGATGGGTTGGGCTAGTATTTACTTAAATATTCATTGGTTTACTGACTTGGTTGGAGGTGCGTGTATTGCTTATCTAGGTTTTCTTTTTTCGATTACTCTCTTAAAATTAATTAGTAAAAAATATCGTAATTTTTAACCGTAAAATGGATAAAGTGATTATAGAAAATAAGAAAAATCAGATTATTACTGCTTGGAAAAAAGATCCTAAAGCTCTGTGGATTTTTTCGGGTTTATGGCTATTTGTAATTAGTTTTATTGCTTTTATCGCCAACTTAGGCAGCATTGGGTTAATGGATAAAACAGAACCTATGTTTGTCGAGGCAGCCCGTCAAATGGTAATAACAGGAGACTGGGTTACTCCTTATTGGAATGGAGAAACTCGTTTTGATAAACCGCCATTAACTTATTGGTTAGTAGGATTATCATTCCGATTATTTGGTATGAATGAATGGGGTGCAAGAATCCCTTCTGCTTTAGCTGCGATCGCTGTGGTACTTTTAGGTTTTTATACTCTCAAAAATTTTGGTTTTTCTCGGGCAAAAGAAACTACTAAAACCCCAACAAAGTTATGGTTTTCTGCTTGGATAGGTGCCGGTATTATTGCCTTAAATCCGTTTTGGATAGCTTGGGGAAGAACGGGAGTTTCTGATATGTTCCTCTCTAGTGGTATTGGTTTAGCTTTGTTATCTTTTTTCTTAGGATATGGCTATTCTGAAACAAGTTCTAATTTCTATTTTGGGCTATCAATTTCACGATGGTGGTACATTGGTTACTGGGTTTTTATGGCGTTGGGTGTACTGGCGAAAGGCCCTGTTGCTTTAGTTTTGCCTGGTTTGACAGTTATTGTTTTTCTCTTGTACGTTGGGCGGTTTATTGAAGTTGTTAAAGAAACCCCTTGGGTATTAGGAATTAGTAGTTTTTTAATCATTTCTGTTCCTTGGTTCGTTTTAGTAACTTTAGAACATGGACAAGAATATATTAATACCTTTTTTGGTCTCCATAATGTACAACGATTTACTAGCGTTGTCAGTCGTCATCCTGGAGCGTGGTATTATTATCTTCCTGTGATTATGGTGGGGTTACTACCTTGGTCTATTTATTTGCCCTTAGCTATTGCTAAACTAAGATTTTGGCAGCGACAAAAATGGGTAAATTCTGCCCGTTCAACTCATTTGGGAATTTTCTGTTTAGCTTGGTTTTTAGTTGTTCTTATTTTCTTTTCCAGTTCCGTTACAAAATTAGCGGGTTATGTCCTTCCTTTAATGCCGGCTGCTGCCATTATGATTGCTTTATTTTGGAGTGAACAAGTTGAAACAAAATCCGAAGAATCATCAGGAATTTGGTCTTTCTGGTTTTTATTAAGTGGTATTGCTAATGTTGGTATTTTAACGGGGTTAGCAGTAGCCAGTTTTGCCAGTCCTCACTTGATTGGAGAAGATTCCATGATGCCTCAATTTAAAGAGCTTCTACAGGCTTCAAATTTAGGTATTAAAGCAGGAATAATTTGGTCATCTGCTGCATTTTCTTGTTTATTATTTCTTCTATTTCGTCATTATCGTCGCTGGTTATGGGTGGCTAACTTATTAGGTTTTCTAGCATTTTTCTCTTGGGTTGGTTTACCAGTGGCGAAAATTGTTGATAATCAAAGACAGTTACCATTAAGAGAACTTTCTACGATTGTTAAATCAGAAAGACAACCAGAAGAGAGATTAGCTTTTTTAGGTTTTATGCGTCCGACTTTGGTATTTTATACTCAAGAAGTGGTTGACTCTGTTACACAAGCAGATATTGATAATGGCCCTGCTTTAGACTACTTCCAGCAAATAGATAGTCCTGACACTGTATTAATTATTAGTGAACAAAAATATTTGAATAAGTTAGGATTAGATAGGTCTGATTATACCTTAATTCAACAAGAAGGGGTTTATAAATTACTTCGAGTGAGTAAAGAGATAGTTATCGAAAGATACAAGAATCGTTAAACAAGTAATCAAGTCAATAAAGATTACAAAAAAGAGCAGAGTTCCTGCTCTTTCTTCATTAATTTGCTGTCAGTATTTTTCTTTGATAATAATCTTTACTACTTATCCTGGACTAAAAAATTAAGTCTTTATTTTTATCAGCGATTAAAATTACATAAAAAATGTTTGATTGATAATAGTATAAATGATTTAATAGAGTATTAAATTAATTATTCTAAATAATCTGATTCTACATCAAACAAATTATTAATTAAACAATTGACATAATTCTATAGCTTTGATTTGTAACGTTTCTAGGGGATTATGACCTCGTTTTAAACGAGTTTCTAAATCCAGTAAAATCGGCAGTGTGGCTAATAATTGTTTTCCTGACATTCTCTGTAATTCTTTACGTAAAAAATAAAGACGATTCGGGTTAGGAATATCAGCAACTTTGGCAATAATTTTATTATCCGTTTCTCCTGCTTCTAGTTGTAATTGAATAATTGTCCAAGTTCTAAATTGACCGACTAATGTGGCAACAATTCTTAAAGCTGGTTCATTTCTAGATAATAATTCATCAATTAATTGTAAGGCTTCTGCTTGATTTCCTTGACGAATGGCTTGGGCTAATTGTAAGCTATTCTGAGCATTGGCATTGACTAAAGTAGTAATAATCGTCTCATCTAACGGTTGATTTTCTTGTTGTCCATACAGTTTTAATTTTTCTAGTTCATTCCATAATTGTCGACTATTATTGCCCACCGATTCAGCTAATAATTCCACTGCTTTAGGGGTTAATTTAACTTCAATTTCTTGGGCAACTTGTTTAACTTTATGAATTAACTCATCGGTTTTCCAGGGAGGAATGGGAGAATATTCTCGAACCTCTGCATACTGTTGGATTAATTTGGTCGATTTTAAGCGTTTGTCCGGTTTTTTGCTAGTGGTGAATAATAAATGAGAATTGTCAGGGATGGCAGGTAAAATACGCTGTAATTGTGTTAGAATTTCCTCGGAACATTGTTGACCGATAGAAGTGTTTACCACCCACACTAATCGCCCTCCCATGCCAAACACAGGGGTCATGACTTGGTTTAATGCATCAATGGTACTATTGGGATCGTCTCCTGAAATTTGATGATAATTAAACTGTATCCAGTTGGGATCGAGGATGGTATCTCTTAAGGTTTGCACCGTTTGAGCGATCGCAAAGTCGTCTTCTCCCCAAAAGAAATAAATCCCCATCGTCAAAGTCAATAAATCTTTATAAATAAATTAGACAAGATCAGGCAAAATAAACAAATAAGTATTGTGACAGAAATAAGAGGCGATTACGTTGGACGAAACCTATCAAATTTACGTCAACCGGGTAGCTTCCCTTACTTTACCCACCACTTATCAAAATCAACTTAATAATATCCAAAATTCTCCTAAATTTCAACAGAAACAACCTGTCCCTTTTCCTGGTTATACTGTTCTAACTCCTCCTTATCAAGATGATCTGGTTAATGAATCATTCTATCATCAGTTAACTCTAATTCAACAACAATTAATCGAAAAAATTGAACCGAATTTTTTAATTCCTGTCCCCCCAGAAAGTTTCCATTTAACGCTTGCTGACTTAATTTGGGAAGATAATTATCGCAATGCAGTTCAAACGGATCAAGACTTTAATCTAAAACTGACACAAGCGATTTCTGACAGTTTCCAAGCTTACGAAAAACTTGACTTAGAAAAAGGCCAGTGTCAATGGCAAATTTTGGGTTTGTTAGTATTTCCTCGCGCTTTAGTGGTAGGGTTAGTTCCTTGCAATGAATTGTCTTATGATAAGATTTTTCAACTAAGACGCAGTATTTATCAAAATCAAGAATTAATTGGGTTAGGCATAGAACAACAATATCATTTCACGGCACACATTACTTTAGGTTATTTTGATAAAATTCCTGATAATTTAGATAAGAGTAGTTTAGAATCTGTTATTTTATCTTTCAATGATCAATGGATAGAAAAAGAACCACAAGTTTTAACCATTGAACAAGGAGAACTGAGAAAGTTTGAAAATATGACGAGATTTTTGTCTGATCAAAGTAATCCAAAAGTGATGATTTAAACAATCAGAAAAATATGATAAAAAACCTTGTTTCTCGTTCTAATTATCGTATTTTAGAACAGATTGGTCAAGGACAATTTGGCCAAGTTTACTTTGCTATTTCGCGTAAAACCGGAGAATTTGTTGCCCTCAAAAGTTTAGCCAAAGGGTTTCCGACTAATCGTTTTTTACGAGAATTTTCTTGTTTAGTCAGTTTGCGTCATCCTAATATTGTTGCTTGCAAAGCGATTGAATATCATGGAAAAGGACGCTATTTAGTTATGGAGTATTGTGAGGGAGGAACCCTTCGCAATTTAATGGATATTTCGGCTAAATTAAGTTTAACATTATGTCTTGATTTAATCATTAATATTTTAGCTGGATTAGAACAAGCACATCAACAACATATTATTCACTGTGATATTAAACCAGAAAATATTTTATTGAGTTTAACTGCAGATAAATGGATAGGAAAAGTAACGGATTTTGGTATTGCTAAAACAGTTCAAGATAGTAATAATAATAAAATAGAAAGCGGTTATACTGGTTCTCCTGCTTATATGGCACCTGAAAGATTTTATGGTAAATATTCTTATGCTTGCGACATCTATTCTGTGGGTATTATTTTCTATGAGTTAATGATAGGGAAAAGACCGTTTTCTGGTCTCCCTGGAGATTTAATGTTAGCTCATCTTAATCAAAGAATTCATTTACCTGATGTTGTTCCTAAACCTTTACAGGATATTATTCGTAAAGCATTAGAGAAGTTACCACAAAAGCGTTTTTTGTCAGCACAAAGTATGTTAGATGCTATTATTATAGCCAGACATAAACTCAACCTTTACCAAGAAAACAATAAGTTATTTACTCACATTAATATATCTCATATAATCCCTAAAGTTAATGAGTTTAGTGACCTTAGTTTGTCTGAAAAAATCAACCAGATGGTTAACAATGATAAAAACATTTATTTCACAACTCAGAATAAATTTATCAAATTATCTTGTGATTCAAAAAAAACAGAAATACTCAATTTTAATCAGTCTATAAATAAACTAATAATATTATCTCAGGGATGTTCCATTTTAACACAAAAATTGCAAAATAATACTTTTCAATTTTTATTTTACTATCTTTCTGAACATAAACCATTTCAAAAAGTAGCACCTTGTTGGCAACTCAAGACTGAGAATTTAAAAGTTTCTTGTAGCTTTTTCGGACATTGGTTAGCAACTATTTACAAAACCAATAAGTATGAAAGTACAGCTGAATTAAAAATATTAAGTTTAGCTAGTTTATCTCTTCTTAATTCTCCTAAATCTTGTCCTTTTCCTTCTCAATTAATTATCTTAGATAAGCGTTATGGATTGGCACTTTTTCCCCGTATTTCTAAAGAAAATAAACGGACTTATTTATACTTATTTAACCGTCGAGGACATTTTTTTAAAGGGTTTTCAATTCCTCTTCTAATTTCCAAATTAACTGCTAATAAAAGTAACAGTTACGAACTATTTGGTATCGAAACTATTCAACCTAATTATGGCATTTTAATTAGTCTTAATCCTTTGAAAGTTACCAGAATACCGTTAGAATTCATACCTAATTTTATTGTTGCTGAATCTTGGGGTTATGGGTTAGCAGATACTACAGGTAAGTTATTACTTTTAGATAGAGACGGAGATTATATCGGAAAAATGAACTTAGAAATAGAAATTACAGCCATGACAGGGTTAAATAATCATCAATTATTAATAGCAACTTGGGAAAATCAACAAACTAAATTATTATCTATCAATGTCAAAAAAATGTAGGGTGGGCATTGCCCACCTTACACTAAATTTATCCATTAAGCAGTTTTTCTGCTAATTGGTTAGTTAATTTAGGATCAGCGCGTCCCCCGGTTTCTTTCATCACTTGTCCGACAAAGAAACCTTTTAACTTTTTCTTCCCTCCCCGATATTTTTCCACTTCTGAAGGGTTAGCTTCCATTAACGCTTTAATCACTTTTTCAATTTCTGCTGGATCAGAAATTTGAGTCATTCCTTGGCTTTCGACAATTTGCTTAGGAGAACCACCCTTTTCTAACAATTCTGGCAGAATTTCTTTAGCAATTTTACCGCTAATGGTTCCTTTTTCAATCAGTTGCACCAACTCCCCTAAACTATCAGGTTTGAGAGAAATTTCTGTGATACTTAGTTTATTATTGTTGAGGTAAGCTGCAATATCTTGTGTCACCCAGTTGGCGACTAGCTTAGCATCAGCACCTGTTTTAACCGCAGTTTCGTAATATTCTGCCACATCGCGATCATCCGTCAATACTCGCGCGTCATAAGCAGATAACCCTAACTCCTCTTCGTAGCGTTTACGTTTTTGTGCCGGAAGTTCGGGTAATTCTTGTTTCCAAGCGTTTAACCGTTCCTCTGACACTTCTAAGGGAGGAAGATCCGGTTCAGGAAAATAACGATAGTCGCTAGATCCCTCTTTTTTACGCATACTGAAGGTTTGTTGGTTGCTTTCGTCCCATAAACGGGTTTCTTGATAGATGGGATCGCCGTTTTCTACTGCTTCTATTTGTCTTTCTATCTCATACTCGATCGCTTTTTGGATCGCACTAAAAGAGTTCATATTTTTGATTTCGACTTTCGTGCCGAACTCTTTTTGTCCCACCGGACGCACAGAAATGTTCACATCACAGCGCAAGGAACCCTCTTGCATATTCCCATCACTCACCCCTAAATAACGCACCAGACGGCGTAATTCTTGGGCGTATTCGGCGGCTTCTTGTCCGGTTCTGATGTCCGGTTCTGATACAATTTCGAGTAAAGGGACACCCGTGCGGTTGAAGTCCACTAAAGAGTGGGTTGAACCAGCTAAGCGATCGCTCCCTGCATGGACAAGTTTCCCTGCGTCTTCTTCCATGTGTAAACGAGTGATTCCGATGGTTTTACGGGTCACTTCTTTGGTCTTTTTATCGACTAATTCAATTTCAATTGAACCCTCTTCAACGATGGGCAGGTCAAACTGAGAAATTTGGTAATTTTTGGGAAGATCGGGATAAAAGTATTGTTTACGGTCAAATTTACTATAAGGTGCAATTTTCGCATTCAAGGCTAACCCTAGTTTAACGGCAGAAGCTAACACTTGCTCATTGAGAACCGGCAAAACCCCAGGATATCCTAAGCAAACAGGACAAACATTGGTGTTGGGGGGACTATCAAACTCAGTTGAACAATGACAAAAAATCTTGCTGGTTGTGTTAAGTTGACAGTGCGTTTCTAGTCCAATAATGGCTTCGTATTCGGTTTTGACGGGTGTTGCGGTGGTCATAAACTAATTATAGGTGATAACAAATAACCTATTCTATTTTATCTTAGGCTGATCATAACCGTACTCGACTGATACAACTAAAATGAGGTAAAGGGAATGGGAGCATCTTGCTCACTAACTCAAAAAAATAATAATCTTTCTCACCATAACATTACACATTAACGTTATGACTGACAAAACTTATGTTAATTACAACTAATTTACCATTAAATCGTGATAAGTTTACCCAAGAAGATCAGATACTAATTATTACAGGTGCAAACTGGTTAGATTACGAAAAATTTGACTCTCAAGACTATTCAGGTTATCGAGTTTCTTATTTTAATGGAGAAATAACAATTGTGTCCCCAGGAAGAAATCATGAAAGAATTTCTGCAATAATTAATCGATTAATTATTGCTTATTGCGAAAAATATGAACTTCAAGATTTTCCTTTTGGACAGACAAGATTAAATATATCGGGACAAACAGGAAGAGAACCCGATATTGCCTATGCTTTTACTTGTGATAAAGATTTACCAGATTTAGTGGTTGAAGTAATATTTAGTAGTGGTGATATTGAAGTATTAAAATCCAGTTATCAAAAGATTGGTATTCCTGAATTATGGGTTTGGAAAAATAATAAGATTACTTTCTATTATTTGAAGCAAAACAGTTATATTATTATTGAATACAGTAAGATACTTCCTCATATTAAGTCAGACTCTTTTATAGAATATGTTAACCGAGGAATAAATGAAAGTCCTTTAGTTATAAAAAAGGATTTTGTGACAATTATTTAGAAACTGGTGGTCTTCAAAAGTCTCTTACTCTGTCAAAACATTAAATCCTGCTTGAGAAAAATGTTTATCAAAAGTCAAAAATTTATTGATATTTAATTTCCACATTACCATAAATGATAAACAATCAACTAAACCCCAAGTTTTGTCTTCGTATTGTTTATATAAATTGAATGCTTCTTGAAATAACTGAGGGGTTAAATTAACAATATTGACATTATCAGAACTATAAAAGTCTTCAATAATTTTAATCGCTTTAGGTTTAGAATGACGAACAACTGCATTACCTAATTCTAATAAAACTGCATCAGTTGTAACAAAGGAATATTGTTCATATTTTATTGATAAATCAATTGCTTGCTGATGATACTGATCTTGTTCATAAATTAACCCAATAACAAAACCAGTATCAATAAAAATCAGTTCTTTCATGTTGATAACTGTAAGACAAACTATGAATTATGGTCAAATTCTGATGGTTGATCGATAGTCATTTCTCTTAATGATGCCATAATGTCTTTATTATTTTGTTGTTTAGCAGGTAAATAATTTATATCATCTGTTGCTTGAGATTGATCCACTAAAACTTTAGCGTATTGAACAATTGCCAAGCATTTTTGATAAATAGTTTTGTTATCCGTCAGTTCAGTAATTCCTTTTAATATTATTGTAATGATTCCAGATACTACTATTACACTACCTAGCGTGTTAAAGTTGTGTACATTTTCTGGTTTATACTGATAAATACTAAATCCAGTTATACCTAATGCTAAAAAAGGAATTAAATTATTGATCGTTTGTTCACCAATCTTTCTATTTTCTATTAATAATTTTAGTCTATTCTCTGTGTACTCTAATGCTAAGTGATCAAATTGGGTTAACTGTTTACAAAACTGTAATTCTTGAATTCCCTTGTGATAAGTATTTTTAAGTAAGATCCTTGGGAACTTTTTAAAACTTGTGATTTCTTGGAATAATAATATAATACTGATTATAGCTAGAATAGCGATTATGATTAAAACACAGATAGATAGAATTATAAAAACATTAGGCTGACTTTGAAAAAAATCTTTAAAAGTTAGCAAAATGATAGAATAAGAAAAAAGCACAAGATAAAATAAAATAAAAAGTTCAGAATATTTATCTAGATAAAGAATTTTCTGCTTGTCTTTCTTACTATTTTGATGAGATTCTATAAACTTATCTAAAATAATAAATATTTCTTCATACTGTTGTTCTAAGTTATCTATTTTCTTAGGAAATTTATTCATGGCTATTATTATTTATAAATAATGTTTAATTATATCTATTTTAGAAGCAAATAGTTTGATTCCAGGTTAATTGAACATTCGGATCGGGACTTACACAACTTCTTTGTTTTGTTTTCCCATTGGACTGAATTGCGTAATCTACAAACCAATCTGTTCCATCTTTTCCAAAACCAACATCAGCATAATTACTACAATCATAAACTATTTTATCTGCATAACTTTTCATTAATACTGTTGAAACCATTATGTTCTCAACAACAAAAATACTTTTTTTATCCAATCTATTACGATTGTGGCTATATGAACTCAAAGTTAATGTTAAAGATTCAGTTCTATTAGTCGGATTATCGTCACGATAGTCATTAATCTTTCTATCTTGTAAAATAACGTTTCTTACTCCTCTCGATTTAATATCATTAACCACTGAATTAATAGTTGCTTGACAACTAGATTGAGCATTAACTGGTTTAAAATTATTAAATACAGGAAACGTAAAATAAGTAATTAAAGAGATAGTAAAAACCCTTTTCATGATAGTGTATTTTGTCATTGAATAATTTAGTGTTAATTGATAAACAATATAACACACAATATATTGACAGCAACTGTAGAATTGACTACTCTATATTATCTCCTGAGTTAAACTAGGAATCAGTCAGCGATCGCCTTCACAACTAAACCATCTATAATTAATAGATAACTCAACTCTAATTAAATAGCGAGTCCAAACATGATTAACATTACCCTGAAACAAGAACAAGAAAAATTTATCCAAGAAAAACTAAACAGTGGAGAATATAATAATATTGATGAAATCATTACTGAAGCACTCTTATTACTACAACAAAAAGATCAACACTATCAACAATGGGTTAAAGAAACTCAAGATAAATTAAATATTGGAATCGAACAGTTAAATAGAGGAGAAGGAATAGACAGCGAAATAGTAATTAATCGCTTAAAAAGTAAATTTTATAAGCGAGGAAAAAAGACAGCAGGAGACACATCAAAAAACTCAGCTAACTCTTGAATATGTCTTGTTGTTAATTGTCTTTTCTCATTGAGTACATCAGAAACAATAGATTCTGTTTTGAAAATAGATACTAAATCTTTCTGTTTTAAGTTTCTTTCCTCTAACAAAAACTTTAATAATTCAACTCCATAAATATCAGGAACTATATCTAAGTCTTTTTCGTACTTATAAATAAGCATTCCCAACACATCTAAATAGTCTGATTCTTCTTCTGTTAATTGAGGTTTATCTAATAAGTGATTAACCATTTCTTGCGTTGCTTCTAAATCTTCCTCTGATTTTATTGGACGAGGAGGAAACTGTTTTAAAAGTTTAATATATCTATCTTGAATACACATAGTTTATGATAGTAGGGTGAGTTAGACGCTTAGAATCTAGGTTAGAATAATAAGATAAAAATCCGTCGTAACCCACCATTTTAGAAGTTTTGGTGCGTTAAGCCAGAAAAAAATGATAGTCTATTTCCCATAATCTAAAGTAGGCTTAACACACCCCACATAAAATCTCTATAATTAGAAGAGAGATTAAGCAGTTTACCGTGGACAACCCTAACCAACCCGACAACAACCCCTTAACCCCTCACCCTGGCAAAAAAATGGGGGGTGGTTTACCCTTAATAGGAGACTGGGCTAACTACACCCTTTCTGCTGATGGGGTGGACATCTGGAAAACCCTATTTCACAAAAGTGCTTGTTTATCTTGCGCGTGGGGAACCGGTGGACAAAAAGGTGGGTTTACCAATGAAGTCGGAGAAACCCTACAACGGTGTGTTAAAAGTGTTGAAGCAATATCATCCGAGTTACAACCAGGAATAAAACCCCATTTCTTTGCACAATATTCTCTAACAGACTTACAACAATTAACCTCACACGCAACAGATAGACTCGGCCGTTTAACCTTCCCCGTTATTTTACGCAAAGGGGACAGTCATTATCAACGCATTAGTTGGGATGAAGTTTATAATCTAGTTGAAACAGCATTTAAGAAACCCTCCGATCGCATTGCTTCTTATAGTTCCGGACGCTCATCCAATGAAGCAGCCTATCTCTTACAATTGATGATGCGATCGCTTGGCTCTAATAACCTAGCAGATTGTTCTGATTTGTGCCATCGTGCCTCAGCAGTGGGGTTAAAAACGGTGTTTGGTACAGGGACATCTTTAGTCAGTTTGGAAAGCTTAAAAGCGTCTGACTGCGTGGTTTTGGTGGGTTCCAATGCACCAGCAAACCACCCTCGTCTGATGAATGAGTTGATCAAAATACGCGATCGCGGAGGAAAAGTTATTGTTATCAACCCCGTCGAAGAAATAGGATTAAAAAAGTTCGCTTCTCCTGCATTTCCCCTCAAGTCTCTCATTCCCGGATCAGATATTGCATCCTTATTCTTAAAACCTCATCCTGGTAGCGATCTCGCTATTTTTGTCGGGATACAAAAGTCTTTGATAGAAAGAGCGTTAATACAACAAAATTTCTTAGAAAATTATACAGAAAATTGGCAGAAAATTCTACAACAGTCTCAAGCAACTTCTTGGGAGATTATTACACATACTTGCGGTGTTTCTCAACAAGAGATCGAAACCGCAGCAACTCTCATTAGTGAAGCAAAGGGTGTGGTGTTTGCTTGGGCCATGGGTGTTACACAACAGTTACATGGAGTAGAAACTATTTTTAGTATTGCAAACACAGCATTAATGACCGCAAATGTGGGAAAATTAGGTGCAGGGTTAATGCCTATTCGTGGCCATTCTAATGTCCAAGGTTTCGGATCGATGGGAGTTAGCAACATTCTCAAAAAAGAGATCCAAGACGCATTAGAACGGTTATTAGGGCGATCGCTTAACCGTATCCCAGGATATGACGCGCGATCTCTGATCGATGCAGCAGATGACAACAAGGTAGACAGTTTGTTATGTTTGGGTGGAAATCTTTATGCAGCTAACCCCGACTTAACCCAAGCGAAACGCGCTTTAAATAACATCGAAACGGTTATCTATCTCTCTACAAAACCCAACTTAGGACATTTTCACGGTCTCGCAGCAGAAAACACCCTCATTCTTCCTGTGTATGCAAGGTTTGAAAACCCCCATAAAACTACCGTTGAGTCAGGGAATAATTTTGTCAGGTTGAATGATGAGGGGAAAACTCACCTACAAAATGCCGATCTTGTCTCTGAAATCGACTTTATCACAGAATTAGCCCATCGTCTCTTAGGAGATGATCCCGTAAACTGGCGCAAGTTACAAGACACCCGTTATGTGCGAAAACTTATTTCTGAAACCATTCCCGGTTACGAAAAAATTGCAGACATAGACGAAACAAAAGAAGAATTTACTATTTCAGGTCGCATTTTTACAGAACCCAAGTTTCCTACAGCTTCAGGTAAAGCGATCATGCAAGAGACTCCTTTACCTACCATTAACTTACCCCAACCCGAAGCGTTTGGCGTTTCTCAACCCTTTTCTGGGGTAGTAGTTGCTTTAATTACCGGACGCAGTTATCGTCAACATAATACAGTAGTCTATCGCAACGATGATCCCTATCGGGGTATGCCTCACCGTCATTGTATCTTAATGAACGCTAAAGATGTACAAAAAGCAGGGTTAAACAATCATCAACGGGTGACAGTGCAAGGAGATGGAGGAAAATTAGACAATATTGAGATTATTTGCGGTGAAATTAAACAAGGTGCAACGTTAATGTTCTATCCTGAAGCTAATATCTTGATGAAAGCACATTTAGATAAGCGATCGCAAACTCCTGCTTATAAACGAGTCCCTGTCTTGGTTTACTCTGTTGATGAGTAGTACAAAAAACATCAGTTATCATGTAATTATAAAGTTCCCTAACTAAACCTTTATTTTGTAGAAAAGTCAAGTAAAAATTAAGGAATTGTAGGGTGGGTTAGATGGGGATAAATTATGAGACTAACCGATTAATTTTTAATCCATCGTAACCCACCAAAACCATTATTAATGATGGGTTTAATATTAAATAGATTTGATGGTGTTGTGTTTAACGCTTAAGTGTTTTAATAGTGTTCAACCCTTACAAGACATCAAATTTATGCGTTGTAGTGGCATAATAATATTATGCCCATCTCCTTATAAAATAATGCTATGTCAAAAACATACGAAGCTATTTATGAAAATGGTCAAATAAAATGGTTAACAGACGCACCATCTGTTAAATCAGCCCGTATTATAGTAACAGTGCTAGAAGAAACAAAAATATCATCAAAACATCGAACTCCTTCAGCAAAAATTGCAGGTAAAGGAAAAACATTAGGTGATATTATTAGCCCCATAATAGATGATCAAGACTGGGAATGTCTCAAATAATTGTTCTTGATACTCATATCTGGTTTTGGTGGATTAACTTGGAGTTTGATCGCTTTCCTTTGCAATGGAAAGAAAGGATAGAAACTGCTAGTAAAGTAGGAGTGTCCCCAGTTTCAGTAGATCACAAAGTCAGCTTGAGACAAGCGATCGCCACCAAAATTCATAAGTTTAAATTATGTAGCAGGAGAAGGGAGAGGTAAAATATCATTGATGGGAATATAAACATCTTTTACTGTGCCA
>NETF01000189.1 GCA_002172675.1 unicellular cyanobacterium SU3
TGGCACAGTAAAAGATGTTTATATTCCCATCAATGATATTTTACCTCTCCCTTCTCCTGCTACATAATTTAAACTTATGAATTTTGGTGGCGATCGCTTGTCTCAAGCTGACTTTGTGATCTACTGAAATTGCTGCCTTCGACTTCGGCAATTGCTGTTACCATTGGTTTGTTGCCGATATTGCCATTTCCCTTGCGTCAATTCGCCAGAAACATAATAGAGAAGAAATTAAATCAGAGATATTGACAGGATACTCCGAAGTTAAAAAGTTACCAGATAATCACGAAAAACTTATTAACCTCTTTCTGAGAACCAGAGCAATTTACGTTTATTTAGACAGGCTATATTCGTTTGGCTCAAATCCCAACTTTGAGCAGAGGAATATATTGAAACAACTCAAATCGCGAGTTCACGCCCAAGCCAATTGGTAAGCATTAGTGTTTATCTAAAGTGAAATCCTACTTTTGACTTGGTGCTGTAGCCTCCGGCAAGGCTTACGCCAACCCCTTCTATCCTAAATTTTAGACGTCTAACCCACCCTAGACAATGTTAAGGTTGTGTTTGTTTTTCTTTTTCTGGGGACACTTTAACTGTTTTCTCTTTCTTGTTTCCTTTTCCCTCAAAATCCTTTAATAACCCCATCAATGCAGGGATAACTGTGGGGGTTAAAAAGGTAGATAAAATTAAACCTCCTGTTAAGGCAATACCTAACCCTTGATACAGTTCGGCCCCTTTTCCTGGAATAATAGCTAAAGGTAACATTCCTAAAACGCTTGTACCGGCAGACATAAAAATGGGACGCAAGCGATCGCTCACTGCATAATATAAAGAGGCATCATATTCGACTCCTTCTGCTTGCAGTTGCAACGCCCGATCTACTAATAAAATAGCGTTATTAACCACAATACCGGTCAAAATAACAAATCCTAACCCGGTTATCATATCCAAAGGTACCACCACCCCAGGAATAGCATTGGCTAAGACTAAACTTAATAAAGCCCCAGTCATTCCCATGGGAACCGTAGCCATAATTAATAGAGGATAAATAAAAGAACGATACAACGCAACCAAGAGTAAATAGGTAATAACCAAAGAAAGAGCAAAAGTTGCGGCCAACTGAAATAAAGTTTCCGCTAAAACATCGGCAGATCCCCCTAATTCTAAGCGCACACCTGGGGGTAAATTCGCCCGTAACGGCTCTAAAACTTCTTTTTCGGTTTGATCCACCAAAGCTCCCAAAGGGGCATCACTACCCACACTTACAGTTAAGGTAATAGACCGTTCTAAGTCCACATGGTTAATTGCATCGGGTCCGGTGGTTTCGATAACTTCAGCCACATCGGATAGTTGCACTAATTGACCTTGACCATTGTACATGGCGAGTTGTCGCAGTTGATCAGGGTTGCTAACAAAGGTATCTTTGAGTTCTACACTCACGTTTAATTCCCGTTTTCCGTCCACAAACTCTGAAGCCCGTAAACCCCCTAATGCGCTTTGTACCATCGATCCGATCTCGGACTCCGATAACCCAGACTCTGCTAAACGAACACGGTTAGGAATCACTTGTAATTCTGGCGCGCCGGTGACAAAATTAGAGCGAACATTCTCTACACCTGGTAATTGCCTGATTTCTTGGTTAAGTTGTTGTTGTAGTTGGTTTAACTCGTCTAAGTTTTCCCCAATAATTTGTACTTCAAATTCTTTGCCTGGATCATTGAAAATAGAAGCCCGAATAGGAACCATAAACCGATACCCCGGAAACTCTAAACTCTTACTACGAAGTCGGTTAACTAAACTATCTAAGGTGTTTCCCGTTGCTTGATCAGGATGGACAAAGGCAGCAATAATACGTCTTCCTGGCCGATGAACATACAACGTTCTCATGATTTCTGGTTGTTCACTGACGAACTTTCTCGCCGGTTCAGACTGTTCAATCGCTTCAGGAATACTGGTTCCTGGAAAGGGTTCAGCTAACCATAAAATTAGGTTGCGGTTGCCTTGGGGTAAATAGTCCGCTGGGGGTAAAATTTGCAGACTAACCACAATTAAAGCGAAGGGAATGGCTAAAATGAGTAAGCGACGTTTCACTTTACCCCTTCCTAATGACCATTTAACGGTTTCTAGTAGAAAATCTTCTAGTTTTCCTTGGCCTCTACGAAATATAACAGAAGTTTGAGCCACTTTTTTCTCGAACCAGTTACTCCCTTGATAGTTTACTTCAGCTAACATTTGTTCTGCTTCTGTACGATTTAAAAACAGCCCAGCTAACATGGGAACCAAGGTTAAAGCGGCAAATAAGGAGAATAAAACAGAGGAAGATAACGCAATACCAATGTCAAAGAATAATTGTCCTGCTTCCCCAGTTACTAAGATAATCGGAGCAAATACTGCTACCGTGGTCAAAGTGGAAGCTAACATCGCGCCACCCACTTCCTGAGTGCCATCTATCGCAGCTTTCATGGGAGTTTTACTCTGCTGCATATGGGTAAAAATATTTTCGAGGACAACGATCGCATTATCCACTACCATTCCCACCGCAAACGCTAACCCAGCTAAACTAATAACGTTGAGGGTTCGACCTAGTAAAAAGAAGACAATAAACACTGTGATCAAAGTGGTTGGAATGGCGATCGCAATAACCCCAACGGTTCGTAATGACCCTAAAAATAACAGTAAAATCAACGCAGCAAGGATCGCACCCATGATCAGATTACTCTGCACAAAGGAAATAGAAGCGTTAATATAGTCGTTTTCATCGTAGGTAATATCGAAGGTGATCCCTTCTCCTTCTCGATCAAACCGTTGTTCTAAGTCGGCCAAAGCTGCTCGAATACCAGACGAAATTTCAGGTACATTGCCCCCAACTTGTCGCATAATGCCGATACCGACGGCTGGCTCATTATTTCTCACCAATGCCCGATCTTGGATTGCCCTTCCCATACGCGCCTGGGCCACATCTCCTAAATAAACGGTTCCGGACTCATCCCGACGCAAGACAAACCCTTCTAACTGTTTCACATCATCGATACGACTGAGAGTCCTCACCCGATATTCCCGTCTTCCCAACACCAACGGACCACCGCGAATGTCTCTATTATTGCTACGTAGGGTATTAACCACATCGCCAATGGTAAGGTTGCGATCAGCCAATGCTTTAGGATCGACGATCACCTCAACTTCCCTTTCTCGTCCCCCAGAGATAATAAACTGTCCGACTCCTTGCACTTGACGTAAACGAGGAACGACTACATCATCCACTAAATCCCGATAATGGTATTCATCGGGGGTGTAGCCTTCTTTGGGAGTTAAAACCACCCACATCATGGGACTACTGCTACCGCTTACCACTTCGACGTTAGACTCGTCTGCTTCGGTGGGAAGGGCCTCAACTTGTTGTAATTTATTGAGAACATCGATTAAACTGCGCTCAATCTCCGTATTCCAAGTAAATTCTACACTAATGTTACTGGTTCCGTTGCTGCTGGTACTGCTGATCTCTTGTATCCCTTGAACTTCTTCTAAGCGTTCTTCAATGGGACGAGTTACTAAGTCTTCGACTTCAGCCGGACTTGCACCAGGATAAGGAGTGGTAATGGTAATTTCTGGGCGATCGCCTCCTGGTTGTAGTTCTAAGGGTAAATTAAATAGGGATAAAATGCCAAATATTGCTAATAAAGCAAACAAAACCCCTGTCCCATGTCGCCAGCGAACGGCTGTTTTAATTAAACTCATTTTTTTTAGTGATAATTACTATAATCTGGAATTGATCAACTTTTTTTAATTTTTAATATTCTCTTTAAGATTGTAGCAACCTTATTGCTTTAAGTGTCCTTAATTTTGTATATATGTAGAAAGATTGTAGGCCGATGCACTGCCCACCTTACAGTAACGTCCTAACTTTATTTATTTCTAGAAGTTGATTTATTTGAGTCAAACATCTCCGATAAACCTATTGCTAAAAATTCTATTTTTTCATTGCAATACCCTTGTACAAATAAGCTGTTATTTTAGGTGAATTATCAGCATACTTCTCTTCTAAACTAATAATATCGAATTTTTTTTCTACTATTTGTTTAATATTACGATTTAGATGACAGCCACCTGCGATCGCTTTTTGAATCGGTGTTAATCGATTTTGCCAGATTTGAATTGTTGGTTCATGACTCAAACCATGTTCAACAAAAAAGAATTTTCCTCCTGGTTTCAAAACTCGATGAACTTCTGCAATAGCTTGTCCCACATTGGGAATACTGCACAAAGTAAAGGTACTAACAACACTATCGAATGTGTGATCTTCCATTGGCAGATTTTCCCCATTTAACACTCTATTATCTATAGTTATATTAGAAGATTGTATTCGTTTGCGAGCTAATTTATAAACATTAGGACTTACATCTACTGCAACCACAGTATCAATATTTTGCGGATAGTAAGGAAGATTTAAACCTGTACCAAAACCTAACTCTAAAACTTTTCCTGTAACATCAGCTAAAATTTCTTGACGATGTATAGCTAAATTTGGATCGGATAAAGACCAATCAAGAAGATAAGGAAGAATATTCTCTGTATAAAAGCCCATTGTATTTTTAACTCCTATTTATCAAATGATAAATGATAAAAAATTGTCGATTTCATAACCATTAAATAGTTATTAATCAAGTAAAATTTTCTTCAAATAATAAAGGGTATGACCTTCAGGAAAGTCTTCTAGTTCTCCATAAATAGTGTAATTAAGTTTTTGATAAAATGGTAAAGCTTGAAAATCAAAAGTACATAATTTAGCCCGTTTAATGCCTTGCTTTTTAGCTTTTTCTTCAGCAAATTCTACTAAATATCGTCCGAGTCCTTGTTTTCTGTAGTTTTCCTCAATCCAAATTGTGTCAATTTGCAACCACCGACCCCAATCAATAAATGCAATTAAACCCCCGATTAATAATTGTTGTTCATTTTCTGCATAAACTTCGATAAAAGTTGTTTTATCAGTTTTTAGGCAATCGCAATTAATTACGCTTTGGGATTGATTTTGATTAAATTCAAATAATTTTTTCTCAATAAAGACTCTCCTATTTTCGTCACTAATATTACTAATTTCTAAATTGTTGATATTCATCTATTTTTTAACCAATGATCAATAGAAAATCTATTAAAATTTACCCCTGCTAAAAGGACAAACAAGACAATATTATAAATTAATTGACCACTTGCTCCATCCCAATTTTGAATAATAGTAATACCATACATCAAAATAATCATGAGGATAAAAGAAGCAATTAAAGCACTTCTTGTCAAAAATCCTATCGTAATGAAAGCCCCAACAATTAACTCAACTGGTGGCACTAAACCAGCATTAATCCTTACTAAAAATTCAGGAATTCCCGAATCTTGCATGGTACTCACCATAGAATTAATGAAGCTAGGGACATCAAAAATTCTTGTAAATCCGTGGTTAAAATAATTAACTCCGACAACAATTCTGAGTAAAGTATAAGCTGCCACAATATCTTTAGTTCTTAAACTAACTTGAGATTTATTATTGATAGTTTGTTTACTGTCTAACATAATATTAATAGTTAATAGTTAATAGTTTATAGTTAATTATTTGAGACTGTTCTCTGTTCCCTGTTCCCTAATAACTAACTTTTAATAATGGTCACTGTCGCATCATCTTGTAACCCGTCTCCACCTTTAATAACAATAGATTGACCTTGTTTAAGTTGGGGATGACTGATAATAACATCTTCTCCTAAATCCTCAATTAATTCGACTTCTAGTTGTTCTGCTTGATTATTATCAACGGTAAATAATAACCATTGATCGCCCCGTCTTGTTAAGGCATCTCTCGGAACAGTAAACGTATTTTTATTAAGAATAGGTATAATTAAATCTGCTTGAATAGCCATTCCTGGTAACAATTGTTCAGGTGGATTATCAAGGCTAACTCTAACTAATTGTCGACGAGAATTCCTATTAGCAGAAGGGATAACTGCAGTAATTTGAGTTAGTTGTTCCCAGTTGGGTAACGCTCTGGCGAATAAATTAACCTGCATTCTTTCGGTTACTTGTCCGCTTAAACTTTCAGGAACTTCTAAGAAAACATCTAAAGAGCGATCGCTGACTAAACTTAAAATCGGGTCATTCACCTCCATATAGTCCCCAGGATCGGCTTCTCTAGACTGAACGACCCCGGACACAGAAGCCCTAATATTCGTCCGTTCTAGGCGTAATTTCGCCTGTTCTACGGCAGCTTGAGCCGCATTGACTACCCCTCGTTGTGCATCAATTTCTTCTTTAGTTGGCCCGGCTTGAGCTTCTGCTAAAATGGCAGTGACCCCAAGGAGATCGCTTCTCGCATTATCGACACGGGTTTGTGCTTGAGCAATATCTTGACGGGTTGAGGTTTCTTCAGCTTTTAAAGCAGCTTCAGCCCGTAATCTTTGGTTGCGAGTTTCATCAGCCCTAGCTTCAGCTTCCACCAATGCCCTTTCTGATAAAGCTCCTTCTAAGCTTAACCCTTTAATCCGTTGTAAGTTATCTTGTGCTTCTTTTTCCAGACTTCTCGCTGCTTCAAGTTCGGCCTGACGTTGCATCATTAAATCAGGTTGCAGGGCAATTAAACGCTCTAGATTGTCCCGTGCTTCTTTTTCCCTTGCTTGGGCTGCACTTAACTCAGCCTTGCGTTGAGCAATAATTTCGGAACGGGTTCCCACTTCTAACCGTTCTAAATTGCTCTGTTCTTGCACTAATCTAGCTTGAGCCTCAGCTAAGGCAATTTTACCATCCGCGTCGTCTAAAATCGCCACTATCATCCCTTGGGTGACTTTATCCCCTTCTTTAACTAAAATTTTCTCTACCGTTCCCGAAACTTGGGAACTAAGGGTGGCTTTTGCCCCTGCTTCAACTTGGCCCAATAATCTAATCTGTCTATTGCCTTCTCCTGAGCTTAACAGAACTGTTTCCACTGGTTTAGGAGGTGGAGTTTGAGTATTGGTTTCCGTCGTTGGTATGAATAAAGAGCTGACTATTTGCCATAAGGCGATACCTCCCCCTAAGATAACGACAGGGATTAACCATCTAGGAAATTGACTATTTTTTGTTGTATTTTGCCTATTTTCTGCTTGCTTTTCTTCAAATTCAAGCTTTGAATCTGATGATTGTTCTGAGGATAAGTCTGTAGATTTCATAGCCTTCGTTTAAAGTTGGGTACAATGTTTATACAATTTTAATTTATATTAATTTTTATTTACAAATTTTACCAACTCTTAACTCAAAGAATAAAGACGATTGACCTATTCCCTCTAGTGCAAAATTCTTGATAACCTAGTAGTATTATTAGCCTCTTCTGTGCAGAAGGTAATGTCTAGCAACGGCGATCGCTTTGAGATCAAATTTTGGGGGGTTCGAGGTAGTATCCCCTGTCCCGGAACCGAAACCGTCCGTTATGGGGGGAATACCTCCTGTGTAGAAATGTGTGTCGGTGAGGAAAGATTGATTTTTGATGGAGGAACGGGACTAAGAATATTAGGGAAGTCTTTGTTATCAAAAATGCCGGTAACTGCTCATCTCTTTTTCACCCATTCCCATTGGGATCATATCCAAGGGTTTCCTTTTTTTGCGCCTGCGTTTATTCCTGGTAATAAGTTTCATATTTACGGTTTACCAGCACCTAATGGCGCAACCATTAAACAGCGTCTTCATGACCAAATGTTACACCCTAATTTTCCCGTTCCTCTACAAATTATGCAAGCTAATTTAAAATTTTATGATATTGAAGCCAGAGAAATCATTAATATTAATGATGTGACGGTAGAAACCGGCAAATTAAACCATCCTGGAGAAGCTTTAGGCTATCGGGTAACTTATCAAGATTTAACGGCGGTTTATATTACAGATACAGAACACTTTCCAGATAGTTTAGATAATAATGTTCTCAATTTAGCCAGAGATGCTGAAGTATTAATTATTGATACGACCTATACTGATGAGGAATATTATGACTCAAAATTAAGTAAAGTGGGTTGGGGTCATTCTACTTGGCAAGAAGCGGTAAAAATAGCTAAAGCTGCTAATGTTAAAAAATTAGTTTTGTTTCATCATGATCCTTCTCATAGTGATGATTTTTTGGATGATATTAAACAACAAGTTAAACAGGTTTTCTCTCATGCAATTTTAGCGAAGGAAGGATTAGTGATTGATTTAAAACAAGAATTTTCTCAGCCTTTTTGGTTAACATAAAGGATAAAAAATTCCGCCGTTTTAGATAAAAGTAAATCGTTAAAAATTAGATTAAATTATAGTCAGAGATTACTCCGCCCTTCGGGTAGACTTCGTCCCTCTTCGAGTCCGCCAGTTGACGGCACTCACTACTCGGATACAAGCTCCGAGTCCGTGCCTCCTCCACTTGGGGAGACCCCAAGACCGCACTGGACTCACCGTGAGACGACGGAGTGATCTCTGACCGTTGGTCAATCCACAGAAATTGATACGGTTTTTCTAGAAATAGCAGATTGATAAGCAGCTTCTCCAATTTTTAAAGCATATAAACTCGATTCTGGATTAATATAAAGGGATTTATCTTCAAATAAATGATCTAAAACCATTCTTGTATCTAAGGCAAATAAACCCCGACGACTTTCTAACTCAATGGGTTGGGTTTTTTCTTTTGTAATTAATTTTCCTTCTATCCCTTCAAACATAATTTTTCCTTCTTCTCCATGAATTTCAAAGGTGCGATCGCTTTCTATAAAAATATCTCCTTTACCATAAATTAAATCTACAATCAACCCATTTTCAAACAATAATTGAGCATCGCATAAACAGCCACGATAATAGTCTTTTTCTTCCCTTGGCCAATACTTTTGATGACAATTCACTGTGTTAATTTCTCCAAATAAATGAGTAAAACGGTGAATTCTGGGCAAAGCAGCTTTAAAAGGAAACCCAAATAAATTTTCATTAAAAGTCCATCTAAGAGGAGCAGGATTTTTGCTATCGATAGTGATATAACGTCCATAAAAGACTTTACCAATTTGGGGTAAATATTTCTGTATGGATCGGTGCATACCGCCTAAAATTTCGATGTGTTCAATGTGTAATAATTTCTCTTTTTTTTGAGCTAACTGTAATAATCCCGATGCTTCAGTATAGTCTAAAGATAAAGGATATTCGATGATAACATTTTTATTATTTTCTAAAGCAAGTTTTGTAATTTTTCCATGAAGTTGATTAACATTACAAATGACGACTAAATCTAAACTATTATCTGTGACTAAATCTTCCCAGTTATCATAAGAGGAAATATTGTAAGACTGACAAAAATCAACCACATTCTCACGAGTATATCCTGTCACACAACAAAGCTGCGATCGCTCATCTTCGATAAAAGTTTCAGCCCGTCGTTTCGCGGCGTACCCAGTGCCAACAATACCAACTTTAACAGGATGAGAAAGCCCAGAAGCAACAGACATCTTTATCCTACCTCAATAAATATTCAACACTCCATTATCCCACTTTATTGAGATGGAGAAATTAACCCCTAACCTATTTATCCACTTAAGTCATCAATTACTATGATAAATATAACTAATACTAATAAGTTTGGGGATAGACTGAAAAAATTTAATGGACAGATTTCCTGTGATGCATTATCTACCCTAGGTTAGAGAGAGTAAAATATTGACAACATTCTCCACTGCAGTCTGGACATCAATACATAAGTAAAACTTATTTTAAGTTTATTTAAGAATCTCATTACTAATGCCTTATTTACTCTGGCTCTTTTTCCTTTAGTATCAGAAATAAGCTTAATATTGAGGCTTATTTATTTAAGCTTCACTGTCAAGAACAATTGTTTTATTACCTGAAAAGAGGAAATATTCATGGCAAGTTACAAGGTTACTCTAAACATCAACGGCGAAGATGGAAAAAGTACCCAGACTATCGAAGTACCCGAAGATGAGTACATTCTTGATGTAGCAGAAGAACAAGGTCTTGACTTACCTTATTCTTGTCGTGCTGGTGCTTGTTCTACCTGTGCCGGTAAACTTGTTAGTGGTAGCATCGATCAAAGCGATCAATCTTTCTTAGATGATGATCAAATCGAACAAGGATTTGTTTTAACTTGTGTTGCTTATCCTACCTCTGACTGCACCATCGAAACTCACCAAGAAGAAGCATTGTACTAAATCTTTTGATGAAGACATTTCAGCAAAGTCTTAACAACAATGCTGAAAAATGCTCTGCATACAAGCAAACCAACCTATTTCATAAAGAAAAAAGGACAAAACTATGGCAACTTACAAAGTTACCCTCAAAAACGAAGCAGAAGGAATTAACACCACCATCGATGTACCCGAAGATGAGTACATCCTTGATGTAGCAGAAGAACAAGGTCTTGAATTACCTTATTCTTGTCGTGCTGGTGCTTGTTCTACCTGTGCTGGTAAACTCGTTAGTGGCAGCATTGATCAAGGCGATCAATCTTTCTTAGATGATGATCAAATCGAAGCAGGATTTGTTTTAACTTGTGTTGCTTATCCGACTTCTGACTGCACTATCGAAACTCACCAAGAAGAAGCATTGTATTAAATTCAGCTATTTTTTCAAATAGCTGAATCATTCAGGGAATTATAGCAGGGGCAACAATTAGAAGTCCCTGCTTTACTGTCATGATTATAGATAATTTTCTTGTATAGGGTAGGTCGAAGCAATTTTTTGTAATGTTTGATAGTTTAACTTACCTTGTTGATTTCGGGGTAATTGTTTAACTTCAATCCAACGTTTGGGTTGTTTGATAGGACTTAATTGTTGTTTAATTGTATCTTTAATCACATTAAGCTCCCTTTTCTCGTCTTGGGGAACATAGATGGCTGTTACTACTTCTCCCCATTGTTCGTCTGCAACTCCAATAATAGCAATATCTTTGACTAAGTTAGTTTCTAAAATAATATTTTCAACTTCTTTCGGAAAGACATTTTCGCCTCCTGTAATAATTTTTTGGCTATTTCTGCCTATAATATGTAAATAGTTGTTATGATCAAAATAGCCTAAATCATCAGTGATTAAATACTGTTTAGTTTCATAATTGGGATAATAACCAAAATAGAGAGATTTTGCTTTAATTTTAATAATGTTTTCTTGATCGATTGTAATATTACCATGGGGTAAAACTTGTCCTGTACTGTTATTTCCCTGTAGAAAATCCTCTGGTTTTAAGGTAACAATTTGTGAGGCTGTTTCTGTCATTCCATAGGTAGGAGAAAGATTAAGGTGATAGTCTCTAGCTTTTGTTAATAAAGAATTCCAGGGTGGTGCGCCTCCTAATAAAATTGTTTTAAATTGACTTAAAAATTTAGGATTTAAGTTTAATAATAATTGTAATTGAGTGGGAACTAAAGAGATGAAAAAATTTTCTAGAGTTAATGATGGTAAAATATCTTTTTTTAAGTCATTGTAAGGATAAACAATAATCTTACCTTGAGTTAAAAAAGATCGAATAAATTGCATCAAACCGCTAACATGATGTAACGGCAATATACAAAAAGAATTAATATTTTTAGTATCAAAAAACTCAGAAAAGCCCTTGACGGATATTGATAAAGTTTCCCAAGTATGAATGGCAAAACGAATATTTCCAGATGTTCCTCCTGTGGGAATCATAATTACACTTTGGTTAGGTAATAGTAAGCTATTCTGATGCTTTTTTTTAGGACAATTTAGATTAATTCCTAAAATTAAGTGAGGTTGAATTAAGTGTAAAACTTCTTCCCATTCTCGTTTTTGCCATCTTTTATCACATAAAAAAATATGGCAATCAGTAATGATAGTAGCAAGAAAAGCGGCTAAAAAATCAATATAATTATCATTTTTTTGAACTGTAATAATTCTAGGTTTATCAATTTTTGTTTTTAATTTTGCGAATTGTTCAATATAATTTTGCGTCAGTTGATACAAATAGTTGGTATCACAACCAATAATCCACTCTTGATTTAATCGATTTTTAATAGTTTCTAAAATATTATTCATTATCGATGATGGTTTTTATATTTAGAGTTATAAAATTTACGAATTCCTCCTACACTCTACACTCTACACTCTACACTCTACACTCTACACTCTACACTCTACACCCTATCCTTACCAATACTTTTATTATGACGCAGGTGCAAGATGTGATTTAAGGCATTAGTTTTAATAAATTAAATTTATATATAATATTTAAAATATTTTATATACTTATCTTTACAACTCATAAGCAATTTGGTAATTTGAGTAATAGAAAGATAAGAAAAGAGGATGAATCAAGATGTACACAACTCAACTTGATAACGGATTAACCAATACCTACGCTGTTGAACCTAAGTCTTACTATGCTCAATATCCAGCACCTTATCAACAACGCCGTTACTTAGTGCAAGGGATAGTCGCTACATTATTCGTCATCAGCTTAGTGGCGGTATCGGCTCTTATTAGCTAAAAATAATCTTTTTCTAGATATAGTTCATTGGGTTTGATAAAAACTTTACCTCTATAGTTAGCTTAAGTAAAAGGCGACTATAGGGGTATTTTATAGAATAAAAAATAATCTCAAATCTAAAGAGGAAAAACGATAGATTTCAACTTAGATGAGGTTTTAATTTTTTAACCAATTACTATCAATATAATTAATTTTAGCATAGGGTTCTAATGCCGTTAAAATAAGATTACCATAACTACGATAATTGACTCGATTATCTAATAAAGCGACAATTCCTTGAGATTCTCTTAACGGCATAACGGCTCTTTGAATTTCTTTTAATGCTGTTGGTAAAAGATACAATCGAAACCAATCTTTATGTTGTTTTTTATAATAATTAACTTGAGCAGAGACTAGAGGATTTTCTAAAGAAGGAATGGGCAAAGTTGCAATAATAAATAGTTTAGGAGTCGGTAATGTTGCTTGATGATTATGCCAAAATTTCCAGCCACTAATTAAAATACTGTTATGATCGACATCTGTATTTTCTACCTTTACTTGTGAGCCAAATTCTGCCGCTAAAAAGGTCGCCACTTGAGCTTTAGAAGGAACATCATCAACAATAATTGTAATGGGTTTTAAGCTTTCATAACCCCCAAAAACCAGTTTTCTCACTTCTTCTATTAATATCCTTTGGAATTCGGGCGTATTTGGCATCGGTAAGCGATCGCGAATATATAAATTAATTAATTCATTTTGACGATGAGGATAAAATTTTAAACATAAAATATTTTGGGTTAAACCAACAGTTTTTCGATAAGTCGGGGCGGCTTTTTGACTGTCAAGAAATCCTCCCATTAAAACAATAGGAGACTCTTCTAAGTGAGGCGATAAAATAGAAGAAATATCTAAGGGACTGACATGAATAGAAAAGGTATTTTCTTCTCGATTAATAGATGCCCATAAAAGTTGATTATTATTATCAAGAGATTGGGCAAAATTTTGTAACAAAGAAGATTGATTAAGAGTTGCACAAAGATGAGATAAACTCTCTTTTTCTTCTTGATCCAGTAAACAGCATTGATAGGGACTATTAGGATGGCTAAAAATTGATTTTTTCAAGAAAAATCTAACTTCTTGAATTAAGTTACCATAAGCAGGATACTGTTGTTGTAATTGTTGCCAATTTGTAGGAGAAATAGTTAGGGTTAAATAGTCTTTTGTCCACTCCTCTAAATAATCAGCTTGATCAATTAAAGTAACAATATCATCAGGAAATTGACCCTTATTATCTAAGCGATCGCCTAACCAAACATCAGGAGAAACGATAGATAACCCCTTAAATTCGTCGAAATTAACTTTTTTGCCTTGAGTAATAATAGTTTTATTGGTATTTAACCATCTCTGAAGATAGGGAATATCTTGTTCGATTAATTGTTTTTGCAGGTTTAAAGGAACCACCAATAAAATCGGGCGATCGCTTAATAAACACGGCATTAAATAACTTAATCCATAACGAGAAAAAGTGCTTCCTGTTTGAATCAAAGCAGATCGATTTAAACGTAAAGCGCGAGACACTAAACGGGCCATGGTCAAATGGTGATCCCAAAGGGGTTCCCCTTGATCCCGTAAAAATTCCCGTAAGGAAATATGAACTTCTGCTTCTAAGAGAGTCATAGGCAATGATTTGACCAGAATAGATAGCACTTAGACAATGATCTCTATCATAAGGAGTTGATGAAATGATAAATTGAGGATCATGTAAATTTAATTAAAGGATAACAAGCATGGCTCAAATTCAATTTTCTCGTGGTGTTTCTGAACCGGTTGTACCTGAAGTGCGTCTAACTCGTGCTAAAAGTGGCAACAGTGGAACCGCAACTTTTCGCTTTGAAGGTCCTACCATTCTAGATGCTGAAAGTACCGATGATATTACAGGAATGTATCTCGTAGATGAAGAAGGAGAGATCGTTACCCGTGAGGTTAAAGGAAAATTTATCAACGGAAAACCCACCTCCGTCGAAGCTATTTTAATTATGAACTCCCAAGATGAATGGGATCGCTTTATGCGTTTTATGGAACGTTATGCACAAGAAAACGGGTTAGGCTTTTCTAAAGCTTAATCTATTTTTAGGAGTCAGGAGACAGAAGGCAGGAGTCAGAAGTCAGAAATTAAGATGTCTCTTTTTTGCTTCCCCTGCTTCCCCTGCTCACCTCATCATAAATTATTTTAAGTTAAATTAATGTCTATTCCCCACCACGATCGCCAAATTCTTAGTCTTGCCTGTGCTATTGTTACGGTGAGTGATACTCGTACCCCCGAAAGCGATCGCAGTGGACAACTTCTTAACCAACGTCTGACAGAAGCAGGCCATCAAATCATTAATTACGAGATCCTCAAGGATGAACCCCAGGACATAATCTCCCATGTACAGCAATTAAAACAAGAGAATAAGATAGATGTCATAATCCTCAATGGAGGCACGGGAATCGCCCCTCGAGACACCACCTATGACGCATTAGAGGGGTTATTAGAGAAGACTTTGCCGGGGTTTGGGGAATTGTTTCGGTATTTGAGTTATCAAGAAATTGGTTCACGGGCCATGGCCTCGCGGGCGATCGCAGGGGTTTATGAAAATATTTTAATCTTTTCGTTGCCGGGATCATCGAATGCGGTTAAGTTAGCTTTAGATAAATTAATTCTCCCCGAATTGATACATTTAACCAAACAAATACGGGGTTAAGGTTGGAAATATTGAATAAATGATGCTTAATATTCAAAATACTATTGACTACTTTTCTAGTGATTATCACAAAAGTTTTTTTCCTTTATCAACTAATGAAATAGTAATTAAAAATTCTGGAGAAGAATTATATAAATATATCTATGAAAAATTATTAAAAAATGATGACGCACAAGAATATAATTTTCTTCCACAAATTCGTTGCTACAGTGCTAAACATGATATGCACTTAAGAAGGACATTCAAGCTTGACCCAGTAGCTGAATTTTTTATCTATGATTTAGTCTATCGGAATAAAAAGTCTTTTAGAAAAGATTTTAATGAAAATAGAAGAAGTTTTGGTCATACCTTTAAACAAGGTAAACCTGTTTCTCTTGCCCTAGCTTATAGAGAATTTAAGAAATCGGTAACTGAAGCTAATCAAGATTATAAATATTGTCTAAAACTTGATATTTCTGCATATTTTAATAGTATATATCATCACGATCTAGTTCAATGGTTTGAACGAATTTTACAAGAACAACAAGGATCAAAAGATCCAGAATATTTAGGGAAGTTTTTAAGACAAATTAATTCAGGAAGAAGTGTTGACTGTCTTCCTCAAGGGATACATCCATGTAAAGTAATCGGTTCTGAATTTTTAAAATTTATTGATAATTCAATGCAATTGAAGTGCGATCTTTTATTAAGATTTATGGATGATATATATATTTTCGCTAATAAAAATCGAGTAATCAATCATGATTTTTTATGGATTCAACAAAGGGCTGGAGAACAAGGTCTTAATATAAATAGCTCAAAAACTAAATATGGTGATCTTGGTATCATAGAAGTAAGTGGCAAAATAGAAGAAGTCAGAAAACAATTGCTCAGAATGAGAACAGAAATGATTTCAGACTACTATGAAAGTGAAGAAGAATCACATGATTTAACCTTGAGTAATGAACAAGAAGAGTATCTTTACCATCTGCTTAATAATCCTGAATTAGAAGAAGCAGATGCAGATTTAATCCTTACTTTTATGAAAGAAAATGTAAAAGATGTACTTGAGAATATTAAAATTTTTCTCTACAAATTTCCTAATTTAATTAAAAAAATTTATTATTATTCTACTTTTGTCGAGAATAAGTCAGATTTATTAGAGATAATTAGTGAGTTTCTTGATGAAGCTGAAATCGTAACTGAAGAGCAACTATTTTGGATAACGAAAATTGTAGAAGATTACTTACCAACAACAGGGAAATATTCTTACTTACTTATCAAAATTTATGAACACAAAAATTCTTCAAAAATTTCTAAAAGTAAGATTTTAGAAATACCTGAAAATCGTTTTGGGATGCCTGATTTAAGATATGATCATCTCAAAGAAGGTAAAGCAGACTGGTTATCTTGGTCTTCTGCTGTTGGTTCTAGATGTCTTCCTAAAAGTCAGAGAAATTCAATTCTTAGTTATTTTGGAAATGTCTCTCCCATAAATTATTTAATAGCTGAAACTGTTAAAAAACTTTTAAAGTTTTGAACATGTGCTGATTTTAATTTTATCATCATAATTACTTTAGTATAAAATTTGATTATAATTCTATAATTAAATAAAGTAATTCTCGCTTTTTACATATTTTTTACATATAGATTTTCATTAGTTAAAATTGCCTCTGATATCTCAACAGTTGTAAAAGCAATAGCATCTTGATGATCTTTATCTTTTAAAATACTTTCGAGAGTGCTAGGTGTAGGAATAACATCACCATCAGTTACCATTAAATTAATATGACCTATTAAAGCTTCTTTTGCCATCATTTTTGCTTCTTCAATACTCTCTCCGGCACTAATACAACCAGGAAAGTCATAAAATTGTACACCATAATCACTATCCTTATCTTTGTGAATCGTTGCAATATAAGTAATCATATTAACTCCTTTAACGTAGTTTAATTCCTGCTTGTTTTTCGATACTACTTAAAGTTTTGATGGGGATATCCTTTTTTGGATGAGGAACCGTAACTTTTCCTTTTTTTTCTGGGTGTTTAAAGTGGTGATGACTTCCTGTTGTACTCACTTGATACCATCCATCTGCTTTGAGTTTTTTAATAATTTCTCGACTGTTCATATCATAATGAATGGTTTTTCAAGTGTTGAAAAAGAAGTATAGGTGAGGTGGGCAATGCCCACCCGACAGGTTACTCAGCCCCTTCTATGGGTGCAAACCCTTGACGCTGAATATTCTCGCTAATATGACGAGGTTCGAGGAACTGTAATAAATAGTCAGGTCCTCCTGCTTTGGAACCCACACCGGACAACTTGAACCCACCAAAGGGTTGACGGGCAACGATCGCACCGGTAATAGTACGGTTAATGTACAAGTTACCCACTTCAAACTCTTTCTGGGCCTGTTCGATATGTTCGGGACTCCGAGAATATAACCCCCCGGTTAAGGCGTAGTCGGTTCCGTTGGCGACTGCTAACGCTTCTTTAAAGCTTTTAACTCGCATCACCGCAACCACGGGGCCAAATATCTCTTCTTGAGCGATAGTATTGTCAGGTAACACATCCCCAAAGATGGTCGGACCCACATAAAAACCGTTGTCAGGGGCTTCCATTTGCAAGGCGAGGGTTGACTCTTGTTTTGCCGTTTCAATGTACTCTAAAATGCGTTTTTGTGCCGTTGCGTCGATGACGGGCCCGACTTGGGTAGAGGGTTCATCCGTTGGTCCCACATTCAGGGACTTGGTAGCGTCTACGAACCGTTCTATAAAAGCGTCGTAAACGGGTTCTAAAACGATGATACGGGAGGCTGCGGAACATTTTTGACCGGTATAACCAAACGCAGAAAAGACAGCCCCTGCAACCGCTTGATCGAGGTCTGCACTTTCGTCAACAATAATAGCGTTTTTACCACCCATCTCTGCGATCACCCGTTTCAGATGTTTTTGTCCAGGTTGTAAAATAGCAGCATCTGCATAGATGCGACATCCCACTTCCCTCGATCCGGTAAAGGCGATCAAATGTACGTCAGGATGGTTGACCATATAAGCCCCCACTTTCGACCCCTTACCAGGAACCAGTTGAAAGACTCCTTTAGGAATGCCAGCGTCGACTAATATTTCAGCAATTTTAGCAGCAATCACTGTAGAAGTTTCAGCAGGCTTTAATAAGGTACAGTTTCCTGTCACTAACGCGGCCACGGTCATTCCTGTGGCGATCGCAAAGGGAAAGTTCCAGGGAGAAATTACTAAAGCAATACCTCTGGGTTGATAATGATAACGGTTGGTTTCCCCTGCGACATCGTAGTTATAACCCTTGTCTAACCGTTCCATTTCATCGGCATAATACCGGCAAAAGTCGATCGCTTCGGATACTTCTGCGTCTGCTTGTTGTAATATTTTACCCACTTCTAAACAGATCCAAGCGCATAACTCATGACGGCGTTCTTCCATCAAATCGCCAGCTTTACGGAGTATTCTGGCTCTTTCTATGGCTGGTGTTTTCTTCCACCTTTTAAAGGCTTCTTTTGCTGCATTTAATGCCTGTTCTGTTTGTTCAACAGAAATTAAACCAATTTGTCCCACCACTTCAGAAGATTTAGAGGGGTTAAGAGAGTCAACAATGACATCAGTTTGCACATATTCCCCGTTAATTAAGGGTAAATAGGTTTTACCGAGACTATCTTTCACTTTTGCTAAAGCTTGCTGTGCTTTTTCCCGTAATACTTCTCTAGAATAATCTGTGTCAGCAGCATTAATAAAGTCTTCCTCTGTCTGTCTTGTCTTCTTCTCTTCGGAAACCACCGGGGGACTGATTAAGTCTTCGACGGGTTTTTCTTCTAAATTTTGGCGTAAGAAAGAACTATTAGCCGTATTTTCCAATAAACGACGAATCAAATACGACATCCCTGGTAATAAGTCCCCATAAGGCGCATAAACTCGCACACGATGTCCTGTTTTAACTAACGCTTTGGCTAACTGATCCCCCATTCCATATAATACCTGCATCTCGAAGGCACGAGAGGGGACGTTTAAGGTTTCAGCGATGGCGATCGCCCTTGCTTGCGATCGCACGTTATGGGACCCGATCGCAGCGTATAAATATTGATTATTTTCCAACAATAATTGGGTCATCTCTTCGTAATTAACATCTGTGGCTGCTTTTTGGTTATATACCGGTTGCGACCAATGATTTTGCTCAGATTTAATGGTTTCTTGATCCCAGTACGCTCCTTTTACTAATCTTACCGTGATCGGGTTGCCTCTTTCTTTAGCCCAGGCAATGAGATCGTGTAAGTCTTGTTTCGAGTCTCTTAAATAAGCTTGTAAAGTAACACCGATATCGCTACGGTGGCGAAACTCTTCTTCTAACAAGAGTTCCTTGAGGATAGATAGGGTGAGATCCTTGTAAACATATTGTTCCATATCGAAATGGATAGCCACCCCTAACTCTTGGGCCCGATGGAGAAGGATACGAATGCGATCGCAGACTTTTGCTTTACTTCCTTCGGGATCAATAGGATCAAACTGGGAATAAAAAGCAGTTAATTTAACCGATACTTGAACCTTCGATAAGCTTTCATCTCCTGCTTGGTCAATTTGCTCGACATTTGACCATTTTTTCGACTCTGTGGCTAATTTTTCCATCAAGTCGAGGTAACTATCTAGATAAGCTTTAGCCTCGCTTTCGGTAATAACTGCTTCCCCTAATAAGTCGATGGTAAACCCCATTTTCTCTTTTCGGAGTTTTTCGACGGTTTTGATAACTTGAGGAATTGTTTCACCGGAAATATACTTAAAAGCGAGAGTTTCTACCGCTTTTTTAATGGTGACAGCAGCTAATTGTGCCGGTGGTGAGTTAGGATCAGAGAAGTTAAGCAGTCCTTTTAAAGCACTAGGTAACTCTACAGACTCATCTCCTAAATATTGTTGCAGATGATGAGCGATTTCTGCATTACTTTGTAGCGCGGGTAAGGTATCGATAAAATGAAATAATTGCACCCGTAAGCCAGGGTTAGCCATAGCAAACCCCAGAAGTTTATCATCCCAACGCATTTGATCGCCAATTTTAGACCATAATGAGCGTTTTTCACGGGTTTGGGCGATTAATTCTTTAGCTATTTCCTGGGTTCTTTGTTCGTAGGTTTTAGAATCTAGTTGTACTACCAAGATTTAATACTCTCCTATCATAGTGTGTGAGGCGCGTAGTAATTTTTAAGGGTAATGTTAAGTAAAAGTCTCTAATTTTACTTTCTTCTTTAATTTTACCTTAAGAGAGTACCCTTATATACGTTAAGGAGATGAGTCAATGGCGACAAGGTTTAATTAATAAAAACATTGTTGTATTGTTATTAGAAACAAATTTAAAGAGAGATAAAAAAATAAAATTTATTTTTCAAATAGTTTATGAAGTAACTCATCTCTATTTAACTGAAAATGATTACCAATATTACGTAAAATTGCGTTTAATGTGCCAACTTTAAGGGGGTTATGAGCAGGAATTGTAATATTATGTTCTCCATTTTTTGAGTCGTTAATCGAATATGACTACCTGTTTGATGCGTCACTTCATAGCCAAATTTTTTTAGGGTTTTTACTAAATCTTGACCCGATAAGTCTCTGGGTAATTTCATGAAGCAAATACCTCTTCTTGGACAATATGAAGGCGAATAATTTTAGGACGTAAATTTTCATCAGGAAAGTGACAATGAACTGCATCTTTGACTTCTTTTTTTAATGTCTCTAAATCGTCCGCTTGAGTAATAATTGATTCTCCTAATGCTTGGGCGATATAACCGTTTTCCTCATCAGATTCAACTAAGAAAATAATTTCAGTCATGATTGTTTTAATATCCTAGAAAATGTTGTAACTGTGTTAATTTCTATTCACTATTAAGTTATTTTCTCACATTTCATTAATAATTTCTACATTTGCTAATAATTTTTACATTAGAGTAAGGTGGGTTAGACGGCTATAATTTAGATTATAACTAAGATATAAAAATCCGTCGTAACCCACCAATTAATTGATTATCTCTGGTAAAATTTGGTGCATTACACTTCGTTAATGCACCCTAGAATGTAATAATTTAGCTGATAGCTTTTACCGTGGCAAAACCCAATAAACCACTTACAATGGCTACAATAATAGAAACAGAAATGTTGAATGTTAGAAAAAAGCCTGGAAAAAATCTGTTAAAAATGATAAAATAAGGAAAAATATAGAAAAGCAAAATCAAAAATTTGATTGTACAAAGTTTTCCTAGAGTCATTAAATCTATCTTAAGACCTTTACCCAGAAATGATTATCCAGTTCTCAATACATTTTCATTTGTCTCCTGCTGGTTGGAATATGTAATGGACAAAAGTGTGGTCACCGCGCGTTCCCATGGCGAGGGAACCTCGCCGGGGTCGCTCGTCAGTATGCAGGATTTATTTAAGAGATTAAATGCTCAAGGAATAGACCTAAAAATATCTAATTTTTCTAAAGCCAGTAAAAAAAGAGATACTCAAGTATTTCTTGACATTATTTACCAATTAAAAAGGGAACTTAGACGACAGAAAGGTGAAAGAAAAGCTCGCTCTTACTTTCCTATTGATTCAACAATTATTAGTTGAACAAGTAAACTATTATGGAGTCAAGGATATCATCAAGTAAAACTATTTTGCGGAATAGACAGTTGGACATCAGAACCAGGAGGAATAGTTATTCATTTTGGGCAAGGACATGACTATAAATATGGTCATCAAACAGTAGAGTCTATCCCAGAAAAGACTGTAGGAATAATGGATAGCGGTGCGACCTCGGCGATTCGTAATCGCCTAGAGGAAGCGCACAAAGAGAGGGGTTTTGCATCTTGTGAAAAAATAAAGGAATTAAAAGAAAAAGAAAATAAGGCATTTGTTTTAAGAATAAAAAATAATCTAGGTTTAGAAGTGCTAGAAAATGGCAAGAGTAAAGTGGGAAAAAATGAAAGAGAAGTAGAAATTAGAGTAGTAACATTTTGTGACTTAGAAGATAGAACAGAATTCAGATTGGCTACTAATTTACTCTTTGATGGAGAAGAAGGAGTAAGTAATGAAGAGATAGGGGAAATATATGTACAACGATGGCAGATAGAGTTACTTTGGAAGTTTTTAAAGATGCACTTGAAGCTAGACAGACTGATGACAAAGAATGAAAATGGCATTCCCATACAAATCTATAGTTGCTTAATTGCTTATCTAATTTTACAACTAATAGAAATACCTCAAGAATTTGGAAAAACGATATTAGATAAACTTCGTTATCTTCAAGCTTATATGTGTCAAGAAATTAGTGATGTTCATTGGTTTAGAAAACTGATTTGGTTGAGATGAAAATTGTCTAGGATAGAGTTAGTATAATTTAATATGTAAAGTTTTTTAACGACATTCAACATTTCTGTCGGGGAATATATTTGTAACTTATTCACCGCACCAAAAGACCGAACAGAACTCGTTTTTCTGATAAAAATTGTTTAAGCTTCATAATTTAACCTCTTATCAACTAAACTTAAAGAAATAGCTTATAATATACCTTTCTAACTTTTGACCTCAAAAAGCTTTGATACAAACAAATCTAATTGAGGAAATTGAGAGGATCTAATTTTATCACTTCCTAAAAACTCTCCCACTTCAATGTATGTTTTATCTTTCAATTCCAAGACTAACACTGCTTTATTTTCAGGGTCAATAATCCAATATTCAGGAATGCCACAATCTTGATATTGTATTCGTTTCGCAATATAATCTCGATGCCGTTGTAACTCCCCAGGACTCACAATTTCTACTACTAATAAAGGAGGTGGCATAAACAAACGAATGGTATTACGTTTTGCTAATAAATTAATATGTTCTTCTCTAATTATGGTAAGGTAAGGATAACGGTTTCTTGGTTCCCCTCTCACTTCTAATTCTAATCCTTGACCTCTGACTTTATCTGTACCTAATAACAGAGCAAAAATAAGCAATAATCGATTAGCGATTTGCACATTAATTCCTGATTCTGGAGGTATCTCGATTAATTCTCCATTAAATAATTCATACCATTTATTATTATCATCTTCGTAGGATAAATAGTCCTCAAAGCTTTTGAACTTAGGTTTAGTTTCTAACATAATGATCAGTATTTGACTACAGTTTTATTTTAATTATATTCAGCTTTAGAGTTAGTTTGACAGCTATTATTAAACTGATTACAATAAATTATATTATAATTGATTTTAAGTTGTCGTTGATAAAAGTTAGTTTTTAGCATGAGCTGGCTACCATCAGAGAAAAATTAATGAAAATAAAAGATTTTAAGCTAATAATTGGTTCAAAATAAGCATTTTTTAAGAGTTAATTCTGCTAAACTTGATAGACTAGAGAAAGCCAGTAATAATGAATGATTCATGAGCAAATTTTGATAACTGTTCACTGGTCACTGGTAACTGTTCACTGATAGACATAAGTTAAGCATAAAATATGATTTCTGAAACTCTTTTATCTGTCTCCCCACAACAACAGTTTAATGGTGCAACCATTCGCCCCATTGCAGCCTCAGAAATTCATGGAATTGCTTTTTATAATAATAAATTATATGCCTTAGATAATCGCAACGGTTATCTATTAGAAGTTGATCCCACCACCCACAACACAAAAGTTCTTAATACGAATCACTGGGAAGAGTTTATCGGGGCTACAGGACTAGCGATCGCAGATAATACACTTTGGTTTACTTCCCGTTATAGCGTTTATTATTGTAATTTAGACGATCCCGATTTCAACTGTGAACTATTTGTGCGACTTTCTGATCCTGTAAACGGTGTCGCTATCTATAAATCAACGGTTTATATTTCCTCCCAAAAAACAGGAACCATCGCCGTTTTTAATCGAGAAAATGCCCAAGAAATTACCCGTTTATATGCCCCAGGAATTGGGATCGAAAATATTACTATCAAAGAAGAAGAATTATGGGTAAGTGATACCCTAGAACAAAGTATTTATTGTTTAGACCGGGCAACAGGAAAACAAAAATTTAGTTTATTAACCCCCTTTGAATGTCCCACTGGCATCAGCTTTTATCACGATCCCAACACCGATCAAGACATTTTATATGTCTCTTATGTCAATAATGAACCCTACATCCGTGATAACCCTAACGCCGATCCTAACCATGAACTCCTCTATCGCGTTGAAACCTTTATCCATCCTTTATATTTTCGCTACTATGCCGATGATCATTATGCCTTGTCTAATGGTTATCTCATAGAAATGTCTTATGTTGAAGAGTTAGCCCCCCTTGATCCCATTGAACTGAAAAATTTAGAATGGCGTATTGCCCTACCGGCCGAAACTCACCGTCAAAAAGTTCGTCAAGTCGAAGCGGTGGGTCTCCCCTTTACGGAAATAGAAGAAAATGGTCAACGGGTTGCCGTGTTTAAATTTGATACTTTAACAGAGAATACCCGTTGTATTTTTGGCTGGAAAGCGTTAATAGAAGTCTACGGGATTAAATATAACTTAACCCCTCGTAACTGCGAAAATCTGCCAGAAATGCCTCCAGACTACGGCGATCACTATTTGGTGGATAATGATAACTTAGCAATGGATACAGAGATCATTCAACGGGCTGCAGCCGAAGCAGTAGGACGAGAAACCAACCTCCTCAGAAAAATTTATAGTATTCGTAACTATGTTTATGATCGCCTTTCCTATGGCATTAAACCCCATATTGATACCCCCGATATTGCCCTGAGACGGGGTGTCGGGTCCTGTGGGGAATATGTCGGGGTGTTACTGGCTTTATTCCGTTTAAATGGCATTGCTTGCCGTACCGTTGGCCGTTACAAATGTCCGGCCTCTGCCTTAATTCGTCAAATTCCTCTAAAACCCGACTATAATCATGTTTGGTTAGAGTTTTATATCCCTGGTATTGGTTGGTTGCCCATGGAATCAAACCCCGATGATATTTATGAAGGTGGCCCTTATCCCACACGGTTTTTTATGGGGTTAGCTTGGTATCATGCAGAAATGAGTAAAGGGGTTCCTTTTGAAAGATTAATGATTGACGGAACTGTTTTAAATAAACAACAGGTTTCTATCGGGAATTTGGCTATTAATCATGTACAGTTCACTATTTTAGATGAATGTTCCCCCTCATAACCCCTTATAGACTAATGTGTTGTAAATGTTGACGGGGTTCATAAGTGCGACTATCACGAATTTTTTCGTAATAAGTCCGTTCGATTTCACTAATATTTTGGGGTGTTTCAATGTTAATTTTCACAAATTGATCCCCTCTTCCTTTTTTCGGTGTTACCCATCCTTTACCTTTTAACCGTAAGGACTGACCGGAACGAATTCCAGGGGGAACTTTAACCGTTACTGTACCATCAGGGGTGGGTACATCTATGGTGGTTCCTAAAACCGCTTCGTCAGGTGTGATAGGCACTTCACACACTAAGTTATCTTCTTCAAACTTAAAAAAGCTATGGGGAGTTAGTTCGACATTCAAATATAAATCTCCTCTATTTTGACTATAGGGACTACTTCCCCCTTTCCCTCGAACACGAATGCGACTGCCATTTTTTGCCCCTGGTGGGATACGCACATCAATAATTTCATTGCCTAAATTTAGGCGTTTTTGTACCCCACGAAACGCCTCAGAAAAAGTGAGTTTTAGGCTTGCCTCTCGGTTGGGGGCTGGGGTTTGATTACCAAAACCACCACCAAAGTCATTAAAATTGCTACTATAACCCCCTCCTGGACTACTATAAGCATAACTCCTTGCCCCTGCGCCTCCTGGAGTAGAGAAGCGTCCTAATAATTCATTGATAAATTCTTCAAAATTACCATACTGACTGAAATCAAAGTTTCCCATGTCTACGTTAGCACCGCCGGCACCTGGCCAAGTGCTTTGGCCTGCTTGTTTCCAATATTGGCCAAACTGGTCATATTTTTTCCGTTTTTCGGGATCAGACAATACTTCATAAGCTTCGCTGATCTCTTTGAAACGTTCTTCAGCTTGCTTATCATCAGGGTTTCTGTCAGGATGATATTTTACCGCTAATTTGCGGAAGGCTTTTTTGATCTCGTCTGCGCTGGCACTTTTATTGATGCCTAATGTAGCATAGTAATCTTTGTAATCCATATCTCCTGTCAAATTATTCTTAAAAATATTGTCCTATATCTTAATGTTAATCGATAAGATAGCTCTCAGTCTCCTCTGAAAAGTAGAAAATACCGAAACATGATCCATTTTTGTTAGTCTAAATTATTAACTAATTATCAATAACTCCGAAATCAACTAAGATGAGTTCGGTCGGTTAAGATTTCATAGCCAGTTGCTGTGACTAATACTGTATGTTCAAACTGTGCTGATAAGTTATTATCTACTGTTACAACCGTCCAGCGATCGCGTAAGGTTTTGGTATATTTTGACCCCTGATTAACAATCGGTTCTATGGCTAACGTCATCCCTTCTTTTAGTTTAATATTGGGAATTTCTTGGGTACGATAATTAAAGACTGGGGGTTCTTCATGGAGGTTTTGTCCCACTCCATGACCGGTATAATCTTCTACCACAGAATAACCGTATTGTTTAACAACATCTTCAATAGCTCCTGCAATATCTAATAAATAATTTCCTGCTTTTACTTGACTAATTCCTGCATATAAAGCGTCTTCTGCTGCCCGAATTAAACGAGCAGTTTTAGAGGAAACTTTATCAACGGCAATCGTAATACAAGAATCTCCATGATATCCTTGATAATAGGCTCCTGTGTCTACTTTTAAGACATCCCCTCGGCGAATTCTTCTTTTAGCATTAGGAATACCATGAACCACTTCTTGATTAATACTGGCACAAATTGATCCAGGAAACCCATAATAACCTTTGAAACTCGGTTCGGCTCCCATTTCTCTAATTCTTTGTTCTGCATAATTATCTAAATCTCCTGTGGTCATTCCTGGTTTAACCATTGCTTGAATTTCTTTGAGAACCGTTGCCACAATTAAAGAAGATTGACGCATAATTGTGATTTCTTCAGAGGATTTTATTTGTATTCCTCGACGACTTTTTCTTGTATTCGGCAATCCAATTTGTTGAGTTTTTTTTGCTGTTTTTCGGGCGGTACTGTTAGCAGAAAAAAGATTAGTCAAAAAATTCATCTTTTAAAATATTATCTTACAACGATTATTTTATCTTAAAACGATGAACTTCATGGCATTCATTTGACTGCAATCGCATCTATGCAATAATGACCCAATTTAAAAAGCATTCAGCACTCAGCTATATTCTTAATAACAGTGACGGCTGATGACTGATAGATGAGAGCTAGTTAAGGACAAAATAGAATTAATCCATAATCATTATGAGTGTGATTAGAAAAATTACTAAGGATTCATTTCAAAATTGTTCAAAGCTTCTGCTAAAATCTTGATGGCTTCTATCGTTTTGAGCAATGGCAGGAAATCGCGCAAGAATAGCAGTGGACGCTATGGGGGGAGATCATGCCCCAGATGAAATCGTCGCAGGGGCAATCCGAGCGTCTGAAGAGTTGGATATGGATATTTTATTGGTAGGCGATCGCCCGTCCATCGAAGCATCCTTACAAAATCATCAGCCCTCTACCCATATAGAGATTGTAGACTCAGAAGGAGCGATCGAGATGCACGAAGGCATTAGCGAACTTCGGCGCAAACCCAAAGCCTCCATTAATGTGTCTATGGATTTAGTGAAAAAAAATCGAGCAGATGCAGTGGTATCGGCTGGTCACTCTGGGGCTGCGATGGGAGCAGCAACCTTGAGATTAGGTCGTCTCAAAGGCATTGATCGTCCTGCAATTGGAACCGTTTTTCCGACCCTTTTAGCAGGAAAATCTGTAATCATTTTAGACGTGGGCGCGAATGTCGATTGTCGTCCCAAATATCTAGAACAATTTGCCCTAATGGGAACCATTTATAGTCAATATGTGATGGGAGTCAATGAGCCAAAAGTAGGATTATTGAATATTGGGGAAGAATCGAGCAAAGGGAATGATTTAGCCTTGGCGACTTACCAACTGTTAGAAAATAACAAAACTATTCCTTTTATCGGTAATGCGGAAGGCCGAGACGTGCTTTCAGGTCGTTTTGATGTGATTGTTTGCGATGGTTTTGTCGGAAATGTTTTATTAAAGTTTGCTGAAGCAGTAGGGGAAATCGTCTTACAAATTATGCGAGAAGAACTCCCTCAAGGGTGGCGAGGAGCATTAGGAACAGCTATCCTTAAACCAAACCTGAAAAAATTAAAACAACGAATTGACCACGCCGAACACGGAGGTGCTTTATTATTAGGAGTGGCTGGAATTTGTATTATTAGTCATGGTAGCTCTAACGCTCCATCTATATTTAATGCCATTCGTTTGGCAAAAGAAGCAATCGATCATCAAGTGTTAGAGCGAATTAAAGCCTCTCAGGAAAACCCGACCCCCGATAGTATTCAAACATCGGTGGAAAAATAATGAGATAATAAGAAGACTAGAGATGACGACTTTAATTAAATTTGATCGATGAGTGATGATTGGTTATCTCTTTATTGTCTCGATTGCTCAAAAAAGATCATCCAAGATAAAAACAGGTAATTGAGATTGTGATCGCTATCAACTCTGATCGATTAGTTACGAACTATTAGGGGGAAAGGTTCTTGAAACCAATAGGGGTAAGCATAATAGGTTGTGGTTCTGCTGCACCAAAACAGGTAGTGACCAATGACGATTTAAGTCTTTTGGTAGAAACATCTGACGAGTGGATTCGCACCCGAACAGGAATCCGTAAACGACATTTAGCCACAGCTAACTCATCCTTGAGTGATCTCTCTGCTAAAGCAGCAAAGAGAGCGATCGCCATGGCCGGCCTCACTCCTGGGAATATAGATTTGATTATTTTAGCGACCTCTACTGCTGATGATTTGTTTGGTAGTGCAGCCAAAGTACAACATATTCTAGAAGCGAATAATGCAGTGGCCTTTGATTTAACGGCCGCTTGTTCGGGTTTTGTTTTTGGGCTAATCACCGCAGCCCAATATATTCGCACAGGAGTTTACCACAATGTCCTAGTCATCGGTGCTGATGTTCTTTCCCGTTGGGTTGATTGGTCAGATCGGACGACCTGCGTTCTGTTTGGGGATGGTGCTGGAGCAGTGGTTTGTCAAGCAATCCCAGACACAGATCATTTATTGGGTTTTGCCATGTACAGTGACGGTAAACAACATGATGCTTTAAATCTCGGCTATCACGGCGACGATCAAGAGTTAAAAGAGGGCATAGCCATCAATCAAGGTACTTATCAGCCCATTACTATGAAAGGACGAGATGTTTATCGTTTTGCTGTAGAAAAGGTGCCAGAAGTGATAGAAAAAGCACTGTTTAACGCTCAGTTAACCACTGATGATATTGACTGGTTAATTCTACATCAAGCCAATCAAAGAATTATTGATGCTGTGGCCAAACGTCTCAAAATTCCTCCTCAGAAAGTGATTGCAAATTTAGATGAATATGGAAATACTTCAGCCGGTTCTATTCCTTTGGCTTTAGATGAAGCAGTGGGACAAGGAAAAATAAAATCAGGAGATGTTGTGGCAACGTCAGGGTTTGGCGCGGGTTTAACTTGGGGCGCAGCCATTTTTCGTTGGGGTATTTAAACAAGAAAAAACCATTAATCAATAGGTTATTTATTATGAAAACAGCATGGGTATTTCCAGGACAAGGATCACAAGCAGTAGGGATGGGAGTGGATTTAGCAACAACCCCTATAGGCAAAGATCGCTTTGAGGAAGCAAAGGATATATTAGGGTGGTCAGTGTTGAATAGATGTCAAGGGGATGAAACCGAATTAGCTAAAACCTTATACACTCAACCTTGTTTGTATGTGGTAGAAAGTATTTTAATCGACTTGTTAAAAGATCAAGGTCAAAAGGTCAATTTAGTGGCAGGTCATAGTTTAGGAGAATATTCTGCGTTATATGCTGCTGAAGTGTTTGAGTTTGCTACCGGTTTAAAATTAGTAAAACGTCGTGCTGAGTTGATGAGCGAGGCTGCTGGCGGTAAAATGGTGGCGTTGATGAAGTTTGATCGATCTCAATTAGAAGAAGCGATCGCAGCTATTCCTGATGTGGTTTTGGCCAACGACAACAGCGAACAACAAGTGGTTATTTCCGGAACCCCTGAGGCCGTCGATCAACTCACCTCTCAAGTTAAGACCAAACGTGCTATCCCTTTGAAAGTATCCGGGGCTTTTCATTCTCCGATGATGGATCAAGCTGCAGCACAATTTAAACAATTATTAGAAGAAGCTACGTTTACAGAGGCCAAAGTTCCTGTACTGTCTAATGTTGATCCCATTCCTAGCACCTCAGCAACTATCTTAAAAGAACGTTTAACCCAACAAATGACCGGATCAGTTCGTTGGCGCGATATCATGTCAGCCTTGCCTCAACAGGAGATTACTCGTGTTTTAGAAGTCGGTCCTGGTAAAGTATTAGCTGGTTTGATTAAGCGTGCTTGTTCTCAGGTAGATGTTAGTAATGTGGGAAGTCTTAATGATTTTTAGCCTTGAATTTTGGTACAATTAAAATGACCTGAGTTCGGGGTTAGGAGTTAGGAGTTCGTAGTTGGAGCATTATTGACGAGATAGTAAGTGTTTCAGACAACAATAGAATTAGCCTTTCAGCTTATCCCAAACTCACGTTAGAATGATATTCTTAACGGGATGTAGCGCAGCTTGGTAGCGCACTTCGTTCGGGACGAAGGGGCCGCTGGTTCGAATCCAGTCATCCCGATTTTTGTTTGAAATGGAAATTATTGAAATACTATCATGAGTATTTTGAATTCCTCTAAAATGTAAGTTAAACTAATTCAATATGAGAATCATCTCCTACCATAAATCTCAAAGCTTTTGGTCGTTGAGGAGCCATTTCTAGTTTAGCTCGTTGTCCAATTAAACTATCAACAATTCTTTGATGTATTTCTAAGACTTGTGCGCCTTCTAATAAGACACTATGTTCAATATCAGCATCAATTAATGTACATTGATCACCAATACTGGTATAAGGACCAATGAAACAATTTTCAATATGACAATTTTCTCCAATCATAACCGGACCCCGAATGGTACTATTAATAATTGTCGAACTTTTTTTAATATTTACTCTACCACTTACTTTACTATCTTGATCGATATTTCCTGCTTTATTAATGGTTAAATTCGTGTCTAATATAATACGATTTGCTTCTAATAAATCATCTTTTTTTCCTGTATCTAACCACCAACCATTTAACTGTACTGACTCAACAATTTTTTCACTATCAATTAATTCTTGAATAGCATCGGTAATTTCTAATTCTCCTCTAGCTGATGGTTGAATATTCGCAATGGCTTCATGAATACCAGTAGAAAAGAAATATACGCCAACCAAGGCTAAATTTGAGGGGGGATTTTTAGGTTTTTCAACTAACGTTAAGACTCTTCCTTCGTTGTTAACTTCAGCCACACCAAAAGCAGTGGGATTAGGGACAGAACGTAATAAAATTAATCCGTCCAAATGTTTATTTTTAAACTTATCTAAAAAGAGATTCAAATCATCTTGAATTAAGTTATCCCCTAAATACATAATAAAGGGATCATTTCCTAAAAAGGGTTGAGCCACTTTGACAGCATGGGCTAACCCTAAAGGTTCATCTTGTACAATATAGGTAATATTGGCTCCCAACTGTTCCCCAGTGTCAGTTTTTCTGCGTATTTCGTCTCCTGTTTCGGGACTAATAATAATACCAATCTCGGTAATTCCTGCCTTGACAATTGACTCAATCCCATACCATAAAATAGGTTTGTTGGCAACAGGAACTAATTGTTTTGCACCCGTATAAGTCAGGGGTCTTAGTCTCGTTCCTTTTCCACCGGAAAGAATTAATGCTTTCATAATTTTAAGTTAGTTGTTAGAGAGTTTCATTAACATTTCTTTAAGAGAATCACGCCAATAGGGTGCATTATATCCCAATAGTTTAGCAGTTTTTTTACCGGATAAAACTGAATAGTGAGGACGTTTAGCGGGTGTGGGATATTCTTTGGTTATGATGGGATTAACTTGTTTAATTCTCAAAGGAAATCCGATGTTTTTTCCTTCTTCAAAAATAGCCACAGCTAGATCATACCAGCTTGCTACACCGCTATTTGTAAAATGATAAATTTCTCTTGTTTCTGTTAAATTAAGTTGAGTTAGTATGTGGGTTATGGTGTTAGCAATATCGTAAGACCAGGTAGGACTGCCAACTTGATCACTAACGATGCCTAGCTGTTCTTTTTGCTCACCTAAACGTAACATAGTTTTGACAAAGTTTCCTTTACCTTGAGTCCCATAAACCCAAGCTGTTCTTAAAATAACATAGCGATCGCCATTTTTTTCGATTCCTTGTTCTCCTGCGAGTTTACTTTGTCCGTAAACCCCTAACGGATGGGTTTTATCTGTTTCTAAATAAGGTGTATTTTTTGTTCCATCAAACACATAATCCGTAGAAATATGCAATAAGAATGCACCTATTTTTTTCGCTTCTTCTGCTATGATAGCCGGAGCAATCCCGTTAATGGCAAAGGCTAAATCTGACTCACTTTCTGCTTTGTCGACGGCGGTATAAGCAGCAGCATTAACAATAATATCGGGTTGAATTTCTTGGATGACTTGACGAATATTATCAGGAGAGGTTAAATCAAGTTGCTGACGGTTGGTAGCAACAATTTCTCCAATAGGGACTAAGGTTTGCTGTAAGTCTTGGCCAACTTGTCCATCACTGCCAGTTAACAAGATTTTTGTCATCATTTTTCTGGGGTGAAAAGTTATTTATGATTTTACAGGGTCAGGGTCAAAAAGTGAAGCAATATTAATTAAGTTGCCAATAATGATAAGTTTGTTGATTATATTGAACAGCTATTGCCGCTAAATAATTATGATGAGGGGTTAGATAAACTAGATTATAATTGATATTATTTGAATGAGGTAAACTAATAAATTGTCTGGGTTCATAGTTGGAAATTTTTACTTTTTCTAATCCTCCACTGATTCCTTTGCCAATAGCTTTTAAATAAGCTTCCTTGGCTGTCCAAAGTTTAAAAAATTCTCGATCTTTTTTTGCAGACGATAATAGACTAATATGTTTATACTCTTGAATAGAAAAAAACCGTTTAGCTAAATTTTCTGCTTCTGACATCGGACGAATGTACTCTATATCAACTCCAATCAAATAATGACAAGTTATGCCATAAATTGCTATATCTTCTGAATGAGATACATTAAATTGTAAATCAATATTATTGATTTTTTCTAATAGGTTAGGTTTTCCATAATCATTATATGTAAATTCTATCTCTTGGGGAGATATTGATAAATAAAAACTCAGAATCTTTTTTAAACTACTTCTAGCTATAGTAAATCTTTTTCGATGTTTTTCAAAGTGAAATTTTTGGGCTTTATTCTTTTCATCCTCATTTAAAAGTTTAAAACTATTTTGAACATTGATAGATGATTGGTCTAAGTTCGTTTTCCATATATGAACTTCTTGGGGATTAATCGTTAACTTTTGGGGAGGGTTTTGCCATATTGGATTCATAATTGAGCAGTTAATAATCAATATTTTCTTTAAGCGATGCAGAGAGAAAAGCGGAAGGTACTTCCTTTTCCTATTTCGCTTTCTACTTCAATTTTCCCCCCTTGTAATTCTACCAGACGACGGGTAATTGCTAGGCCAATACCTGTACCTCCAGAATACCGTGAACGGGATTTATCGGCACGCCAAAACCTTTCAAAGACGTATGGTAAATCTTCTGGTTTAATCCCTATTCCGGTGTCAATAATTTCGATCCAAACTTGTTTTTTTGTTGACCAAGCTTTAATGGTAATTGTTCCTGTTTCTGTATAACGAATAGCATTACCGATTAAATTAACTAATATTTGTTCTGTGCGATCGCTATCTGCTAAAACTGGAGGTAATTCTTGAGGACAATCTAATTGAATAATTGGACCATCATCCATGATTTGATCGCTAAATCTTTCGACTAAAGATGTTAATAAAGGAATGATTTTAATAGGGTGTAAAGTAATAGAAAGATAACCCGCTTCTGCTTTAGAAAGTTCTTGCATATCATGAATTAATCTTTCTAATCTTCTGGTTTCTTTGACTAAGTTTAAATAAAGATCGGGATTTCCTTCAACAGAACCATTAGCTAATTCTTCTAAATAACCCCTCATAACCGTTAAAGGGGTTCTTAATTCATGGGTCATATCACTAATTAATTCTCGTCTTCTTTTTTCAACTCCTTCTAAACTATTCGCCATCATATTGAAGCTATTTCCTAATTGATCCCATTCTGGAATATCAGTTTCTGGCATTCTTTCTTCTAAATGACCTTGGGCTAATTTTTGGGTAATTTCTTTCATTTGATTAAGGGGTTTCATGGTACGACGAGAGACAACATAACTTACTCCTCCAGCAGCACTAACCCCGAAAATTACTGACCAAAATGCACTATTATTCCACGCTGTTTCAAACCCTTTTACTAAATAAGTTCTCGCTGAACGAACTGTAAAAAATCCTTGTTTTTCTAACTTTTCTAACCGAAGAACAAACATTCTAGGAGAAGAAAATTTAGCAATACTAATAAAACTACCTAATCCTACAAACATCACCAATAAATGGGATAAAAATAACCGTGTTCCTAAACTTAATTTAGACATTTTTTTATTTATAAAGTTTATTCAGATGTATAAAGACTAACCAATTTAGCAATAGCAATTGCTGGATACATTTGTCCAACTAAAGCTTCTGTATTGGCTAAAGTCATCGCAAAAGGGTTATGAGGGGTAATATCACCATAGCCTAAGGTTGTTAACGTGGTGAAGCTAAAATAAAATAAAGAAGATTCTTCTAAATGTTCAGGGAGAGAGAAAGCATTGGGATCAAAAAATAAAACAATTTTATATAAACTAAACCAGAAAACTCCTAAAAGTAAATAAACACAAATACTCCCTCTAATAACTTGTTTATCGACTTTTTCTTCGTTGGAAATTCTAAATCCAATCGCTAAAATAACCAGCATGATAAAAAAACTATAGGAACAATCAGATATCAAAGAACTGATTTCTGTTAAAGCATCAGAAGGTAAAACAATAATATCAGCAATAAATCCTAAAGCAGCAAACAATCTCAATAAAAAGAGCATATTTTTAGGTAAATTAAGGGTATTTAAACCTAAAAATAAAGTTATCAGAAAGAAAATACTAACCAGCCAACCAATAAAACTATTTAAAGAGCCAAAGGGAGCCAATAAAAACAGTAAAATAAGACCAATAAAAAGTTTATTGTAGCCAGTAGCTAAAGAATAGAATCTCCAAGGAACTTTCATGATTATATTGAGCTAAATATTAACCATGATAAAACAAAAACAAAAGTTAAGAAAGCAGATAAACAAATCTCAATGAAACAAATTATGTAATTTAGTTATCAATAAGCAATATCTTTGTTAGACTAATCAGGATTATATTCAAAATCATAAGAAACTCCATTATCTGCCAGTCCTTTTATAACTCAGGATCATGTTACTGTCCTTATCCAATGCGTTTATTAAAAGACCTGTTTTAAGTACCGTTTGCACCATTGTAATTATTCTTTTGGGGACTATCTCTATGGCAGTGTTGCCTTTAGATAAATTACCAGAGATCGCCCCGAAAAAAGTGGCTGTGACGGCTAACTATATCGGGGCCGATGCTAAAACCACAGAAGACAACGTTACCACCGTATTAGAACGGGAAATCAACGGAACTGAACAAGTAAGGTGGATCGACTCCTTTACCGATAATACTGGGAATGTTTCCATTAACGTCACTTTTCCCACAGAAATGGACCGTAACACCGCTCAGGTACTGGTTCAAAACCGAGTCTCTCAAGCTCAATCTACTTTACCCTCGGTAGTTAACCAAGCAGGGGTGAGAACCAACACCCAATCCCCCAGTTTAACCCTAGTCTATGGATTTTATTCCGAAAACAGGCCCGATGGTCAACCAATTTATGATAAAACCTTTATTTATAACTATGTCGATCGCTACGTCTGGAACGAGATGAAAGGGTTGCCAGGGGTGGGATCGGTGGGTTTATTCGGGGGGGCAAATTATGCCATGAGAATATGGCTTGATCCCGATAAATTGGCCGCTAGGGGACTCACCGCTTTAGATGTTGTCGGAGTGATCAATGAGCAGAACTTTGATGTAGGGGTGGGTAGAATTGGACAACAACCCGCCCCACCTGACCAACAATTTGAATTACCTCTGCGGGTCCAAGGACGGTTTCAAACCGTTGCAGAAGCCGAGGATCTCGTGGTTAAAGTGGGGAACGACGGCACTTTGATCCGCATTGGGGATGTGGGTTACGCAGAATTAGGGATGGAAAACTATGACACTGTGGTGAACGTCGATGGTTATAGTGGGGTTGCTTTTTTAATTTATCAGTTACCCGGTAGTAACGCCTTAGAAACCGCCGAAGCAGCCAAGGCGAAAATGGCAGAATTAGAGCCAAATTTTCCCCCCGGACTCAAAGCAGTTATCGGTTTAGATAATACCTTATTCGTTAATGCGTCTATTCAAGATTTAACCATCACTCTAATTCAAGCGATCGCCCTTGTCGTATTGGTGATCTTTGTGTTCCTCCAAGACTGGCGCACCACTATTATTCCCGGTATTGCTATTCCTGTAGCATTAGTAGGGGCCATGATCGGTTTAAATGCCTTTGGTTTTACCCTCAACCAGTTAAGTCTCTTTGCTTGTGTATTAGCCACTGGGTTAGTGGTAGATGATGGGATCGTCATTGTTGAAGCCGTTTCGAGTAAATTAGCCCAAGGAATGCGCCCCACTCAAGCAGCGATGGATGCAATGGACGAACTGTTTGGGGCAACTATTTCAACTTCTGTCGTTTTAATGGCGGTATTTATTCCCGTTTGTTTCTTTCCAGGTACCACCGGCATCGTTTATCGACAGTTTGCCCTAACCATTATCTTTGCTGTTTTATTTTCCACCTTCAACGCCTTAACCTTCTCCCCAACCATGTCGGGCATTTTACTCGGGCCACCGGAAGAAAAACACGGGCCCTTAGCGGTCTTTTTTCGCTGGTTTAATCGAGGGTTTGATTTCATTCAACAAGGCTATCGGGGTTTTATTAATTTTCTCACCCACATCAAAATTGTCATTATGGCCTTATTTATTGGGGGGTTAGTGGCAACTGGTTGGATCTATACCACCATGCCATCCGGCTTTATTCCAGCAGAGGATCAAGGCTATTTCTTCGCTTTAACCGACGCACCACCAGGAGTATCTCTCAATTATACCCAGGAGATTGATCAGCAAATTACAGACATTATTCAAAATATGGATAATGCAGAGCAAACCCTAGATCATGTGATTAATTTAACAGGATTTTCCTTTGAAGGGAGAAATGCTAATAAGTCTCTCACCTTTATTAAATTAAAGCCCTGGGAAGAACGGCCAGGCCCGCAAAAATCGGCTTTTGGCATTATTCAAAATCTAAATCGACAGTTTGCTCAAAACATATCTGGGGCCAGAGTTTTTGCCAGCAATGCTCCTCCGGTGGATGGTTTAAGTAACTTTGACGGGTCAGAAATCTTTATTCAAGACCGTCAGTTAAAAGGTATGGATGCGTTGATAGATAATGTACAACAAGTGATGGCGGCCGCTAATCAACGGCCAGAAATTGGGCGAACCTTTACCACTTTTACCTTTAATAGTCCTTTAATCACTTTATCCATTGACAGAGAAAAGGCAAAAGCACAAAATGTTGATATTGATAGCATTTTAAGAACCTTACAAACTTATATTGGCTCTAATTTTGTTAATCAATTTGTTTTTGAAGGTCGTCTTTATCGGGTTTATGCCCAAGCAACGGCACAAGATCGCTCTAACCCCCAAGATATCGGCCGTTTATATGTGCGATCGCGAGAAGGGGCGATGGTTCAACTGAGTAACTTAGTCAGTACCGAAACCATTACCTATCCTCCCATTCTTACCCGTTATAAAACATTTCCAGCCATTAAATTAATTGCGTCTCCGGCACCGGGTTATAGTTCTGGTCAGGTGATTAAAGCAATGGAAGAAGTGGCTAATGAGACGCTACAGCCTGGTTTTGGCTATTCCTGGACGAATACGGCGGCCGAGGAACAAAGTTCGGCAGGGGCTGCCCCTATTGTTTTTGGGTTAGCGTTTGTGATGGTATTTTTGGTGTTAGCAGCCCAATATGAAAGCTATATCGACCCCACCATCATCCTCTTAACGGTTCCGTTGGCTATTTTAGGAGCGTTGGGGATGATTTGGTTACGAGTCGCCTTTGTACAAACTGCACCGTTTAACCCTGGTAATGGCATTTGGCCAGTGTTAAATAATAATATGTATGCTCAGGTAGCTTTAGTGATGTTAATCGGCTTAGCTGCTAAAAATGCCATCCTGATTGTAGAATTTGCTAACCAGTCTCGTGATCTTGGCATGAGTATTACTCAAGCTGCCATTAGTGCCGCTGAACAACGGTTACGTCCTATTTTAATGACTGCCGTTTCATCGTTGGTGGGGTTTGCCCCTTTATTAGCGGCTTCGAGTGTTGGGGCGGTGAGTCGTTGGTCTTTGGGAACGGCTATTTTCGGGGGTTTGGCCTTAGCAACGGTGTTAAGTTTGGTGTTGGTTCCTATTCTTTATATTGTTATCAAGAACTTTGAAAAATATGTCCTCGGTGGCGATGACGGCAACCCTCCTGGGAATGGGGGAAATGATCATGGAAACGATAATCAACCCTCTCCTATTGCACCAGAAGAAGAAAAAACCCCCGTTTATCGGGTTTCTCCTCAGAATGAATAATGTATGTAGGGTGGGTTAGACGGCTATCATTTAGGTTGTAAAAAGAATATAATAATCCGTCGTAACCCACCATTTTAGTCAAAACAATCCTAATAGAAACCAACTATAAGCTAAGGAGTTATGAAAATGTTTAAAAATTGGACATTTAACGATTGGATGAATCACATCTTGTTTGTGGGGACCATTATCTTATTAATTATTTCTTTTACCTAAATAGGAAGGTAATAACTATGAATATTAGAAAAGTTATTTTTGCTGGAATTGTAACCGCTTTAATTGGTGCGATGTTTGGTTTGGCTGTTACTCAAATATCAGGTAGAGAAGAACGTAAAAAAATTCTACTTTTTGGAGGTGCAGCAGTTGGCTTTGCTATTGGTGCATTTCAAGAATCGGTTCAGCAACAAAAAAAATTAAGAGATGATGAATATGGAGATACTAATTCTTGGAAATAAGTTATAAATTTAGAATTATTAACTGAAACAGGATAGCCAAAGCTCTTACTTAAAAATAGGAGATAATACAAGTTAAGGTTTAAGATTGCCTCCTCGAAGAAACCAACCAATAAAACCACTAATACTAGCAGTAACAGTAATAATTAAAAATTGTCTCCAGTTCTTGAGTTCTCCAACCTTTTCTGCTAAGTCAGGAATTTTATCAATAGACATCTCCAAGAATCCATAACCCAGTTACAGCAATGAAAACAGGCAGATTAAACTTGAAGTCAAAATTAGCCTTCAGAACGAATTAATAAGGGGTTGAAGGAATTAACTCTAATTTGGAC
>NETF01000190.1 GCA_002172675.1 unicellular cyanobacterium SU3
TTGAAAGCTAATTATGGTTTATCGCCTTTTATTTTAGGACAAAGCGAGTTTTTTCTTTCTCATCCGCCCACTTTCACTTTTTAACTTCTCTTGACATTTGCTTGATTTTCTTAAGTTGTCACGAATGGCAGGGGAGTAGGGAGCAGGGAGATTTTATCAACAGCAATAATAGTATATTTTTCTCTATTGCCTGTTGCCTCTTGCCATCCCCCCTGCCCCCCTTTGAAAGGGGGGAGTTAGAGGGGGGATTATCGAAGGTGCAAGATATGAGTTAACTCTCACTCTAATTTCTCTAAAAGTCTGAGAACAATTAACCCCACCAAAGTCCCTATTAACCCTAATAACCATAAACCGCAACCAATGGCAGTTCCTAAAGCCGATGATACCCAAATAGCAGCCGCAGAGGTTAACCCGTGAACCCTTGAACTCCGTAGAATGGTTCCTGCACCGATGAAACTGACCCCTCCAATAATTCCAGAAATCGTTCTTCCTAAAATATCTGGATTTTGTTGAGCAGCACCCAGTTGAATGGGAATGAGGACAAACATAGCAGCCCCAAAACTGACTAAAATATGAGTTCGTAAACCGGCGGATTTATTTTTGCTTTCCCTTTCTGCACCAACAATAGCTCCAGCTAACAAGGCTAAACTCAAGCGAGCAACCAGAGTTAATTCGTTAACAGGGGCAAAAGCGGAGAGTTCTGACAATGGTTTAAATCCTCATGTATTAACCCTATCTTAACTTAATAAAACTTCTCCCTACTCCCCTTCCTGGCGCGTTCCCTTGCGCTGTAAGACAGCGCGGGGTCGCTCGTCTCCCTGCTCCCCTGTAATCGTTTGTAGCAAACATTGGATTTCATATTATTCTAACGGCCCTCCTTCTACTTCAAAAATACGAGGATAACTTAGTTTATGTTTAGCAAAGGCTTGTTTGGCTCTGGTGGTTAAATCCGTTTTATAAACAAATTCATCCCTAGCGTCTAGAGGATAGGATTTAAGTTTAAATAAAGTCCCCCAAGGTTTTTCTTCTATAATCACTAAAATGGGTAATTTTAAAGCAGTATATTTGCTAGTATGGGCAACCCGATAAAGCATTTTCTGCACTAAATCAACATCGGTTTCGTGAGCAAAATAAAACTCTGTAACAACTTGAGCTTCTAACGCTCCTGCATTAGCATTAGACACCGCTTCTGTCCAAATTTTGTTATGGGGAATGGTGACTAAATTATCATCAGGGGTTTTCAGTTTAATGGCTCGTAGACCATAACTCATTACCTCACCATAATGCTCTCCTATCTTAACGCGATCGCCTACATCATAGGGCGATTCAAATAAACCCACAATGCCAGCAATAATAGAACTAGCATAGTCTTTAAAAGCAAAACCCAAGGCCACCGCAACCGTCCCCGTTACAGCAATAATATTTTCTCTCGATAGATGAAAAAATAGATTCATTAAAATGATAACGGTTATGACTAAGACAAACATTCTTAAGAAAGGTAAAAATTGTTTGACTCTTAAACGCCATCGCTTAGCAATTCTTTCTGATAACCAAAGAATGAGTTTATCGACAATTTTTAAAATGGAGTAAGCACTGACTAAAATTAGTATTCCCTGAATTACTTTGTTTATAGTAAGTTCGGAAATAATATCCTTATCTGAGTTTCCTTGAATATCATTTGCAGAAGATTGAGCTAACCAATATAATTGATGATTGATTGTAACTAAAAAATGATTCATGGTTTTATTCTCCACTCATAATAAAATTATTACTCGATAATTTTTGTTTTAGTTTTGGATAATGAAAAGGATTAATAGTTAACATTTGATTATGCTGTTTAATAAGCCCTTGACGGCGTAAAATTTGTACTTTCCCAGTTACTTCTCCTTTTTCATCTCCTAAACTCTCTGCTAAATCAGAGAGGTTTAAACTACCATGTAATAGTAGAGAGTATAAAATATATTGTTCAGGAAAATCAATAAAAGGTAACTCAGATAATTCAGGATAATTTGTCAGTAATTGTTGTTTAGTTTCTCCATCTTCGTCTTCTTCTTTTTCTTGATAGATAGAATTCAAAAAAACTTGTGCTGTCACTAGACTGCCTCCCTCAGAAATATCAGCTAAATGCTCAAAATATTTTCCCCAATCATTCTGATCACTTTCCCCTGTTTCTTCTAAAATTTGTTGTTCTATTTTAAATTTATCTAAGCCAATATCAAAGGATTCGATAATAGGATTTAGCCACTCTTGTAACTTGTCTGGAGACACTTCAGGCAAGATAAAAGTTTCACCACAAAAAGCAGAAATATTGCTTACTAAATCTAAGTATTGCCAACTAACTTGATTAGCACCAATAATCCAAAAACGCTGTTGTGAATGTTGACAAAACAAAGATTGTAAATATTCAATTGCATTCAATCCTTCTACAGAACGAAGAAAACAAAAATCAAGACTAGGAATAACAAATACTTCTGAAATATTTTGTTGAGTTTCTACATTATGACCTTGTTCTTCCAAAAAATCTTCTACAATAGGAATAATACTTTTCATATCAGGTGGTCTAGCATCCAAAGGTAAAACCTTAATGACTATTTGTTTTTGTAATGACCATTTTTTGATAGTATCTACTATAAGAGAAGAAACAGAGGTAACGGGACTACTTAAAATAACCACCGAATTTTCCTCTGTTTCTGGATTATTGAGCCAACGGTGAAAAGTATTATTTAAAGTGTCTATAATCCCTTGTTCTTCTGTGGGATTATTATCTAAATTTTTGATTTTTTCGTCTATTTGTTGTTTAATATTGGCTGGCAATTCATGGGGTGATGGTTCTGATGTTGGGATACTATTGGAGTCTTCTGTTTTCCAAGAAAATAAAGTATTTGACTGTTTCATCAGCCAATTTTTCACTTTAAGGAGCATGATAGGATTTGCATTGATGATAATTTACAGCAGTTTGCCACTTTGTCAGACACAAAAGGTTATTGCTTTCTTAGATTAAAACAAAAATTATCTATGCTGCTAACACAAAAACGTTTTGGCTCGAATCCTAAATATTTGCTACATTAAACAGCAAACTTATTTCTATCCAACACACACAGACCCACCGAACAAGTGGGTATCGTTGCTCTATGAAATATCTAACCTGTTTGTTATTAAGTGGCTCTATATTGAGCAGTTTGACAGAGGCATCATCAGCACTAGGAACCTCTAGTTCATTACATCAAGACTTAGCTGTAACCCAAGACGCAGAGAGTTTACCCCAAGTTCCCTATCAAAAGACACGGAATGCTGAGCAGTTTCCTTCTGTTGAAGAAACTAAGAAAAGACTAGCTCAAGAGATATCGATTCAAATTGCTAATGATATTGCTTATGGGTTAGTTATCGCTCACGATAAACAACAGATTCGCTATGGAACAAAGATGTACCGTAAAGTACAAACGGCTATCAACTTGTTGCGACGGGGAGCCGGACTTAATGGTGCCTCTCGTCGGTCTGGGGTGCCTCGTTCTACGTTAGACCAACTCATGAAATGGGGACAAGAACGGCCAGGTACTTCTATCTATCAAGTGGAGTAGAATTTAACAAACAATGCCAACGCCTGCTCTGCGGATATCTCCTATGGCCTCTAGTAAATGATTATCCTTGAATCTCACACCATGAACCCCACCAAAAAACATACTTAATTCTTGCCACAGAGTAATTTCTGTGTTTGGAGGTAATTGTAAGTTTTTAATGGTTTCTAGTTGTTCTCTCGGTTCTAGGTTAAACAGATTATTTTCCCAGTGAATTCTCGGCTTATTAATAGCTTCTTCTAGGGAAAAATTGAAATCTAATAAGTTAGAAATAACTTGAAAAAGAGCCGTCCTAATGCGGTTTGAGCCTCCTGAACCTAAAACGATTTCTGGTTTTCCTTCTTTAAGAATAAGGGTAGGAGACATCATAGAAGAAATTCGGCAATCACAAGGCCAACAATGAAATCCTAAGGGGTTTAAATCCGCTTCTCCTAACATATTATTGAGCATAATTCCCGTATTAGGAATAACATAAGCTGACCCTTCCCCATTAGAATTAGTCACACTGGCCGCATTACCGTGTTCATCAATGACACTAATATGAGTGGTACTGCCCCATTTATTAATAGTTTTCTGTAACTTCGTTTGAGACTCAAAAATATTTTTTTGACTTAAAAACTGACTAATTATATTTTCCTTATAAACATAATTATCATAGTTTATTTTTCTAGCATCATTGGTTAATGCCATGACTGTCGCTAATAATTGGAGATGGTTTTGACTCCCAAATTCATAACCCTTTAAATCAACGGTTTCTAAAAGTTTGAGAGCATAATTAATTAAAATTCCTCCTGAACTCGGAGGAGGATTAGTTAATAATTCATACCCCCTATAGTTAATATGTAGAGGCTTTCTTTTAATGACACGATAATGAGTTAAATCGTCTTGAGTTAAATAACCTCCTTCTTTCATATCTTGCAACATTTGATGAGCGATATCACCTTGATAAAATTCTTGAATTCCTTTTTTAGCCAATTCTTCTAAAACATTAGCAAAATCTTTAACATAGGCTCTCTCTCCTATATTTAATAACTGATTATTGGATAAATATAATTTTCGAGACTCATGGGAAGCCCTTAAAATGGGTTCTAAAATTTCAAAGGTAACTCGATTATAAGGGGTAACTTCATAACCATTTCTAGCATAGTCGATAGCGGGTTCTATCACCACAGAAAAAGGTAACTTACCCAGTTGCTGATGAACCTTAAACAATCCAATTAAACTACTAGGAATGGCCGCCGAACCCCGACCAATATGAAATTCTTGAGTTGCCCCACCGAAGTTAATACTAACAGGATAAAATTCAATCTCCTCAATCGATTTTTTCATCCGAGGCGTTTGACAAAAAAAATCGAATAAAATACTTTTTTTTTCTTGGGTATGGGCTAATAAAAAGCCCCCACCAGCAGAAGAGGTTAAGGTAGATTCAACAACAAAAGAAGCTAACATCGCAGCGATCGCCCCATCAAAGGCATTTCCCCCCAATTCAAACATCAGTTGACCGGCTTGGGCTGTTTTGGGATGTCCTGCAGCGATCGCTCCATGGGTTTTTCGATTCATCAATTTTGGCTTGTCAACACTTCAGTCTTAATTATCCTGTAGTTTAAACTTTAGTACAAAAAAAGCAGCACTGTTTTAGGTGCTGCTTAAAAAGTTAGATAAGGATAAAAGCCTAGACTAAAGTAGCCATTTTAACCTCATTACTGCTTAAAATTTCTTGCAGTTCATCAGAGTCAACGGTTTCTTTTTCAACTAACATATCCGCTAGACGATCTAAGATGTGACGGTTACTTTCTAACACATCTTTAGCACGACTATAAGCGGTGTCAACCAGTTGACGAACCTCATTATCAATCGTAGAAGCGGTTTCATTAGAAAAGTCCCGATCAGAGGCAATATCGCGGCCTAAGAAGACGTTTCCGTTTTGCCGTCCTAAGGCTACCGGTCCTAAGCGATCGCTCATACCAAACCGTGTTACCATCTGACGGGCAACTCTAGCCACCTGTTGTAAGTCATTAGAGGCACCGGTGGTAACTTCTTCCTCACCGAAGATGATTTCTTCAGCCACACGACCCCCCAAAGCGACCGCCATTTGATTTTGTAGGTAGGAACGAGAATATAACCCGGACTCCATACGATCTTCGCTAGGAGTAAACCAAGTTAACCCACCGGCACGACCACGGGGAATAATGCTAATTTTCTGTACAGGGTCGTAGTCAGGCATCAAAGCACCGACTAAAGCGTGACCGGCTTCATGATAAGCCACTAAGGTCTTACGTTTCTCACTCATCACCCGATTTTTCTTCTCAGGACCAGCTAAAACGCGATCAATCGCGTCGTTAACTTCGTCCATGGAAATCTCTGTTAAATTACGACGAGCAGCTAAAATAGCAGCCTCGTTTAACAGGTTAGAGAGGTCAGCACCGGTAAACCCAGGGGTACGACGGGCAATTTTATCGAGATCCACGTCTTTAGAAAGGGTTTTACCACGAGCATGAACTTTGAGAATTTCTTGACGGCCCGCGTAGTCGGGACGGTCAACCACCACTTGACGGTCAAAACGACCGGGACGGAGTAAGGCTGCGTCTAAAACATCGGGACGGTTGGTCGCAGCAATGATAATGATGCCGGTATTGCCTTCAAACCCGTCCATCTCGGTTAAAAGTTGGTTAAGGGTTTGTTCCCGTTCATCGTTACCACCACCTAAACCGGCACCCCGTTGACGGCCTACTGCGTCGATCTCATCGATAAAGACGATACAAGGGGCGTTTGTTTTGGCTTGTTCAAAAAGGTCACGGACACGGGATGCACCCACACCGACGAACATTTCGACGAACTCAGAACCAGAAATGCTGAAGAAGGGAACACCGGCTTCTCCTGCGACTGCCCTTGCCAGAAGGGTTTTACCCGTTCCAGGAGGTCCAACTAATAAAACTCCTTTAGGAATTTTTGCCCCAATGGCGGTGAAGCGATCGGCATTTTTGAGGAAGTCGACGACTTCAGTTAGTTCCAGTTTCGCTTGTTCAATACCAGCTACGTCTCCAAAGGTAACTTGGGTTTGGGGTTCCATTTGTACTCTGGCCTTAGATTTACCAAAGTTCATCGCTTGGGACCCAGGTCCACTTTGAGCCCGTCGCAGTAAGAAAAATAACCCGACTAATAAGAGAATGGGAAGGGCTAGGCTGCTGAGAACTCGGAACCAGATGCCTTCGTCATTTTGGGGTTGAACTGCAATATCAACACCGTTTTCAGACAAAATATTGATTAAATCGGGATCATTGGGTAGATTAACTAGTAACGGTGCGCCACCTTCGGGGTTAGGCACTTTGGCTTGAGTACGATCGGAGCTTAGGGTCACTCGATCAACTTTGTTACTTTCTACACGCTCAATAAACTCGCTATAGGTTAAATTATCCCGACTTTGAGTGTTGTTGTTATCTAGGAAGGCTGATGCTAAGGCTAATACAACAATCAATAAGAGTGCGTATAGTCCAGCATTGCGCCATTTTTTGTTATTTTTGTTCACGCTGTCGGCCTCTTCTTAAACTAAAGGTGAAGATAGGGTTAACTTCAATATATCAAGGTTAATGATCTAACCAGATGATAACGCCTGACGATGCAGGTATGGTTTCTTAAATAGAAACACTTGTTAACTTATGTTAACGTTTCTCAGGAACGATTGACTAGGGATTTCTTAATTAATTGAGGTGTGTTTTCCCTTCTTTTGCCATATCTTATCAATAATTGTGGAATAAATAATAAAAAAATAGGGGAACCGTTTCTTATGTTGCTGAACGATTCCACCTGCTGATCCATCCTTGAGAGGAGAACACTTATTGATTTCATCATAGGCTTATTAATAATTCTTGTCAACAGTGTTGAAAATAATTGTCAATAATTGAAGACATACTCCCACAGGTTGAAGGAGGAAGTATTTTAGGTTGAGTCGAAGGAGGGTATTATCCCTCGCTCCTCTCGTTTAGATCCGAGCGTGCAAGTTTCCCTGCACTCGGCTCCCGACAAATTAGGCTTTTCCAGCCTTGCCCATGTGGATGTAATGGTGACAGCTTTTATGAACCGCTAGTAGGTTCTTTGGCTTCGAATTACTGTGATTTCCATCGATATGATGGAGGTGTACTCGTTCCTCGGATGTGAGTTTGAGTCCACAGTATCCACATGAATGGTCTTGTCTTTTCAGACATTTACAGCACTTTGCGAGTTATTAAAGTACATCTAACACCTGCCTCCTGCCTCCTGCCCTCTGCCTTCGGAGGCTCTTGCCTCGGTTAGCGATCGCTCAACAATAGGAAAAATGTCTGATTCTGCTGAATGAATAAAGAAGTGATCCCCAGGAAACATATAATGTTCAAATGATTGATTGGTTTGTTGACACCAAGCTACTAATTCTGTTTCATTGGCTTCTGGATCATTTAATCCTCCAAAAACAGTAATGGGACAGTTTAAAGGAGGTTTAGGGGTGTAATGATAGGTTTCTAAAATTTCAAAATCTGCCCTTAAAATTGGAATCAAAAGTTGCATTAATTCCTTATCTTGTAAAATTTCTTTGGGGGTTCCATTTAACTTGTTAATTTCTCTGATAAAATCAGGCTCTGGTAATTGATGAATTGGGGGATCGAGATCGGGTAATTGAGGCGCAGGATGGCCAGACGCAAAAAGAAAAAATGGTTGTATACCGTAGTTTTTACATAATTGATGGGCAACTTCAAAACAGACTAATGAACCTAAACTATGACCAAAAAAAGCAAACGGTTTATCGAGATAAGGCAGTAAATTAGGCGTTATACTTTCTACTAGATTAGTCAATTTAGTAAAGGGAGTTTCTGAGATTCTTCCTTCTCTTCCGGGTAATCGAATGGCACAAATTTCGATGGTATCTGATAAATGATTGGGCCAATGTCGGAAGATTCGAGTTCCTCCTCCGGCATAGGGAAAACAAAATAATCGGATTGCGGCATTTTCATTCGATTTAGGTAAATAAAGCCAAGGATTACTAGAAAGTATCATTTTCAATAATTAATTGCGGTTTGAGAGATTCTCTCGTTGATTTGTCTTCAGTTTCCTTGGGACGATTTTTGCCGATCGCTTAAAAGGTATTCAGAAGAATTACTTTATCGTCTCCAGGCATACAAATTGAAAAGATTAGAACCTTTCAACATAGACTCTTGTTCGACTTCAACTTCGCTAAAACCGCGTTCTTTGAGCAAAGTTGTAATTTTTTGGAGTTTATCCTCTAAATCGTGAACTTCAACCACAATTTGCTTTATCTTTTGCCAATCTTGAGCTTCAATACCTAAAAGTACATCCAACTCGCTTTTTTCGACATCAATCTTAAGCAAATCAATCTGTTCAATTTGGTTTTCTTGTATAATCTCTGAGATAGTTTTTAACTGGCAAGTGATCTGCTCAATTTCAAAACCTGTTTCTAACCAACGAAGGGAATGAGATGGTTCTTTAGTATTGCGGATAACAGCCTGTCTAAGTTGGTTGCGTAGCTCCGGCAAATCTTCCTGATATGCAGTCGATAACATCGTAGCGTTAGGATGATAAGCAAATGTTACACTTTTAGACTCGTGAGAAAGTCCACAGGGAAAGACTTTTATTTTTTCTGGATCAAAACGTAGAGCATTAGCCTCTAAGACATTAAAAATGGCGGGAATAGGTTCAAAAGCATAAACATTTACATTTTTCTGATACTTTTGATAGGCCCATAAGGAAAACAAGCCAATATTAGCTCCTACATCAAATACAACATCGCCTTCGTGTAGCTTGATTCCATGTTTAATGTAGTATTGAATCTGCTCATAAAGAATGGGTACTTCTTCTTCGCGCAGGCAAAATATTTTCATTCCATTGGGAAGTTGAGTTTCTGGGAGTAAAGTTGACATAATTATTAACTAGAAATTTTCTTGAGTACAAGCTTGTTTGATAATGTCTATAAAAGCATCAACTAACAATTGTGCAGTTTGAGAACTTACTAAAGGAACGACATGAAGAAAAGTGAAATATAGCTGTTCATGGAAAGTCACCACACATAAGCAAAGAGAAGCACCTATCCAATGTTGTCCTGTGGCAAAATATAATTCTTTCAATGTTACATCGCCATAAACATTGGATAAATTTAACTTGCCAAGGTTTGATATTTGTATTGTCGTATGTCGTCCCATATTGTAGTTCGACATTTGATTAATACTATCTTTATTCATATTTTTTAAGCTTTCGTTGCTGGCAAAAGCGATAGGAATTCCTAAATTAATCGATGTATTTATTTTTGATTTGCATTCTCGCGCTAAATCCCAAAAAGACATATTTGCGTCTAAGGTATGAATTTCTTCTACAGTAGAAACAAAACAACCCAAAGATTTAGGACTGATTTCAGGTTGACAATATTTTCTCAAATTAATATTTGATCCACAGGATAAGTTTATCGATGTATTATCAAAGGCAATTTTCGCTGTTCCTAATAACATGGCAGCACATAAAGCACCGTGTATGGTTGTTTTTTCTTGTTTACAACGTTGTTTCAGTCTGAGGGTTATCTCTTGACTAAAACTGTGCGTTACAAAATGAGTTTTTCTCTCAGTTGGTGGTGCTTCAGTTTCAATAAATATCTGCGGTTTCAAAGATTTGTGAGCAGTTTTCTTATTCTTAGTTTGATTAATAAGGTTCTTATTTAACCTCTCTTCTACTGGTGGCAGAAATTCCATTATGGGGATGTTCGATAAATATCCTTCAACTTTAATTTTGTCATAATAAGATAATAGTTCGTTGATAAAAGTGATGGAGGATATCCCATCAATAATTGCGTGATGAAAAGTGACAATAATTTCACTCATTCCCCCTGGAATAGTAGAGCGTAATAAAATCACCCGACAAAGCGGATTAGTATTATTAGGAAATTTTTGGTGTAACTCATCTTGAGCAACTTTTAACCACTGATTTTCATCTTGCTTATCTATGATAGAGAGAGGAATTTTGGTTGTTCGGTGAGATTGAAAATAAACACCATCGGCTGATTTTACAATATGGACTTGCAGCAAAGGATGACGCTTTTGTAATACATCCAGGGTTTGTTGTAGAATTGCTCCATTGATTGACCCTTCTACCCGAATAAGATTGACATCGATCATACCCCCTAGATCGTGAACAATGTTAAAGAAATTTTCAACTAAACCAAGCTTTCGATTAAAGGTATTCATTCTAATGACGTGAAGCGACAATCGGTTTACCAGTAGCAATGACTTGTTCGATAATATCGGCCGCTCGACTTACGCCCCCTGCTTTGTGAATCGCCCTTTGAAGACGTAAAGCATTGTTTTTGTAAGAATTTTCGGTTAAAACCCGTTTAACAGCCTTATGAAGCTTCCTAGTGGTTAATTGGTTGAGGGGTATAGCCTCCCCTGTTCCTGTCCATTGAATTCGGGCTGCGACGGCTGGCTGATCATTGGCAATAGGAATGGCCACCATGGGAACCCCGTAACTTAATGATTCTAAGGTCGTATTCAGGCCTGCGTGGGTAATGGTTAAAGCTGCCTTTGACAATAATTCTAATTGAGGAGCATATTCCACTACCAAGGGTGAACCGGCTAACTTGGGTAAAGCGTCAGGTTTGGCTGAACCTCCCAGAGAAATTATCAGTTGTGCGTCTAAATCAGCACAAGCTTCGGCAATGGTTTGAAAGACTTTAATCAAGCGATTTTGAATCGTTCCCATGGAGGCATAAATCAACGGTTGTCCTGTTAATTTTTCCCAAGGAAAGGGGGTAGGTTCTCGACTGATGGGGTTATTATACGGGCCAGTAAAGTGAAAAGAAGAGGGCAAATTTTCCCGAGGAAATTCAAATTCAGCAGGTTCTTGGCAAATTTGAGCCAGTTTAGAAGAGGAATAACCAGGGGGTAAATTCCATTGTTGACGATACTCAATCACCACATCTCTAACCGGTTTAGAAAGACGATTAAACACTTTGTTACCGAGACGATTACGCAGTTTAGCCCAGCCAGCAGGATTATATTGCCAAGAACTAATCACTGGAGGAATTTTTGACTCTTGATTAAACATTAAAGAACAGCAAACCGTGATAAACGGAATGTCTAAGTATTCGGCAATGGTTCCTCCAGTTGACGCAGCCTGGTCCACCAGTAATATTTCTACCTGGGTTGCTTGAATGGCTTTTGGCATTTCTTCAAAAAGCACTTTTGCTTCTTGGGCAAAAAAATTGATATTGTATCGTAATGCAGCTAAGCCACTGCGTCTACCTAATTGGGCTGAGTATTCTGCCATTGTTCCTATGGGAAGCTGTTGACTGCCAACTTCGCAAAATTCTAAGCCGGCAGCCACTGTTTTTGATTTAGCATCAGGAATACCAAAAAGAGTCACCTGATGACCACGCTTTTTAAGTTCATAGCCTAACGCCGTCATGGGATTAAGATGTCCCGATGCAGGAAGGCAAATAAGACCAAAATGAGTCATAGAATTTTTACCTCAGAATTTTGAAAGAAGGCAGGGGGCAGAAGGCAAAAGGCAAGAGGCAGGAGAAAAACCGCTCAAGTTCCGACTAATTCACTAATATTTGTGCGGCTTTTGCTTCTAGGGCCTCGCAGAATCATTTTTATGTCTCTTTCAGGAGCAAGACCCCCTGTACGACGTATCGGTTTGACAGGTTTTGTTTCTGCTAATTCGAGGTGATAGTTTCTGACAATTGTGGCTAAAGCTAACTTCAACTCTAATTGAGCTAAGGCATAGCCAATACAACGACGGTTGCCTCCACCAAAGGGGAAGTATTCATAGGGGGAATAGTTTCTTTCTAGAAATCGCTCGGGTCGAAATTGTTTGGGGTTGGGATATAAATCTTCTCGATGATGGGTTAAATAAATACACGAACTAAATGTTGTTTTTGCTGGATACTGTTGTCCCGCAATTTCTACTGGATATTTAGCAACACGACCAAAAGCAAACATGGCCGGGGGATTCTTTCTGATTGTTTCTTGACAGATTGCGGTTAAATAGGGCAGTTTGGCGATTTTCATCGGATCGTTATTATCCTCGAAATTGTCTATTTCTTGTAATAATTTTTCTTTGATTTCTGGTAACTTATGCGTCCAATAAAAAGCCCAAGTTAAAGAGGCTGATGTTGATTCAACACCGGCAAAGAATAAGGTCATTAATTCATCTTGTAACTCAGTGTTTGTCATGGGATTTCCTTCTTCATCCCGTGCTAATAGCAGTAAGGTTAAGACATCTTCTCCGTCTAGTTTTCCCTCATTGCGTCTTGTTTCAATTTCAGTTTGTAATAACTCACAAATCTCTCGTCTTACCTGTTTCATCTGTACCCAAGGACTCCAAGTAATCCAATCTTTTCGTAAAAAACGAAAAAAGATAAAACTAATCATTATCGAAGAACCTGTAATCTCTAACCATTTGGCTACGAGGTGTTTTAGTTGTTGATAAAGTTTACCTTCAGATAACCCAAAGATAATTTGTATCATGATTTCTAAGGTGAGTTCTTGCATCATGGGACGCATCATAAAAGGCTTGTCTTTGGTGCGTTGATTGACAAGATTATGGCTAATATCACAAATTAATTGACTATAGGTTTGCAATCTTTCTCCATGAAAAGGAGGCATTAATAGTTTCCGTCGTTGCTTGAGAGGCTTGCCATCGAGGGAAATCACCGATTCACTGCCTAAAAAATTGCGTAATAAACCATTGGTTGTTCCTGAGTCAAAATTATTAGCTTGAGTCGTAAAAATTTCTTGAGTTACTTGGGGATTACTGATTATGATCCCACCCCCCAACATTTTAGAGGTAAACATATCCCCATATTTTTGATAATTCTTTTCAAGATAGCTGACGGGATCGCTGAGCCACTGCAATTTTTGCAACCACACAGGGGTTTCTACTTCGTTAATAAATTGGTTCATAATGCCTCTATTTAATTTTCTGTAAAACTAGACCTAATCAGGATTTGATGAGAACAAAAATACTAAACTAGCAATCTATCTATGCTCCCCACTTTGACAAAGATTAATAATTACTACTTGGGGCAGATGGCATAATAATATAACAGATTATAATTTATTTGTCATTTACTTCTTGTTTTATCTGAGGTTTTTTAAAAAACTTAAATCGCTAAAACTGCTATTACTACTGGTATAAGCTCTTTTATGTCTGAAAAATTTACAAAATTAATTGAGAATCTATTTCAGTAATTCCTTGACTATTCTCAAAAACTGGTTTAACATCATTTTCAAGCTATTGATAAGTCTTCTCATTAAAAATCGAGACACCTCAATCAATTGCTGTCAATTAACATCAATTTTTCCCCGTCATCCAACCAATCAGTATTAATAGGACGATAAAATGACTGTTTGCCTAGAAAATGAGTTTAATTTAAACAAATTAACCAATCTGGTCGAAATATTGACTTATCGAGGCAAATACCAGTTTAATCAACTGGCCTATACGTTCCTTCCAGATGGAGAAACCGAAGAAAATCATCTGACCTATGGGGAATTGCTAGAATCTGCGACTGCGATCGCGGTTGAATTAAATTCGCGTATTCCATCGGGAGAACGAGCATTATTACTTTATCCAGCAGGTTTAGACTTTATTTGCGCTTTTTTTGGCTGTTTATTGGCTGGTGTTGCCGCAATTCCGGTTAATTTACCTAAGAAAAATCAAAAAATGAAGCGAGTGGCTGCTATTTTGGAAAATGCTCAAACTAATCTCATTCTAAGCACTCAGTCTCAAATACCAGTTTTAGAGTCTTATTTAGACCTAGAAAAGGTCACTTATCTAGCAACCGATACCTTAAGTCATCAAAATCGTGATAATAGGCAAATCGTAGAGATTCCAGGAGAGACCTTAGCATTTTTGCAATATACTTCTGGTTCAACCGGTAATCCTAAAGGGGTTATGGTGAGTCATGAGAATCTCTTGAACAATTTACAGGATCTTGATTCAAGTGTAGGAACGGATGAAAATAGCTGTCTAATAACTTGGTTGCCAGTTTTCCACGATATGGGTTTGATTTTCGGCATTTTACTGCCTTTTTATCGAGGAATCCCCTGTTATTTAATGCCACCTATGGCTTTTTTACAGCATCCTATTCGTTGGTTAAAAGCCATTTCTACGTATGGAGGAACCCATACCGCCGCCCCTAATTTTGCCTACAAGCGTTGCATTGATAAAATAAAAGAAGAAGAACTACAGGATTTGGACTTAAGACAGTGGAGAGTAGCGTTTAATGGAGCAGAACCCGTCAGAATAGAAACTTTAATTAAATTTGCTGATAAATTCGCTCCTTGTGGCTTTGAATTCAATAATTTTTGTCCAGCTTACGGGTTGGCTGAAACAACGTTACAAATCGCTTCAGTGAGTCAAACCCAAGTACCGAAAGTTTGTCAAGTTTATAAAGAGAAATTAGCGCAAAATCAGATTTTTATTACAGATAAGCTTGAGAATTCCCAAGAATTAGTCAGTTGTGGGCAAACGACTATTGATACAGACATTGCTATTGTCAACCCAGAGACTAAGCAACGATGTCAACCTGATGAAGTAGGAGAAATTTGGGTTAAGGGGAAAACGGTAGCGCAAGGGTATTGGCAACTTCCTGAAGCAACAGAAGAGATATTTCAGGCAACTATTGCAAATACGGGGGAAAGTCCTTATTTACGTACAGGAGACTTAGGTTTTCTTCATCAGGGTCAACTCTACATTACTGGACGGCTCAAAGATGTCATTATCATTCGGGGAGGTAATTATTATCCCCAAGATATTGAACAGAGTGTTGAGCAATGTCACCCTGACTTACTCGCTGATTGTAGCGCAGCCTTTACGGTAGAGGTGGAGGGAGAAGAACAATTAGTTATTGTCCAAGAAGTCGCAAGAACGGCCATACGACGGTTAAATGAATCAGAGGTAATTGAAGCGATTTGTCAAGCAGTTTTTGAAGCGTTTGAATTATCTGTTTATGCCATTGCTTTAATTAAACCAGCTTCTATTCCTAAGACTTCTAGTGGTAAAATTCAGCGTCGTTTGTGTCGTCAGCAATTTTTAAATGATCAACTTAAAATAGTTACTCATTGGATGAATTCAACACCAGAAGAAAGCCCTCTTGATAGTCAGGATGAGGATAAAAATTTAGAAATTACTAACCTTTTATCTGAAAATATAACGGCAAAAGAGCTTGAAAAATGGTTGGTTAGTTATCTTTCTAAAAAGCTTAATAAAAGTCCTAAACAATTGAGTATAAAAGCACCATTAGCGAATTATGGACTAGATTCTGTTACGGGAATTGAACTCATCGAAGCATTAGAAAAACAGTTATCTATTGAAATTGAACCGACTATCTATTATGACTATCCGAGTATAAAAGCTTTAGCTGAAGGCTTAGTGAAAGAACTTGAAGAATATATTAAAAGATAATTGATAATGGAGTAAATAAATTAAAATAATTAGTGTAAATTGGGCAAGAATAAATGTTAGAAAATCAATTAAAAAAAGACATTGCTATTGTTGGTATAGGTTGCCGTTTTCCAGGGGCAAAAAATCCCCAAGAATTTTGGGACTTATTGAAAACGGGTAAAAATGCCGTTACGGAAGTGCCATTGCAACGATGGGATATTGAGCAATATTATCATCAAGATCCTGATGTTCCAGGGACAATGAATACACGCTGGGGTGGTTTTCTCGACAATATTGATAAATTTGATGCTCATTTTTTCGGCATTTCTCCCCGTGAATGTCATCATATTGATCCACAACAGCGATTAATTTTAGAAGTTGCTTGGGAAGCATTAGAAAACGGCGGGATTATTCCTGAAACCCTTAGCGGTAGCGACACAGGGGTATATATTGGACTGAGTAACCAAGACTATCAGCGTCTTTTGTATGAAGATGCTAAGCGTTGCGATGCTTATTGTGGGACGGGAACTTCTCCTGCGATCGCGGCCAACCGTTTATCCTATTTATTAAACTTACAAGGGCCCAGTTTAACGGTAGATACTGCTTGCGCTTCCTCTTTAGTAGCGGTTCATTTAGCTTGTCGCAGTTTACAGCAAAAAGAATCAACCCTTGCTTTAGTTGGGGGAGTCAATCTTATTATCTCACCGGATCAAACCATTGCCTTTTCTCGCAACCGTATGATGTCCCCTGATGGCCAATGTAAGACGTTTGATGCAGGGGCCAACGGATATGTAAGGGGAGAAGGATGTGGGGTTGTTGTTTTGAAACCCTTAGAAGAGGCGATCAAAGATGGCAACAAAATTCACGCTATCATTCGCGGTTCAGCGGTTAATCAAGATGGGTTAAGCCAAGGGTTAACGGCCCCGAATAGCTTGGCGCAACAACGGGTTATCCGTCAAGCTTTAGCCAATGCAGAGGTAGAACCCAGGGACATTAGTTATGTCGAAACCCACGGAACCGGGACATCTTTAGGCGATCCCATTGAGATCAAATCTTTGAAAAAAGTGTTAATGAAGGGGCGAAATACAGAAGAAACCTGCTGGTTAGGTTCGGTTAAGACCAATATTGGTCATTTAGAGTCCGGCGCTGGAATCGCAGGATTAATTAAAACAGTGTTATGTTTGCAAAACCGAGAAATTCCTCCCGTTGTCCATTTTAACGAGTTAAATCCTTATATTTCTTTGAAAAAGACTTCTTTTGTCATTCCCACCAGTTGCGAACCCTGGAAAATAACAGAAGGTTCCCGTTTAGCCGGGGTGAGTTCGTTTAGTTTTGGGGGAACCAATGCCCATCTTATCTTAGAAGAAGCTGCTGTTTTAGGAGATCAGAAAACCGCAGATAAAGAAAACAATAATATTGATCGCCCTGTACATCTTTTGACCCTTTCAGCTAAAACTCAGAAGGCGTTAAACAATTTAGTACAAGATTATTATACTTATTTACAATCTCCCCACACTTCCCACACCTCCCAAACTCCCCCACTCGCAGACATCTGCTTTAGTGCCAATACCGGTCGTTCAAAGTTTGAGTATGGTTTAGGGATAGTCTCTCAGTCGACCGAACAGTTAAAGCAACAGTTAGAAGGGTTAATGAGAGGGGAAACCGTTGCCGGTTGTTTTCAGGGACAAGTAACAGAAGAAAGGGAGCCAAACGTTGCTTTTTTGTGTACGGGACAGGGTTCTCAATATGTAAAAATGGGACAACAATTGTATGAAACGTCTCCTACTTTTCGTCAGGTTATCGATGAATGCGATCGCATTTTAAACCCTTATTTAGATCAGTCTTTAGTTAATGTTTTGTATGAGGGACTCACCCTACCCTCCCAGGAGGGAAAAGAAACGAGTCTTTTAGATGAAACGATTTATACACAACCGGCCTTATTTTCCATTGAATATGCTTTAGCTAAACTATGGCAATCATGGGGGGTTAATCCCACTGTTGTTATGGGTCATAGTGTAGGGGAATATGTAGCAGCTTGTCTCGCCGAAGTCTTTAGTTTAGAAGATGGGTTAAAACTGATTGCTGCTAGAGGTAAATTGATGCAATCTTTGCCTAAAAATGGCTCAATGGTGGCAGTTTTAGCTACATTGGAACAGATTAATGATGTGATTCAACCCTATCAAGATAAAGTAGCGATTGCAGCTATTAATGGTCCCACAAGTTTAGTGATATCTGGGGAAAATGAGGCCATAGAAGAAGTTATCGAGAGTTTACAACAGCAAGAAATTAAAATAAAGAAATTAGTGGTTTCTCATGGGTTTCATTCTCCTTTAATGCGACCAATGTTAGAGGAATTTAGGAAAGTTGCCGAAGAAATAAACTATTCTGTGCCGAATCTTGACATCATTTCTAATGTTACAGGAAAGCCTATCAAAGAAGACATAACTAAGGCTGAATATTGGGTTAATCATGTGGAGTCACCTGTTAATTTTCATGGGGGAATAAATAGCTTATTAGAAGAAGAATGTGACATCTTTTTAGAAATTGGAGCTAAACCGATTTTATTAAGTATGAGCCGTATGATTATTGAAAATAATCAAGAAAAAGCTTATCGTTATTTGCCTAGTTTACGTCCTGGGAAGGCTGATTGGGAGCAAATTCTAGATAGTTTAGCTCAATTTTCGGTACAAGGCTATAAGATTAATTGGCATCAATTTGACCAAGATTATGATCGTTCTTTTGTTTCTCTTCCTACTTATCCTTGGCAGCGATCGCGTTATTGGTTTAAGGAAAATAGTCATAAACTTAAGTCTAAAAATAAGAGAAGCTTACCCAAACAAGTAAACTTACAAAATCCCCAATCTAGAAATTTTAAAAATACTCAAAAAAACTCTTATTTAGTTAAGAAGATTAAAAATAGTTTTAAAAATGAACAATTATTTTTAATTATCGAATATTTACAAGAACAAATTGCTATGGTTCTGGGTTTAGATAAATCTCAGGCACCAGGATCTAAAGTCGGATTTTTTCAAATGGGGATGGACTCTTTAATGGCGGTAGAATTAAGAAATAAATTGGAAGCAACTTTTGGGTTAGCTTTATCAACCACATTAGCCTTTAATTATCCTAATATACACGCTTTATCAACTTACTTATTAGAGCGTCTTGAGCGCAAATGGAAGAAAGAAGAAGACTTACAACATAAGCATCCATCATCTTTGATTAATTCACCCCAAAATAAAGGGACTGATTTACGATTGTTAGCACAAAAAATCAATCAATATTCTGATGAAGAAGTGGAGAAACTCATGAGGCAAAAAATTACAGAAATATTCAATCAATAAAGTTTAAAAATCAATCAAATACTCTCTTGACTATTACGATTTTACCCGCTAAAAATGAATCAAAACCCCCTTAAAGTTGCTCATTTATCCCCCATTAAACAAGCATTTCTTGCTCTAGAAGAAATGCAAGCCAAACTAGCAGAAAAAGAAAATAATACCCAAGAAGCGATCGCTATTATTGGTCTGGGTTGTCGCTTTCCAGGGGGAGGCAATGATCCAGAAAGTTTCTGGGAACTCCTAAAAGAGAAAAGAGATGCAACGGATAATATCCCTAAAAACCGTTTTATATCATCAGAAAAAGAAAATTTTGGCAGTTTTTTAAACATTGCCGTGGATCAGTTTGATGCTTCCTTTTTTGGGGTTGCCCCCCGTGAAGCCAAGTATTTAGATCCACAGCAACGGTTATTACTAGAAATAAGTTGGGAAACCTTAGAATATGCTGCAATATCCCCGAATAGTCTAAAAGATAGCCAAACAGGGGTATTTATTGGCATTAATTCTTCAGATTATTTACAATTACAACTAACCCAAGACAAGGATCTCGATGCCTACGCCTTCACTGGAAACACCCCCAGTGTAGCAGCCGGACGACTCTCTTACTATTTAGGACTACAAGGACCAACTTTAGCCATAGACACCGCTTGTTCTTCTTCGTTGGTGGCGGTTCACTTAGCCTGTCAAAGCTTACGAAACCGAGAATGTTCTACTGCTTTGGCCGGAGGGGTTAACTTAATGTTAGCCTCTCAACCCTATAGTATCCTCTCGAAAATGCAAGCATTGGCCAAAGATGGACGGTGTAAAACCTTCGATGCGTCGGCCGATGGTTATGGAAGGGGAGAAGGTTGTGGGATGGTGTTATTGAAGCGATATAAAGATGCGATCGCTGATAATGATCAAATTTTAGCAGTGATTCGGGGAACGGCCATCAATCATGATGGTTCGAGTAGCGGTTTAACAGTTCCCAATGGGTTAGCGCAAGAAAAGGTCATAAAAAGTGCTTTAAAGAACGCAACTATCGATCCTCAGAGGGTTAATTATATAGAGGTTCACGGCACAGGAACCGCCTTAGGGGACCCCATAGAAATAGAAGCGTTAAGTCAGGTTTATGGTAGCAATAGAACCGCAGAGAACCCTTTATTATTGGGGTCAGTCAAGACCAATATTGGCCATTTAGAAGCAGCCGCCAGTATTGCCAGCTTAATTAAAGTTGTCCTCAGTTTACAAAATCAAGAATTACCAGCCCATCTACATCTGAAACAGTTAAACCCTGCTGTTTCCTGGGAACGTTTACCCTTCAGCATTGTCACCGAACAGACTCCCTTACCCAAAAACGATAATTTATCGACAATAGCAGGAATTAGTTCGTTTGGTATGAGTGGGACAAATGCCCATCTTATTGTAGAAGAAGCTACCCCCCAACCCCCCTTAAAAAGAGAGAGAAGAGAACGACCTTTGCACATTTTGAGCTTATCTGCAAAGACTGAGAAGGCATTACAAGACTTAATTGAAAAATATCGCACCTATCTACAATCTCAAAGTAGTCCTACTTTAGCTAATATCTGTTATACCGCCAATGTCGGGCGATCGCATTTTGACTATCGTTGCCATGCGATCGCTTCTAGTATTCCTGAGTTATCGCAGCAGTTAGAAACCGTATCAGAATCTATTGAAAAGGTGAGAAAAGTATCGAAAATTGCCTTTTTATTCACAGGACAAGGTTCTCAATACATTAAGATGGGACGGGAATTATATAAAACCTCTCCTTTGTTTCGTAATACTATCAAGAAATGCGATCGCATTTTACAACATTATTTAGATGAGTCTTTAGTTAGTATTTTATATAATCCCCCCGTAGCCCCACCTTATCAAACTTCTCAAAGTGGGGGAATAGATGAAACGATTTATACACAACCGGCCTTATTTTCCATTGAATATGCTCTCGCTAAACTATGGAAATCTTGGGGGATTAATCCTGATGTGGTCATGGGTCATAGTGTAGGGGAATATGTAGCGGCTTGTATCGCTGGTGTGTTCAGTTTAGAAGATGGTTTAAAAGTTATTGCTGCTAGGGGAAAATTAATGGAAGCCTTACCTCAAAAGGGTAAAATGGCGGTTATTTTTGCTTGTGAAAGAGATATAAAACAGATTATCAAAGATTTTGCTGTAGAAATTGCGGCGATTAATGGCTCTCACTGTTGTGTAATTTCAGGGGACTCTTTAGCCATTGAGAAGACAATAAAAAAAGTAGAATCTTTAGGCATAGAAACTCGTTTGCTCAATGTTTCTCAAGGGTTTCATTCTCATTTAATAGAACCGATGTTAGAAGAGTTTAGAGAAGTCGCCGAAGACATCAATTATTCTCTTCCTAACATTGCCATGGTGTCTACTGTTACTGGAAAACGTATCCAACCCCAAGATGTCACTAACCCTGATTATTGGTTAAAAAATTGTCGTCAAACGGTGCAATTTTTTACAGGAATGCAAACATTATATGAACAAAACTATGACATATTTTTAGAGATCGGGCCAAGTCCCACCTTGATAGGAATGGGCCGCCGTTGCTTACCCGAAAATGTCGGGGTATGGTTGCCATCTTTGCGCTCAAACCAGTCTAACTGGGAAACCATGCTACAGAGTTTAGGAGAATTATATCGTTGCGGTGTCGCAATAAACTGGGATGGGTTTGATCGAGACTATTCTCGTCGTCGTCTTCGTTTACCTACTTATCCGTTTCAAAGAGAGTCTTATTGGTTTGATACCCTTCCCAACCGTGAAACCCCTTCCCCTCTACCAAAAAACGCTTTTTATCAGCAGGTGTGGCAACCTCAACCGAAACAAAAACGAGATCCCTTACCCTCAAGTCATTGGTTACTGTTTGCCGACGATCGCAATGTAGCTATTACTATAGCGCAACAGTTAGAAGCAGAGGGACATCATTGTTATTTAGTGTTTTCAGGCCCAGAATATCAAAGCATCTCAGAGAAACAATGGACTATTGATATCCGTAACCCCCAAGACTTTCAACGGGTACTAGAGACTATTCCGAGTTGCGATCGCATTATTCATCTTTGGAACCTCAACTCTCACGCAACAGACGCATTAACCCCCCAAACCCTAGAAGATGATCAGTTACGCAACTGTGGCAGTTTGTTGTATCTTGTACAAGCATTAAACACTGTTACGATCAACCCTCGTTTATGGGTAGTGACTCAGGGGACTTTTAATGAAGAGTTACTACTAGAGACTGCAAGGGAGCAGGGAGCAGGGAGCAGGGAGAGTTTACAACCAGTTAAAAATAAGGAAGAAACTTTATCCCTTTCTCAAACACCAGTCTGGGGGTTAGGTCGGGTTATTGCCCTAGAATCTCCTGATATTTGGGGCGGTTTGATTGATATTTCGGCAGATAATAGTGAAAATAGGATCAATAGTTTACGAGAAGAACTATTAAACCCAGAAGTTGCTTCAGAGGTGGCTTTAACCTCTCAACAGCGTTATGTTTCTCGTTTAGTTGCATCCTCCCCTAACCCCCCCTTAGTAAAAGGGGGGAAAGAAGATAGGGAGTTTTCTATGTCTGATCAAGGTTCTTACCTAGTAACAGGTGGTTTAGGAGGGTTAGGACTCAAATTATCGAATTGGATGGTTAAAAATGGGGCAAAACACCTAATTTTACTTAGTCGAAGTCAACCCAAACCGGACGCTAAAGCAGTTATTGAAGAGTTACAACAGCAAGGAGTCACTATTGAGGTTAAACAGATGGATATCTGCGATGCTGAAGCAGTCGCTAACCTTTTGCAAGAAAATGACGAAATACGCGGCATTTTTCATCTCGCCGGCTGTTTAGATGATGGGGTATTAAGTAATCAAACTTGGCAACGGTTTAAAAAAGTGTTAGATCCTAAAGTAATGGGGGCATGGAATTTACATAAAAATTCTCAACATTTATCCTTAGAATTTTTTGTTTGTTTTTCTTCTATTGCTTCTGTTTTGGGTTCTCCAGGACAAGGAAATTATGCTACAGCTAATGCTTTTCTAGATGGGTTATCAGATTATCGTAAAAGTCATAATTTACCCAGTTTAAGCGTCAACTGGGGACCTTGGGCAGAAACAGGTATGGCGGCCAATCTTGAAAAAAATAACGAAAATCGATGGAAAAATGCAGGGGTTGATTTAATTGAGATTGAGAAAGGGTTAGCAAGTTTAGGGGAACTCCTACAAGAAGAGATTAACCAAGTTGCTGTTTTTCCTGTTAATTGGAAAAAGTTTTTACAACAGTTCCCTATTTATCGAAATAATGAATCGTTATCGGAAATTATTAAACAGAATGATCTACAACCCAAAGTAAGCTTATGGGAACAATTAGCCCCTATTACGCCTAAGAAGAGAAAAGCCCTATTAACAGAAAAAATAAAAGAAGATGTTACCTTATCTCTTGGGTTAAACTCTCAACAAAATTTAGATACACAATTAGGATTTTTCGACTTAGGAATGGACTCATTAATGGCCTTAGAATTTAGAAATCGCTTACAAACTCGTTTAGGGCGATCGCTTTCAAACACCTTAACGTTTGATTACCCAAATATTGAAGCAATTACTAACTATATTTTAAAGGAATTTGAAGATGAAACAGAAACAAATGGAAAACATAAAAAATCAGAAAAACCAACAGAAGACAACCAATGGAAAGAATTAGAACAGCTTTCTGATGAAGACTTATCAGCTTTAATTGATAGTGAGTTTAATCAAATTATAGAAACATAGTATCCGTATCCGTAGGGGCTTAATATCATTAAGCCCAATATGAAATCTAATTTAAAAACCCTAAATTAATAAAAATAGTCAAAAAAATGAACAGTCAAACCAATCAATCTAACCAACTATCCCCCCTACAAAAAGCCGCTTTAGCCGTCAGAGAAATGCGGACAAAACTAGACAGAATGGAACGGTTACAAACCGAACCCATCGCAATAGTGGGAATGGGTTGCCGTTTTCCTGGCGGTATGAATACCCCCACCGCCTTTTGGGAAGGGTTATGTCAAGGTATTGATGCTATAACCGATATTCCCTGCGATCGCCCGAATGTGGAGGCTTACCACCAGAGTAACCTCCATACAGCAGGAAAACGAGGGGGGTTTATCCACAACATAGATGAGTTTGACGGGGAGTTTTTTGGCTTATCTCCTAGGGAAATAACCCCTATGGACCCCCAGCAAAGACTTTTATTAGAAGTGAGTTGGGAAGCCTTAGAAAATGCTGCGATCGCCCCAAGAACCCTGATGGGGAGTCAAACCGGTGTCTTTTTAGGCATTAGTGTTAACGAATATCAAGAGACGACATTAGATGGCAACCCTGATGATCTCGACGTTTATACCGCCACTGGCAACGCTTTAAGTATTGCTGCAGGCCGCATCTCCCATTATTACGGTTTCCAAGGACCTTCATTGGTGATGGACACCGCTTGTTCTTCTGCTTTGGGGGCGATTCACTTAGCTTGTCAAAGCTTACGGAAGCAAGAATGTAATCTAGCGGTAACAGGGGGCAGTTTTCTCATGTTATCCCCGAAATCTGTAGCTTCTATGGCAAAAATGAACGCTTTATCCCCTGATGGTTATTGTAAGACCTTTGATGCAACGGCAGATGGTTACGTTAGGGGAGAAGGTTGCGGACTCATTATTCTTAAACGCCTATCGGATGCAGAAGCCAACGGAGACAACATTCTAGCCGTCATTCGGGGAACAGCAATGAACCAAGATGGCCGGAGTAGCGGTTTAACCGTTCCCAACGGCCAGGCCCAACAAGCTTGCATTCAGTCAGCCCTCAAAGATGGCAAGGTTGACCCTTCTCAGGTTAATTATATCGAAACTCATGGCACCGGAACATCTTTAGGTGATCCCATTGAAGCTAAGGCGTTGACAGATGTTTTCTGTGGCAATAATAGAGAAACTCCCTTAAGGTTAGGGTCGGTAAAAACTAATATTGGTCATTTAGAAGCGGCGGCAGGGGTTGCTAGTGTGATCAAAGTGGTGTTAGGGTTGCAAAATAAGCAGATTCCGCCCCATTTACACTTAAAACAGTTAAATCCTCTCCTTGAAGGGTTGCCTATTGAGATCCCAACTCAACTAACCCCTTGGAATGTTAAAGAGGGTGAAAAACGGATGGCCGGTGTTAGTTCTTTTGGGTTTAGTGGGACTAATGTTCATCTTATTATTGAAGAATGGAACAGGGAGAAGGGAACAGGGAATAGGGAACAGGGAACAGATTATTTTTTGTTACCTTTCTCGGCAAAAAATAGTCAAGCTTTGAATGATTTAGTTAAAGACTACGACCACTTTTTAAATAATCATCCTGACATTAATATAGAAGACTTATGTTATACGGCTTCGGTGGGTCGAGATCACTTTAATTATCGGTTTGCGGCGGTGGGTAAAACGAGAGAAGAGTTAAGGGAAGAATTAACAAATTTTGATACACTGAAACCAAATAAAGCTAATAAAAAAGTTCCTAAAATTGCCTTTTTATTCACGGGTCAAGGTTCCCAGTATATTAATATGGGTTATGGTTTATATCACAAATATTCTGTATTTAGAGAAACATTGAATCAATGTAATAAGATTTTAAATGCTTATTTAGAAACTTCTCTATTAGAGGTTTTATATGAAAGAAAAGATCAGACCTTATTAAATCAAACTATTTATACTCAACCTGCTTTATTTTCCCTTGAATATGCTTTAGTGAAACTTTGGGAGTCTTGGGGCATTGAACCTGATATTATGATGGGTCATAGTGTGGGAGAATATGTAGCTGCTTGTGTGGCTGGAATATTTAGTTTAGAAGATGGTTTGAAATTGATTGCCCATCGAGGTCGATTAATGAATGATTTACCTCAAAATGGCTCAATGGTAGCTATTTTTACGACGAAAGAGACAATCGAAGATATTTTAGATAAGTTTAATAACAATGTCACTATCGCTGCTGTTAATAGTCCTAACAATGTCGTGATTTCGGGAGAAAAAGAAGCCATTAATGGAGTAGTTAATAAATTAGAAAATGAAGGAATTGAAACAAAATCTCTTCAAGTTTCTCACCCTTTTCATTCCCCATTGATGGAACCGATGTTAACCGAATTTTCCAAAATTACTCAGGAAATTACTTATCAACCCCCTCAAGTTGATATTGTCTCTAATTTAGGAGAACCTATGGAGAATATGGCTACTGCTGACTATTGGTGTCGTCATGTTATGCAAGGGGTACAATTTTGTGAGGGAATTAAAAGTTTAGAAAATCAAGGTTATCAGCTATTTTTAGAAATTGGCTCAACCCCAACCTTAACTAAAATGGGACAACATTGTGTTAACAATAAATTAGATAGCAATTGGATTTCTTCTCTTTATCCCAAACAAGCAGATGATGCTGTTATTTTAGAAGGATTGAAAAATTTATATTCTCAAGGATTTGAAATTAATTGGCACAACTTTTATAAAAATCAGTGTTCTCAGAATGTGATAGATAGTAAAAATATTGAAAATGAAACGAATATCACAAAAATATTTAACAAAATTACTTTACCCACTTATCCCTTTCAAAGAGAAAAATATTGGCATAACAAAGGCAACAGTCAAGAAGTAGAGGGCAGAAGTATAAATATAAAACCAGCTAAAAATATTAACTGTCCTCTGTTAGATTATCGTATTGCTTCCCCATTAAAAGCGATTCAATTTCAATCAATTATTAATCTTGATCGCCTTCCCTTAGTGAAAGATCATTGTATCAATGGGACTCCTCTGGTTAACTTAGTTATCTATCTAGAAATTCTCGCAGAAGGAATTCAAGAAGTTTGGGGTCAACCTATTAGTGAGGTCAAAAACTTACAAATTATTGAAGCTTTGACATTTCCCGAGCAAAATACTTATCAAATTCAACTTATATTAAACCCAAATGATGATAAAACCAGCAATTTTGAAATATTCAGTCAACCTGATACCTCTCAATCTAACTGGAAACTTCACGCAAAAGGAACCGTATTATTAGACACCATTGAACCCTCAGAAAACACTGCAAAAAAACTAGATTTATCTTGTATTTCTGACCCCGATTATGATATAATACCTAAAGATAGATTCTACAAAAATCTTGAAGAAAAAGGTATTGTTCTTGGCACAAGTTGTCAGCAAATCGAACAAATCTGGCGAAAAGATCAAGAAGCCATAGCTAGTATTAATCCTAGTTCTCCCAACCCTTATTATTTGCCACTGGGAGAAATAGACGCATGGATTCAATTACTTTCAGCCATTTTTCATCAAGATTCAGCCACTTACTTACTTATCGGTCTAGAAAGCTTTCGTTCTTACTCCTTAAACCATTTTACCTCCCAAAAATCCCACACCCCTCTTACTCCTCACACCCCCCTTTATTGGGGTTACGGACAGTTAAGCGATCGCCAAGAAGAAGGAAAAACCGTCTTCGGACATCTTTCCCTCTATGATGACGATGGTAACTTAGTGGCTGAAATTATCAATGCTGAGTTAAAAAAAGTTAAATTTGAGCAAAAAACCGATAAAAACAATAAAATAAAGCAAAAAGCCAGTCAAATTACGCGAAAAAAACTTTTAGAAGCTGATCCATCCCATTGTCAAACCCTGATAGAAACCTATCTAAAAGAAACCCTGGGTCAGTCATTGCAAGTATCCCCCACAAAAATAGACTCGAAACAGTCTTTAATTGACCTTTTAGACTCTTTAATGGCCATGGAATTAAGAAGTCACTTAGAACGGGATTTAGGGTTATCTGCGTCCCTCGAACAACTGTTAGGCGATCGCAACCTCGAACAACTGGCCAGTAGTTTACAAGAACAAATTACCATCACTCAGATAACAACTTCAACCACAGAAACAGGAGATGAAGACTTTGAGGAAATGACTTTGTAACCTCCCTATATCTATGTCTGTAAGGTGAGTATTACCCACCCTACCCCGTTAATTTTTGTCAAGGTATTTAAGATGAATTTGAATCAATTATTAACAGAATTATCTCAAGCTGGTGTTCAAATTTGGACAGAAAATAATCAGTTAAAAATTCGTGCAACGAAAGGGGTATTAACTGCTGAATATAAAGAATTACTAACACAAAACAAAACTAAAATATTAAAACTTTTACAGCAAAATAATCAAGCCAAAAATACTGGATTGCCCCCGATTATTGCCGATCCTGATAATCGTTATCAACCCTTTCCTTTAACGGATATGCAGCACGCTTTTTGGGTGGGGCGTATGGGAGTTTTAGAACTAGGAGACGTTGCCAATCATGGTTATTACGAAATTGAAGGGCGAGAACTTAACTTAAAAGATTTAAACCGAGCATTAAACCAACTCATTCAACGTCATGATATGCTGCGAGGGGTGATGTTACCTGATGGTCGGCAACAAGTTTTATCAGAAGTTCCTGAATATGAAATTAAAGCAACAGATTTAAGAAACAAAGATGAAAATACCATTATTGACTATTTAAACAGTATTCGCCAAGAAATGTCTCACCAAGTTTTACCTTGGGATAAATGGCCACTGTTTGAATTTCGAGCAACCCTTTTAGATGACAATAGAATTAGGCTACATATTAGCTATGATCTACAGATTTTTGATGCTTGGAGTCTCTTTAGATTGTTTGAAGAATGGTTTCAACTGTCTCAAAACTCTCAAACTATCTTACCTAATTTAGAGTTTACCTTTCGAGACTATGTCTTTGCCGAAAAAGCCTTACAAGAAACAGAACTGTATCAACAATCCCGTGATTATTGGTTAAGTCGTATTCCCAGTTTATCCCCTGCCCCCGATCTGCCCCTAGCGAAAAATCCAACTACGATTAAAAAACATCAATGTCAACGGTTTAAGGGTGAATTGGATCATCAAACTTGGCAACAGTTAAAACAACGGGCCAAACAGTTTGGCATGACCGGATCGGGGGTGTTACTAGCTGCCTTTAGTGAAGTTTTAACCCGATGGTGTAAAAGTCCAAAATTTACCTTAAACTTAGCCTTATTCAACCGTCTTCCCTTTCATCCTGACATTCACAACATTTTAGGCGACTTTACCTCTGTCACCCTTCTATCTGTGGATAACTCAGCCCCAGACAGCTTTCAACAACGGGCCCAACGACTGCAACAGCAACTATGGCAAGACCTCGATCACCGTTATTTTAGTGGGGTTCGGGTGATGCGAGAATTAAACCGTCTTCGCAGAGATGTCCCCACCGCTATGCCTATTGTGTTTACCAGTACCCTAGGGTTTGAAGCCCTTGGCCAAGGGACTTCAGCCTTTGATCGCCTGGGTAAAATGGTGTATGGAGTCAGTCAAGCGTCACAAGTTTGGCTTGATCATCAAGTCAGTGAACAACAGGGCTGTTTAAAGTTTACCTGGGATGCGGTAGAGGAGTTATTTCCTCCAGGGATGATCGATGATATGTTTGAGGCTTATTGTTCTCTCTTGCAACAGTTGGCTACCTCTGGGGAAGTTTGGCAACAAAGTCGCTTAGACTTACTTCCTGCCTCTCAAGTTGCCCAACGCCAGGCTATTAATGCCACAGAGATGACGTTACCAGATGTAACGTTATGGGATCTGTTTACCAAGCAAGTTGAACAAAATGCCGATAACTTGGCCGTGATCTCATCACAAGGGGTTTTGACCTACGAACAACTGTATCAAAAATCTTCTGCGATCGCTCATCAACTGCAAGAGTTAGGGGCTAAACCCAATCAATTAATTGCCGTTCTCATGGAAAAAGGATGGGAGCAAATTGTCGCAGTTCTGGGTATTTTGGGGTCTGGGTCCGCTTATGTTCCCATCGATCCGAACCTTCCTCAAGAACGCATTGATTATCTATTAGAAAATAGTCAAGTTGAGGTCATTTTAACTCAGTCAGAAGAAGGCAACCCCCCCTGCCCCCCCTTAGTAAGGGGGGAAGAGAACAGGGAAAAATATACCATTATTGAGGTTGATAAAATCACCCAACATCCAACACCCAACACCCCACACCCCACACCCCACACTCCCAACGATCTCGCCTATGTCATTTACACCTCCGGAACCACTGGCCTACCCAAAGGGGTGATGATCCCTCATCGTAACGTGGTTAATGTTGTTACTTATACTAATCAACGGTTTGGGGTGAATGAAAGCGATCGCATCCTTGCTTTAACCTCCCTTAACCATGACCTCTCAGTTTATGACATTTTCGGACCCCTAAGTGCCGGAGCTGCGATCGTCTTACCGGATGCTCAGAGGGTGAAAGATGCTCAACACTGGGCTGAGTTGATGAAGCAAGAAAACGTGACCTTATGGAACTCTGTGCCAACGATGATGGAGATGTTGGTAGAATATTTAGAAAATAGCCAAGATCCAGCCCCAGAAAGTTTAAGATTAGCGATTTTGGGGGGTGACTGGTTGCCATTAAGTTTGCCCAACCGTTTAAAGTCACTTATAGACGGGGTGACACTCCTGAGTATTGGGGGACCGACAGAAACCACAATATGGAATATTGGCTACAAAGTGGATAGGGTTGATCCCAACTGGAAGAGTATCCCCTACGGTAAACCGATGGGCAACAGTAAATATTATGTTTTAAACGAAAGATTAGAAGATTGTCCGATCTGGGTTCCGGGGCAGATGTATTGTGCCGGGGTACAAGTGGCTAAGGGTTATTGGAATAATGAAGAAAAGACTAAAGAAAAGTTTATTATTCATCCAAAAACAGGAGAAAGAATTTATGGAACAGGGGATCTAGGCTGTTATCTTCCTGATGGCAATATTAAAATTTTAGGACGGGTTGACTTTCAAATTAAGATTCGGGGCCATCGCATTGAGCCATCAGAAATTGAGTCAGTTCTATTTAAACACCTTGACATAAAATCTGCTTTAGTTAATTATAATAAGGGCAAATTAATTGCGTATATCATTCCTCACCCTGATTTATCTCTTGAAGTTGAAGGAATCAAGGAATACTTAAAAGAAAAGTTACCCGATTATATGATTCCTTCTTACTTCTTCTTTTTAGAATCATTTCCTTTATCCACTAATGGCAAAATTGATCGTTTGGCATTACCGCAGTTTGATAAGGTTACTGATAGCAACGATGATAATTATGTTGCCCCACAAACAGAATTAGAAAAAATCATTTCTGATACCTGGAAAGAAGTATTAGAAGTAGAGAAAATAGGCGTTAATCGTAACTTCTTTGACTTAGGAGGAAATTCCTTACTTATTACTAAAGTTTATAATGGGTTAAAGCAGTCTTTACCAGAAAATAGTAAAAACTTCTCTGTGGTTGAACTGTTTAAATATCCCACAATTACAGCGTTTATTAATTACTTAAATCAACAAGATAATTCAGAGCATAAAGCCCATGATAATCAAAAATTAGCTAATAACATCAAAAAAGGCAAAAATCGTATTCAAGAAAGACGAAAAAGACTAAAAAGAAACTAACCTCATAATCAACTATTAACTATCAACGATTAACTATTATGGACTTTGAACAAAACGGCTTAGAAATTGCAATTATCGGTGTATCTGGAAGATTTCCAGGTAGTGACAGCGTAGAAGACTTTTGGCAAAACCTGCTAGATGGGAAAGAATTGACCTCTATCTTTTCTCAAAAAGACGGGGGAAAAATAGAAGCAGGATCAATCTTAAAAGACATTGAGAAATTTGATGCTTCCTTTTTTGGGTTTAATCCCAGAGAAGCCGAAATTTTAGATCCACAGCATCGTTTGTTACTAGAAAGTGCTTGGGAAGCATTAGAAATTGCAGGGTATGATTCCGATAGAGAAAAACGTCCCATTGGTGTCTTTGCCGGGGTGGGATTAAGTACCTATTGGATCAATAATATTTATGTCCATCCTAAAAAATTTGATAGTCGAGATGGTCTACAAAATGTTATCAGTTTTGATAAAGATTATGTGCCTACCCTAGTTTCCTATAAATTGAATTTAACAGGGCCGAGTGTTAGTGTGGGAACCGCTTGTTCGAGTTCTTTGGTAGGGGTTCATTTAGCCTGTCAAAGCTTACTCGCAGGAGAATGTGATATCGCCCTAGCCGCAGGGGTTTCTGTCAAAGTACCTCAAAATGAGACAACTTTATGCCCAGGTGAAGTGGTTTCCCCTGAAGGTAAATGTCGGACTTTTGATGCGAATGCAAAAGGCATTGTCGGGGGTAATGGAGTGGGAGTTGTCACCTTAAAACGTCTAGAAGATGCGATCGCAGATCGAGATTGCATCTATGCAGTGATTAAAGGCTCTGCTATCAATAATGACGGGGCCATGAAGGTGGGATATACCGCCCCCAGTGAAATGGGGCAGGTGAAGGTGTTAAAGGCGGCTCAGATGACAGCTGAGGTGGAACCTGAAACCATTACCTATATTGAGGCACATGGCACAGGAACAGCATTAGGAGACCCCATCGAAGTATCTGCCATGACAGAGGCGTTTCGTAGCAGTACCCAGAAGCAGGGTTATTGTGCCATTGGTTCGGTAAAAACCAATGTGGGGCATTTAGACGCGGCAGCCGGGATAACAGGGTTAATTAAGACAGTTTTGGCGGTGAAACATGGGTTATTGCCACCGAGTTTACATTTTGAACAGCCGAACCCTCAAATTGATTTTGAAAATAGTCCTTTTTATGTCAATACAAAGTTAAAAGAATGGCAACCTGAAAATATGCCTCGTCGGGCGGGGGTTAGTTCTTTTGGTATTGGGGGAACCAATGTCCATCTAATTTTAGAACAGGCTCCAAACTTAGCAAAAAATACTAATTCAAGATCCCATCAATTACTGTTGTTATCAGCAAAAACATCAACAGCTTTAGAGACAGCAACCAATGATTTAGGGAACTATTTAAGTAAGCATTCAGATATTAATTTAGCTGACGTTGCTTATACCTTACAAGTGGGTCGAAAACAGTTCCCTCATCGACGAATGATGGTGGTTGAAAATATAGATGATGCGGTGAATGTTTTAACGTCTGATGATGGCAAAGGAATCTTAACCCAAGAAACAAGAGAGAGTAATCGTCCTGTTATTTTTATGTTTACGGGACAAGGATCTCAATATGTGAATATGGGACGAGAGTTATATGAGACTGAAGTAGTTTTTAAAGAAACTTGTGATCAGTGTTTTGAAATTTTAAAATCTCATCTTGACGTTGATTTAAAAGAGATTATTTATCCTGATTCTGAAGCTGTAGAAACAGCGACAAAACAATTACAAGGAACAGCATTAACTCAACCTGGTTTATTTGTTATTGAGTATGCTTTAGCCAAGTTATGGATGTCTTGGGGGATTGTTCCACAGGCAATGATTGGTCATAGTATTGGGGAATATGTAGCGGCTTGTTTAGCTAATGTATTCAGTCTTGAAGATGCTTTAATGTTGGTAGCTAATCGCGGGAAAATGATGCAAAAATTGCCATCAGGGGCGATGTTATCAGTTAATTTACCTTCTGAGGAAATCGAGCAATTTTTAGATGATAATCTTTCTTTAGCTGCGATTAATAGTCCTAACTTATGCGTGGTTTCTGGTGAGTTAGATGAAATCAAAAAACTAGAAAGTAAGTTAACAGAAGCTTCTATTACCTATCGTCGTTTACATACCTCTCACGCTTTTCATTCTCCAATGATGGAGCCAATGGTTCAGCCTTTTACAGAGTTAGTTAAAACGGTTTCTTTGAATGCTCCTAAGATTCCTTTTATTTCTAATGTAACTGGGAATTGGATTCAAGAGGCAGAAGCAACAGCACCAATTTACTGGGGAAGACATTTACGCCAACCTGTTAAATTTGCTCATGGAATGACTCAATTAATGCAACAGTCTCCATCTATCTTTTTAGAAGTAGGACCAGGACGAACTTTAACCACTTTAACCCAACAAATTGCTCCCCAAACAACGGTGTTACCTTCCATTCGTCATCCTAAATATAATCAGTCTGATCTTGCCTTTATTTTACAAACCTTGGGTCAATTATGGTTGACAGGTATGGCTATTAATTGGGATGAATTTTATCAAGAAGAAAAACGCGATCGCATTCCTTTACCGACTTATCCCTTTGAACGTGAAAAATATTGGATCGAACCGTCTCAAGACTCTCAAATAGTTAGTAATCCTCAAAAATTAGATATCAAAGATTGGTTTTATCTTCCCTCGTGGAAGCGATCAAAAACGCCATCAATTAATTTAAAACAAGGTGATAATTGTTGGTTGATTTTTGTTGATAATTGTGGGTTGGGAAAAGCAATAATTAAACATCTTCAAAATGAGGATAATCAAGAAATTATTCAGGTAGAAATTGGTAAAGAGTTTCAAGAAATTAATGAACATCATTATATTATTAATCCTATCGTTAAAGAGCATTATAAAGAAGTAGTAGAAAAACTATTTAAAAGTCAGAAAAATCCTATCATTGCTCATCTATGGACAGTCAATTCTGTTAACTCATTTGAAGAATCTCAACAGTTAGGATATCAATCAATTATTGACTTAACCCAAACCATTGGCCATCGTGATTTAGAAAATCCTTTATGTCTTAATATTGTTTCTAGTCAACTACAACAAGTGACAGGAGAAGAAACAATTTGTCCTGAAAAAGCTACCTTGTTAGGACCAGTAAAAGTCATCCTTCAAGAATATCTTAATCTAACTGCTAGAAGTATTGATCTTGTCCTATCTAGCAATAAATTCGAGCAAAAATTAATCGATAATCTAATTGCTGAATTCACCACACCCCTGCAAGATTCTATTATTGCTTATCGCGGTAACTATCGCTGGATTGAACTTTATGAAGAACTACCTTTAGAGAAGAGAGAAAAACCATCTCGTCTGCGACAAGAAGGGGTTTATTTAATTACTGGAGGAACGGGAGGTATTGGTTTAGTTTTAGCCGAATATTTAGCTAAAACCGTACAAGCAAAATTAGTCTTATTAAGTCGTTCTGCTAATTCGAGTAATTGGGAAAAAATACAAGAATTAGAACAACTGGGTTCTGAAGTTCTCCTATTACAAGCAGACGTATCCGATGAAACACAAATGCGAGAAGCTTTTAATAAAATTTATCAGAAATTTGGCTGTCTCCATGGCATTATTCACGCCGCAGGATTATTAGGAAAAGGAGCGATTCAAGAACAGACTAAAAATCTTTCTGACCCTGTTTTTATTCCCAAAGTAAAAGGAACTTTGATCCTAGAAAAACTCTGTCAAACTATTCCCTTAGATTTTCTCTATTTATGGTCATCAGTTAGTACCATTATGGGAGGATTTGGACAAGTTGATTATGTTGCTGCTAATACATTTCTCGACCGATTTGCTCATCAAAACCATCAGTATTCTACTGTAGCCATTAACTGGGATTTTTGGCAAGAAGTTGGGTTAGGAGTAAACAATTCTTCAGCGTATAAAAATCAAGCAAGCTATCAAGAACATTTACAACAAGGTATCACTTCCCAGGAAGGAATGGAGGCATTTAGTCGTATTTTAGCTGAAGATATTCCTCAGATTATTGTTAGTACCCGTAACCTACCAAAGATGTTCAGTCTTCATGAGAATATTAAAAATCAATCAACAGCTAAAAACAGAAAAAATCAACATAATGCTCAAACACAAAAAAGCTATTCTCGGCCTAATTTAGGTAATGCTTATGTTGCTCCTCGTAATGAAAAAGAACAGATTATTGCTGAGATTTGGCAAGATATTTTAGGCATTGACAAAGTAGGAATTTATGACAATTTCTTTGAGTTGGGAGGACATTCGTTATTAGCGACGCAAGTGACATCTCGTTTACAAGAAGCTTTAAAAGTTGAATTATCGGTTAGAGAACTATTTGCTTATCCAATTATGTCCGACTTAGCTAATTTCTTAGAGAAAAGCGATTTAAAACCACCTGAAAAGAAAGTATCAAAAATTACTGCCGCTTCTCGTGAGTCTTATCGTTTAAAAAAGCAAAAATAACATTTTATCGTCGTAACTTAATTATTTAATTATCATGAACCATCAACAAGAAGTCATTTCAATCAATAACTATCTTGACAAATTTGATTCAGAAGATATTTTTATTTTCCCTACATCTTCCGGTCAAACAAGACTTTGCTTTTTAGCAGAATTAGAACCTGATAGTTTTGCCTATAATGAACAGTTTATTATTCAACTAAAAGGGAAACTTAACGTCTCTAAATTAAAACAAAGCTTCAATGAAATTGTGCGCCGTCACGAAATTTTACGCACCTTTTTTACAACTGAAGAGGGTCAACCTTTTCAAGTAATTGTACCGCATTTAACTTTAGAATTGCCGGTCATTGATTTGACTGATATTGCCACAACAGAACAAGAGCGTGTTATTAAAAAGACCGCCATTAATGAAGCAAAAACACCCTTTAATTTAACAGAAATTCCCCTGATTCGACTAAAATTATTGCATCTTAATGAAGAAGAAAACTTATTAATTATTACCTCACATCACATTATTGCTGATGGTTGGTCAGGTAAAATTTTAATGGAAGAATTAGCCGTATTATATGAGGCTTTTTGTGCTGAAAAATCGTCTCCCCTGGCTCCTTTAGAAATTCAATACGCAGATTTTGCGCTGTGGCAAAATGATTATATTCAGAAAGATGCTGTTCTTGATCAACTTAGTTACTGGAAAGATCAATTACAGGGAAGTCCGAGCTTATTAAAACTGCCAACTGATTATTCTCGTCCTCCCGTACAAACCTATCAAGGGAGTTGTCAATACTTTCAGTTAACTAAAGAATTAACCGAAAAATTACAGCATCTAAGCAAAACAAATGGCACAACATTATTCATGTCATTACTAACAGCTTGGTCAATTTTACTATCAAAATATAGTCAAGAAACAGACCTGGTTATTGGTTCCCCTATTGCTAATAGAAATCGAACCGAAGTAGAATCATTAATTGGATTTTTTGTCAATAGTTTAGCGTTAAGAATCAATTTATCAAATAACCCCACTGTTACCGAATTATTACAGCGAGTCAAACAAGTTTGTTTTGATGCTTATGATAATCAAGATATTCCTTTTGAGAAATTAGTAGAAACCTTAAAACCTGAAAGAAATTTAAGCAACCATCCCATTTATCAGGTGATGTTTGTTTTGCAAAATGCTAATAATCAAAAGTTTGAAATACCAGGATTAGACATAACAATTAGAGAAAAAGAAAATGTTGTCGCTAAACTCGATCTGACCCTAGAAATGCAAGAAACCGAAGAGGGAATAAGTGGCAAAATAGAATATCGGAGTGACTTATTTAAACCTTCAACTATCGAACGGATGATAGGTCATTTTCAAAAAATATTAGAAGAAATTTCTACCAATTCGACACAACCTATTAATAAGTTATGTCTATTAACATCCTTTGAAAGAGAACAAATATTAAACCAATGGAATAATACTAATACTGATTATCCAAAAGATAAATGTATTCATCAGTTATTTGAAGAACAAGTTTTAAAGACCCCTGATGCAGTTGCTCTTAACTTTCAAGGGGAACAATTAACATACCAAAAACTGAATAAACAGGCCAATCAATTGGCCCATTATTTGCGTTCTTTGGGGGTTGACTCAGGGGTTCTTGTCGGGATCTGTTTTGAACCCTCGATAGATATGTTGGTGAGTTTGCTAGCTGTTCTCAAAGCCAATGGTGTCTATGTACCGTTAGATCCCAACTATCCCCAAGAACGCCTAACGTTTATGTTGGAAGATTCTAAGGTGCAGATTTTGTTGACTCAGGAGCCATTAATAGAAAAAAGCCCTCCTCAACAAGCTAAGATCGTTTGTCTGGATAGGGATAAGGCGGCCATTGCTCAACAAAGCACCGAAAACTTAACTAATGATACCACCTTAGATGATCTAGTGTATGTCATTTATACCTCTGGCTCCACCGGAAGACCAAAAGGGGTTCTAGGCAAAATGCGAGGACTGGTTAATCGTTTACATTGGATGTGGCAGCGTCTCCCCTTTGCGGATGATGAGGTTTGTGTGCAGAAAACCTCTATTAATTTTGTCGATCATGTTGCTGAAATCTTTTTGCCGCTGTTACAAGGGGTTCCTCTAATCATCGTTCCCAAGGAGATCCGGGGGGATGTTTTGGGGTTAATGAACTTATTAAAAGAACACAACGTAACGAGAATTGTTTTGGTTCCTTCCTTACTCAAAGCAATGATCGATGGTGTGCCTCAAGAACTTTCGGAACTGCGATCGCTTAAATATGTCTTTTGTAGTGGTGAAGCGTTGCCCTTAAGTTTAGCAGAGGAATTTCACCAGACACTGAGTGCGGCGAGATTGTTTAATCTTTACGGTTCCTCAGAAGTGGCTGCCGATGTTACCTATTTTGAGGTGAATTTTTGGGAAACCGGTCAAAGAATTCTGCAATATTTTAAACCTGAAGTGGTTCGGGGTGCATCCGAAGATCGGGATCTTAAAGGTCAGCAGAAACCCTTTACCCGGCCTGGTGTCAGTTCCGATGTCCTGGCGAAACAGTTTCAACGCAGTGAGTTACCTGTATATCCTGTCACCGTTGACGACTATTATGAGCAATTTTCTCAAGAAGTCTTGCCTTATGTCATTGACACGGCCTCTCCTACCTTTATCGGACACATGACCTCAGCGTTGCCCGATTTTCTCCACGACATGAGCAAGCTGATCTCACAATTGAATCAAAATCTGGTCAAAATAGAAACCTCCAAGTCCTTGTTATTCCTAGAAAGAGAAGCGATCGCCATGATGCACCGTCTGGTTTATAACTTCTCAGAGGAATTTTATCAAGAAAATATTCAACAAACCAATCGTAATCTGGGCCTTGTTACCACTGGGGGGACAACCGCTAACATCAGCGCCCTATTATGCGCCCGAAATGCCGGATTATTAAACACAGAAAATCCTTGGGAGTTATCAAGGGAAAGTCTTTATAAGGTTCTCAGTAAAAAAGGTTATGAAGACATCGTCATTATTGGCTCTCGTCTCATGCATTACTCCCTCAATAAAGCCGCTTCAATGTTGGGTTTAGGAACCAATAATATTGTCTTGATAGACAGTAATAGTGAGGGCAAGTTAAACCTTAACCAAGTTGAAGAAAAAATCGAAGAATGTCGGAACAATAGACTATATATCTTAGCCTTGGTTGGTATTGCAGGAACAACCGAAACCGGTCAAATCGATCCCTTATCAGAATTAGGAGACATTGCCCAAAAATATAACATTCATTTTCATGTCGACGGTGCTTGGGGTGGCCCGACGGTATTTTCTGACAAACATAAAGGGAAATTAGACGGGATCGAAAAAGCTGATTCTGTCACCATTTGTGGTCATAAACAACTCTATCTGCCCCAAGGTATTAGTGTTTGTTTGTTTAAAGATCCCCAACTGTTAAACTTTGCTGCAACCACGGCCCGTTATCAGGCCCAGCGAGACACCTATGATGTCGGCAGATTCACCATTGAAGGGTCGCGATCGGCACTGTCTTTATGTTTGCACGGCGCACTTCATATTATTGGTAAAAAGGGATATGAAATCCTCATTAATAATGGCATCGAGAAAGCCCAATACTTCGCTCAACTGATTGACCGATTAGAGCCATTTGAACTGATCGTGCAACCAGTCTTAAATATCGTTAATTATAGATATATTCCCGAAGATTTAAGAGAAAAAGTTGAGCAAAAATCGTTGAATGACAATGAGATTCAAAGACTTAATCAACTCAATCAACAGATACAAAAAGAACAATTTGAACAAGGAAGAACCTTTGTTTCCAAAACAACATTACTCGATCCTGCATATCGTCAAGAAGTTGTGGTCTTTCGCACCGTTTTATCCAATCCCAATACAACAGCAACAGATTTACATCGTGTGCTTGAGGATCAATTGAGAATTGCTTATGAAATTGAAGCAAGAAGTCAAGGAAACCTTAACGTTAAAAAATTGGTTATCCCAGAGATGGGCGCAGGGGATAGGAAAGTCAGAGCAATGGAGCAAGAAGGGATAAGTTTGAGGTTTACCGAAGATCCCAACGCAAACTTAGAAGAATATCTTAAGAAAAATACCATTCCCATTGGAAAACCCATTGCTAACACACAAATTTATATCCTTGACACAAATGGCAATCTTCTACCGCCAGGATTAACAGGGGAGCTATATGTCGGGGGTGATGGACTGGCACAAGGGTATTTGAATCTACCTGAATTAACCCAGGATAAATTTATTCCCAACCCTTTTAGTCAAGACAAGACCGAAAAATTGTATCGAATGGGGGATCTCGCTCGCTGGTTGCCCAATGGCAATATTGAATTTATCGGCCGTGTGGATCGTCAAGTGAAAATTCGAGGCTTCCGCATTGAACTCGGAGAAATTGAATCGGTACTCAATAGCCATCCTCAAATTAAAGAAACGGTGGTCATAGCAACCGAACAACTTCCCAACGACAAACGCTTAGTTGCCTATGTTGTGGGTAAGGATGATTCCTTGAACCTTGAGCAACTGCGTGAATTTCTCAAAGAAAAGTTACCCGACTATATGATCCCTACTGCTTGGGTTCCCTTGGAGGCGTTGCCGCTTAATCCCAATGGCAAAGTCGATCGCAAAGCCTTACCCATTCCGGATCAAGCTAAGACTGTCAGCGAAACCCCCTATATTGCACCCCGTACCCCTGTAGAGGAAATCATCGTTAATATTTGGCAACAAGTGCTAAACGTCGAACAAGTGGGCATTGAGGATAACTTTTTTGAATTGGGGGGACATTCTCTAATGGCGACTAAAGTTGTCTCTAAGATCCGTCAAAGTTTATCCGTAGAATTGCCATTACGTTCTCTATTTGAACACCCAACGGTGGTGGAATTAGCTGCACAACTCAATAAAGTTGACACCAAGGTAGATATTTCGGCAATTCACCCTGTCAGCAGAGAGGGAGAATTACCCTTATCATTTGCACAACAAAGATTATGGTTTCTTGAACAATTAGAAGAGACTAATGCTGCCTATAATCTTTTCGGAGCATTGCGCTTAAAAGGGGTTTTACATATTGAGGCATTATCAAACAGTATTAATGCTATTATTGCCCGTCATGAAGTCTTAAGAACTAATTTTAAGGCTCAAGCAGGAAAACCTGTCCAAATTATTAAAAATGTATCGTCAGGTCAATATCTTGAGATTAAGATTTTAGACATTGACCCAGACACTGAGATTAACCAATTAATTAATCAAGAAGCAAAAACCCCCTTTAATTTAAGTCAAGATAATCTCATTCGAGTCAGTTTAATTCCTGTAGCAAAAGAAGAAAATATCTTACTGTTTACAATGCACCATATCATCTCAGATGGTTGGTCTCTTGATATCTTTATTAAAGAATTATCAATCTTTTATCAAAGTTATTGTCAAGGGGAAACACCGTCTTTAACACCATTAGATATTCAATATGCAGATTTTGCGGTCTGGCAAAACAATTATTTACAAGGGAAGATTATAGAGAATCAAGTCAATTACTGGAAAAATCAACTCATGGGAATTCCCCCCTTATTAGAACTCCCAACCGATTATCCTCGTCCCCCAAAACAAACCTTTAATGGTCATTATCAAACTTTTCGATTGAATCAGGAATTAACTGAGAAGTTAAAAGAATTAAGTCAAGAGAATGGGGCAACTTTATTCATGACATTATTAAGCATCTGGGGCTTATTATTGTCAAGGTATAGTCGTCAAGAAGATATTGTCATCGGTTCACCGATTGCTAATCGTAATCGCTCTGAAATAGAACCATTAATTGGCTTTTTCGTGAATACATTAGTGATGAGAATAGATTATTCCAATGACCTAAATGTTAATCAATTAATTGAACAAGTTAAACAGATATGTTTAGAAGCTTATCAACATCAAGATATTCCTTTTGAGAAGCTAGTGGAGGAATTGCAACCCGAAAGAAACTTAAGTCATACCCCTCTATTTCAGGTCATGTTTATCTTACAAAATGCTAATAATCAAGGGTTACAATTACCAGGATTAGACCTCGAAATTTTAGACAGAGAACATACAGTTGCTAAGTTTGATCTGACTTTATCCATGAAGGAAACTCAAGGAGAATTAACTGGAGAAATAGAATATAATACAGACTTATTTGAAGCTTCAACCATTGAGCGGATGGTAGTTCATTTCCAGGAATTATTAGTCGCCATAGCTACAAATCCATCCCAATCAGTTCAAAAAATACCATTAGTAACAGAAAAAGAGAAGAAACAGTTATTAAGTGATTGGAATGAAACAGAAGCTAACTATCCAAAAGATAAATGTCTTCATCAATTATTTGAAGAGCAAGTCTTAAACACACCTGATGCAGTAGCGATTGAATTTAATGATAACCAATTAACCTATTCTCAACTCAATGAAAAAGCGAATCAGCTAGCTTATTATCTACAACAATTAGGGGTTAAACCTAAAGATTTAGTGGCCATTTGTATGGAACGTTCTATAGAAATGGTAATCGGATTATTAGCCATTCTCAAAGTAGGAGGAACTTACATTCCTCTTGACCCGGCTTATCCTTCTGAACGCATTAATTATATATTAGAACATAGTCAGAGATTACTCCGCCCTTCGGGTTCGCCACTTGCTCCTCGTCGGAAACCGCCAAGACCGCAGTGGACTCACCGTAAGACGACGGAGCCTGCTCTGACCGTTGGTCAAGTTGAGGTCATTTTAACTCAGTCAAAAGAAGGCAAGACTTCGACAACCTCAGTAACCAGGAAAGAGGCAAGAGGCAATAGTAAAAAATATACGATCATCGATATTAATACTATATTCTCTCTCCCTGCTCCCTGCTCCCAACACCCCACACCCAACACCCCACACCTAACCCCCCAAGACTTAGCCTATATCATTTATACTTCGGGTTCGACAGGAAAACCCAAAGGAGTCGAAATATCCCACCAAGCTATTGTTAACTTTCTCTGGTCTATGGCCCAACAACCAGGGATAAACTCTGACGATGTTTTATTATCAGTAACTACCCTCTCTTTTGACATCGCAGGTTTAGAACTTTTCTTACCCTTAATAACTGGGGCCAAAGTCGTCTTAGTGAGTCGAGAAACCGCTATCGATGGAGTCGCATTAAGTGAACAAATAGACCAATGTAACGCCAGTATCATGCAAGCAACTCCAGTAACTTGGCAAATGTTAATAGATGCTGGTTGGAAAGGAAAGAAAGACCTAAAAATTCTCTGTGGAGGAGAAGCATTAAGTCAAACCTTAGCCAAAGAATTACTCATAAAAAGTAGTGAACTTTGGAATATGTACGGGCCGACAGAAACCACCGTTTGGTCCATGATAGAAAAAATAGAAACAGAAAAGAATATCACCATTGGCCGTCCCATTAATAACACTCAAATTTACATCTTAGATAACCATTTACAACCAGTTCCCGTAGGCATACCAGGAGAACTTTATATCGGAGGAGATGGTTTAGCAAGAGGTTATGTCAACCGGCCAGACTTAACAGAAGAAAGATTTATAAATAGTCCCTTTTTTCAAGGTGGGAGCAGGGAGCAGGGAGTTAGGGAGAAAATTTATAAAACAGGAGACTTAGCCAAATATTTACCCAATGGAAAAATAGAATATATTGGCAGAAGTGACTATCAAGTAAAAATCCGAGGATTTAGAATAGAACTAGGGGAAATAGAAAGCCAGTTAAATCAATATATTGGCATCAAAAACGCTGTGGTTATTGCCAAGAAAGAAGCATCAGGAATTAACCGTTTAGTAGCTTATTATGTTCCCAAACAAGATAGTGATGTTACTGATAAAAACTTGAGGGAATTTGTAAAGAAAAAGTTACCTGACTATATGATTCCTTCGGCTTTTGTTGCTTTAGAAGAATTTCCTTTAACCCCTAATGGAAAAATTAATCGTAAAGCTTTACCTGAACTTGACGAATTTGTGTTAAGTGATAATGATAACTTTGTCCCTCCTCAAACCGAAACAGAACAAGCGATCGCTGCTATTTGGTCAGAGGTACTCGGTTTAAATTCAGTGAGTATTAATAGTAACTTTTTTGAATTAGGAGGTCATTCTTTATTAGCGACTCAAGTAATTTCAAAAATCCAAGAAATCTTAAAGGTAGAAGTTCCTATTAAGCATTTATTTGAAAACCCAACAATTGAAACTTTTAGTCGGGCAATAGAAACCTCTTCTCAAGATAAACAAGCGGTTGAATTATTACCCATTCAAGTCAGCGACCGCGCTTCATCAATTCCCCTTTCTTTCTCTCAACAAAGACTTTGGTTTCTTGAGCAACTAGAAGGCGCAAACTCTTCCTATACCATGGCAGGAGCGTTACAGTTAACCGGTTCTTTGAATTTAGAAGCATTAGAAAATAGTATTAATGCTATTATTAATCGTCACGAAATTTTAAGAACAACTTTTACAACTCAAGACGGACAACCAATCCAAGTCATCAACAATGATCGTTCAGAATCATCTCTAAAAATTAAAGTGTTATCGGTCAATTCTGATGATAATCTTCAAGAATTAATTGATGAAGAAGCAACAAAACCATTCGAGTTAAGTCAAGATAGTTTAATTAGAGTGAGCCTAATTCCTCTAGGAAAAGAAGAAAATATCGTAGTGATTGCCATGCACCATATTATCTCTGATGCTTGGTCAATTGGGCTATTTATTCAAGAACTGTCTACTTATTATCAGAGCTATTGTCAAAGGGCAAAACTATCTCTATCTCCCCTAAAAATTCAATACGCTGACTATGCTATCTGGCAAAAACAATGGTTAGAAACAGAGTCATTTGATCAACAATTAAGTTACTGGAAAAAGCAATTACAAGATGCTCCTGCTTACCTCAATTTGCCTCTTGATAAACCTCGTTCTCAACAACAAAGTTATCAAGGAAATAGCTCAGAGTTTAGCTTATCTCCTCAGTTAACAGAGCAGATCAAAATCTTGAGTCAAAGGGAAGGGGCAACTTTATTTATGACCTTATTAACTGCTTTCAATAGTTTGTTATATTGTTACAGTGACGATGAGGATATTTGTCTGGGTTCTCCTATTGCAAATCGACAAAGACAAGAAACTCAAAACCTGATCGGATTCTTTGTTAATACGTTAGTGTTACGTACAAATTGTTCAGGCAATCCTACCTTTAGAGAACTTTTGCAAAGGGTAAAAACGATGGCTATTGATGCTTATTCCCATCAAGAAGTACCGTTTGAGAAAATAGTTGAAACACTAAATATTGAACGAAATTTGAGCTATAATCCGCTATTTCAAGTTTGGTTTGTCATGGATGATGATCTAAGTTCTGATTTAGTTTTACAGGATTTAAAGTGGAAGAGAAGAGATATTAATTATCATTCAGTTCGCCATGATTTAAGTTTAAGACTATCAGAAAATGCAGGAGTAATGACGGGTTACTTTGAATATAAAACTAGCTTGTTTAATCAAGATACCATCATCTCCATGCAAGAAGATTTAAAACTAATCTTGACTACTTTTGTTAATGCTCCTAATCAACATTTAACTGAAATTAAAGCTATGATTGCCGAGAAACAAGAGGAAAGAAAAGCTCAACAAGAACAAGCTTTATTAACTAATATGCGTCAAAAACTAAAACGTCGTAAACGTCGTTAAATCAGGCTTTTACTCAGATTTCAGTTGCACAATTAAAATATCAATACCTATGGCATCTAAAACGTTCAAAACCATCAAACGACGATCAATTAACTTATCTAATACTCAACTAACGAAACAATATGTATTAGATAATTGTCCTATTCCCTTAGTCATAGAAGCACAACAAGATCGAATTGATCTGTTATCTTGGAGTCTTAATCATCGAGATTTGATTAATAATCATTTGCGAAAAGAGGGTGCTATTTTATTCCGAGGATTTGAGATAGGAAATGTGGATAAATTTGAGACATTTATGACTTCTTTGTTTGGTCGTCTTATCGATTATTCTTACGGTTCTACTCCTAGAAGTAAGCTAGATGGAAAAGTCTATACTTCTACAGAATATCCTCCTGAGCAATCAATTCCCTTACATAATGAGATGTCATATACATCAAATTATCCTTTTAATATTGCTTTTTATTGTGTGAAAGCTGCCGAACAAGGCGGCGCAACTCCTATTGCAAACAGTCGAAAAATATTTGAAAAAATTGATCCTAAAATTCGGGATAAGTTTCAAGAGAAAGGAGTGATGTATGTTAGAAACTATAGCGATAAACTAGACTTACCTTGGCAAAAAGTCTTTCAAACTAATGATAAAGCTACAGTTGAAGACTATTGTAAAAAAGCACAAATTGATTTTCAATGGATAGGAAATAATCTCAGAACTTGCGAAGTCTGTCAAGGGGTTGTTAAGCATCCTCAAACACAAGAAATGGTTTGGTTTAATCAAGCTCATTTATTCCATGTTTCTAGTTTACAACCAGAGGTTAAAGATAACCTATTAGCTATTTTAAAAGAAGAAGAATTGCCCCGTAATACCTATTATGGTGATGGTACACCTATAGAAGATTCAGTATTAACAGAAATTCGTCGTATTTACCAGCAAGAAGCGGTTTGCTTCCCTTGGCAGTCGGGGGATTTATTACTACTTGATAATTTATTGACGGCTCATGGCCGCCAACCTTTTTCTGGTTCTCGCAAAGTGGTGGTAGCTATGGGATGATTTTCCAAAAGTTGTTGATAAAGATTCTTAATTATGTTATTCTCTATTGAGACTGAGGAGCGAGAATTATGGCAGACTTTGAAACGTCTTTAGAACCAGATATGAATGAGGGATTTCGTCTATCCCCCCAGCAAGAAAGAACTTGGTTATTACAAGGATTAGAATCTAACTATCAATACCAAGTCAATGCTTCTATAAGTATTGAGGGTAATCTTGAGATTGAACGCTTAAAAATGGCAATTTATAAGGTCATGGAGCGTCACGAAATTTTGCGAACAACCTTTCCCTGTTTGCCTGGAATGAGCATTCCTTTTCAGCAGATATTACCCACACCTAAGCTAGATTGGCAAGAGGAGGATTTAAGGGTTAATGAGGGTAAAAAAACAGCTAAAACCCTAGATATTCTAAAAACTGAATTTAATGAAATAGCATTTAAGTTTGATAAAGTTCCTCCTATAAAGTTTAAATTAGTCAGGATATTAGATAATCAGTTTATTTTACTTATTCGCTTATCTGCTTTATGTGGAGATAGTCAGTCTTTTAATCTGTTTGTTCAGGAAATCGTAGAAGCTTATAAACATTATGAGACGGGGCAAAAATTAACTGATGTTGAGATACAATATGCTGATATTGCTGAATGGTTTCATGAACTTTTAGAAGACGAAGAAGGTGCGATCGCCTTAGATTATTGGCGAAAAAAAGGACAAGAATACGAGCCAGAATCTTCTTTGGTAATTGAGAATCAGATTCAACAGGGTTTTGGTTTTTTACCTCAGTTAGATAGAATCGATCTATCTTGGGAAGTTTGGGAAAAGATTCAAAAATTTGTAGAAACCTATGATATTGAGTTAGAAAACTTCTTTTATAGCAGTTTTGTGACGTTTATCTATAAAATTACTGGGAAATTATCTTTTTTCCTGGGTAGGCAAACCGAAGGACGCAGTTACGAAGAATTAGAACAAGGATTAGGATTATTTGCTAAATATTTACCGCATCAAGTTGAGTTAAACGAATCATCAAACTTTCTGGAAATATTAGAAGTTAATCAACTGAATCATTCAGAAAATAAGAAATGGCAAGATTATTTTACTTGGGAAACTTTTAAAGAAAAAGAGTTTTTTTTAAGTAAAAGTATTTTCTCCTATTGCTTTGAATGGGATGAATCGATACCCAAAAAACAAGTTAATAGTGTTTCTTTTTCTTTAATAAATAAAGTCAGTGTTATTGACCCCTTTAAACTTAAATTATTGGCTCAACGTGAAGGTAATCAAACAAGTTTATGTCTAGCTTACGATCAAGAAAAAATTGATAAAAACTTAACTAAAAATTTATGTCAGCAGTATCAAAACTTATTGATAGGCTTAGTCAGTGATACCAAGTTACCTATCAGTCAATTAAATATTCTCAGTGAAGAAGATAAACAAAAGATTATCAGTCAATTTAATCAAACTCACATAGACTATCCCAAAAATAACTTAATTTATCAACAATTTGAACAACAAGCTAAACTCAACCCTAAACGAGTCGCTATTGTTGACGAAAACCAATCATTAACCTATGAAGAATTAAACCACAAATCTAATCAACTCGCTCATTATCTTATTAAAAAAGGAGTCAAACCCGATCGCATTGTTCCCCTATTTGTTGAACGTTCCCTTGACTTTATTGTAGGAATGTTAGCTATTCTCAAAGCAGGAGCGGCTTACCTTCCCCTTGATTCAACATTGCCCCCAGAAGCTATAAAATTACGTTTAGAAGATGCTAAAGCGAGTTTAATCGTTACGCAAGACCATCTAAAGCAAAATTTAGCTAATATTTCTTTAAATATCCTAAATTTAGACAAAGAACAGGAGGAGATTGCCCAAGAATCCATCGATAACCCTAATATTGAAGTGGCTGGCGATCGCTTAGTTTATGTGATCTATACATCAGGTTCAACAGGGAAACCGAAAGGGGTGGGAGTCGAACATAGACAACTGTGTAACTACGTTTACGGGATTAAAGAAAAGCTAGACCTCCCTCCTGAGAGTCATTTTGCTAATGTGTCTAGTTTTGCAGCAGATTTAGGAAATACGGCTATTTTTCCAGCATTGTGGACAGGTGGCTGTGTCCATATCATTTCCCAAGATAGAATCATGGATGCAGAAAGGTTCGCCGAATATTTTGACCGTCATCCCATTGACTGCTTAAAAATTGTCCCATCGCATCTATCCACTCTATTAATCGCTGCTAAACATCCTGAGAAGATTTTACCAAAAAAACGACTAATTTTAGGAGGAGAAGCAACAAACTGGCAATTAATCAAGAAAATTAAACAATATGCCCCTCATTGTTCTATTTATAACCATTATGGCCCCACCGAAACCACCATCGGCGTGTTAACCTATCCCATCACCTCCGATCAACCCGTCAGCGACTTGAACACCGTTCCCTTGGGGACTCCTATCCCTAACACGCAAATCTACATTTTAGATAGATACTTGCAACCCGTTCCTATTGGGGTAGCAGGAGAACTCTATATCGGTGGGGATAACCTATCTAGAGGCTATCTAAACCAGCCAGAGTTAACAGCAGAACGATTTATAGATAATCCCTTCTTTAAAGCAGGGAGCAGGGAGCAGGGAGTAGGGAGAAAGTATTTGAGTCAAAAATTGTATAAAACGGGGGATTTAGCCCGATATTTACCCGATGGAACCATAGAATTTTTAGGAAGAAGCGATCGCCAGATCAAAATCAGAGGCTTTCGTATTGAGTTAGGAGAAGTCGAAGGAACCCTAAGACAACATCCTCAAATACAAGAAACCATCGTCACATCTTGGGAAGCATCCCCCGGAAACCCTAGCTTAGTGGCTTATCTCATCAGTTCAGGGGAAGAAAAACCAGAAAACGAACAATTAAAGCACTTTTTAGCTCAAAAATTACCCGATTTCATGATTCCTAACCATTTTCTCTGGTTAGACACCTTACCCTTAACCGCCAACGGCAAAATTAACTATAAAGAACTCCCTTCCCCCGACAGAAATAGTTCTGAAATTAACTATGTTGCTCCTAACACTGCCATTGAAGAGATTTTATGTGACATTTGGCAAGATTTACTTTCTTTAGAAAAAGTAGGAGTCAATCATAGCTTTTTTGACCTAGGAGGACATTCTTTATTAGCCACGCAACTCATTGCCCGTATTCGTCAAACCTTCCGCGCTGACATCACCCTCAGAGACTTGTTTGATGACCCCACCATCATCCATTTAAGCCAAACCCTAGTATCCCGTGAACCCAAACCCGACCAAACCGAAAAAATTGCCCAAACCCTGAAAAAGTTAAACAGCCTATCCCCCGAAGAAAAACAAAGACTGCTGGCACAAAAACGACAAGGAGGACAACAATAATGCGTGCAGAAGACTTAGAACTTTTGGACTACTTACTTGAAGACGAAGGGGTAGAAACTGCCTCACCCCAAGGTATCCCCGCACGAGATAACCCTGATGAGATACCCTTATCATCGGCGCAAACTCGACTCTGGTTTCTCACCCAGTTAGACCCGAAAAGTTGTGCTTATAACTTGCCTGGGGCGTTGCGATTAATAGGAAAACTGAACTTTCAGGCACTTGAAGACAGTATTAACGAGATTGTCCAGCGTCATGAAGTATTACGAACCCGTTTCATGGAAATTGAAGGACAACCCCAGGGCAGCGTGATGTCTGATGTCACTGTTACCATTCCTATTATTGATCTCCGTGGGCAGTCTTCAGAAGAAACTGCCGAGGAACTGGAACGCATCAGCCAAGAAGAAGAAGAAACCCCCTTTAACTTAGCTAAAAGTCCATTAATCCGCTTAAAACTATTGCGTTTGACCGATGAAGAACAGATACTACTGCTGAACCTCCATCATATTGTGGCCGATGCTTGGTCAAAAGGGGTTTTTATCGAAGAATTAAGACAACTTTATCACGCCTTTTCCCAGGGAAAACCGTCCCCTCTGCCCGTTTTACCCATTCAATATGCCGATTTCGCCCACTGGCAACAAAAACGTCTCCAAGGGCAAGCCTTAACCCAACAACTGGACTATTGGAAGAAGCAACTCGCCGATATTACCCCCTTATCTTTGCCTACTGATAAACCCCGTCCCCTCACCCAAACCTTTAATGGAGCCAGTGAATGTTTTAGGTTGCCTTCTGAGGTAACACAACAGTTAAACGCCTTAGCAAAGCAAGAGGATGCCACCCTATTTATGGTCTTGTTAAGTGCATTTTTTATCTTATTGTATCGCTACACTCAGCAAGAAGATATATGTGTCGGTTCTCCCATTGCTAACCGCAGTCACCAAGAAATTGAGCCATTAATTGGTTTTTTCTTAAATACCTTAGTTTTTCGTGCCGACTTATCAGAAAATCCGAGTTTTTTAGATGTATTAAATCGGGTTAAAAAAGTTTGTTTAGATGCTTATGAATATCAAGACTTTCCTTTTGAAAAATTAGTCGAACAATTACAACCCGAACGCCATTTGAATCATTCTCCTTTGTTTCAAGTGCTGTTTACTTTACAGAAAAATACGGCACAAGAAAACCTTTTCTTACCTGGGTTATCCGTAGAAATGATAGAGAAGGAATGGAAAACAGCAAAATTTGATTTATCCTTGAACATGGAAGAGACAGAGGAAGGGTTATGGGGGATGTTTGAGTATAAAACAGACCTCTTTGAAGCCGAAACCATCCAAAGAATGGTAGGACATTTTTTAACCCTATTAAATAATATTCTTTTCCATCCTCATCAGAGTATTCAAACGTTAGCTTTATTAACAGAATTAGAAAAACAAAAGCTTTTAATCAAATGGAATAAAACTGACGCTAATTATCCTAAAAAGACTTGTTTACACCAACTGTTTGAAAGACAAGTAGAGAAAACCCCTCATACTATTGCAGTTGAATTTAATGATAACCAATTAACCTATTCTCAACTGAATGAAAAAGCGAATCAGCTAGCTTATTATCTACAACAATTAGGGGTTAAACCTAAAGATTTAGTGGCCATTTGTATGGAACGTTCTCTTGAAATGGTCATCGGATTATTAGCCATTCTCAAAGTAGGAGGAACTTACATACCCCTAGACCCGGCTTATCCTTCTGAACGCATTAATTATATATTAGAACATAGTCAGAGATTACTCCGCCCTTCGGGTTCGCCACTTGCTCCTCGTCGGAAACCGCCAAGACCGCAGTGGACTCACCGTAAGACGACGGAGCCTGCTCTGACCGTTGGTCAAGTTGAGGTCATTTTAACTCAGTCAAAAGAAGGCAAGACTTCGACAACCTCAGTAACCAGGAAAGAGGCAAGAGGCAATAGTAAAAAATATACGATCATCGATATTAATACTATATTCTCTCTCCCTGCTCCCTGCTCCCAACACCCCACACCCAACACCCCACACCTAACCCCCCAAGACTTAGCCTATATCATCTATACCTCCGGTTCGACAGGAAAACCCAAAGGAGTCGAAATATCCCATCAAGCTATTGTTAACTTTCTCTGGTCTATGGCCCAACAACCAGGGATAAACTCTGACGATGTTTTATTATCAGTAACTACCCTCTCTTTTGACATCGCAGGGTTAGAACTTTTCTTACCCTTAATAACTGGGGCCAAAGTCGTCTTAGTGAGTCGAGAAACCGCTATCGATGGAGTCGCATTAAGTGAACAAATAGACCAATGTAACGCCAGTATCATGCAAGCAACTCCAGCAACTTGGCAAATGTTAATAGATGCTGGTTGGAAAGGAAAGAAAGACCTAAAAATTCTCTGTGGAGGAGAAGCATTAAGTCAAACCTTAGCCAAAGAATTACTCATAAAAAGTAGTGAACTTTGGAATATGTACGGGCCGACAGAAACCACCGTCTGGTCCATGATAGAAAAAATAGAAACAGAAGATAATATAACCATTGGTCGTCCGATTAATAATACTCAAATTTATATTCTAGATAACCATTTACAACCTGTACCTATAGGCGTACCAGGAGACCTTTATATCGGAGGGGATGGCTTAGCAAGAGGTTATGTCAACCGGCCAGACTTAACAGAAGAAAGATTTATAAATAGTCCCTTTTTTCAAGGTGGGAGCAGGGAGCAGGGAGTTAGGGAGAAAATTTATAAAACAGGAGACTTAGCCAAATATTTACCCAATGGAAAAATAGAATATATTGGCAGAAGTGACTATCAAGTAAAAATCCGAGGATTTAGAATAGAACTAGGGGAAATAGAAAGCCAGTTAAATCAATATATTGGCATCAAAAACACTGTGGTTATTGCTAAGAAAGAAGCATCAGGAATTAACCGTTTAATAGCTTATTATGTTCCCAAACAACAAGACAATATTACCAGTGATGATTTAAGGAATTATTTAAAGAATAAATTACCAGAATATATGATTCCTTCGGCTTTTATTTCTTTAGATGAATTTCCTTTAACCCCTAATGGGAAAATTAACCGCAAGGCTTTACCTGAACCTAGCCAAATCTTTACAAATAAGCTATTTACCTCCCCTCGTACTCCTCTAGAAAAAGAATTAGTTAACATCTGGACAGACATTTTAGGAGTCAAGGTTGGCATGAATGACGACTTTTTTACCCTAGGAGGACATTCTTTATTAGCTACTCAAGTTATCTCTCGTATTCGACAACAATTAAATGTAGAAATCCCTTTGCGATCGCTGTTTGAATCTCCGACGATTTCTCAGTTAAGTCAAATTATTGATAATCATCAGCCCACAACCAAACCAAAGATTACAAAAGTCTCTAGAGATCAACCCTTGCCCCTCTCCTTTGCTCAACAAAGATTATGGTTTTTAGATCAATTTGACCCTGGAAATCATTCCTATAATATGTCAGGGGCGATTGAGTTACAAGGACAATTAAATGAGGAAGCGTTAGAAAAGAGTATCAATGAAATTGTAAGACGACATGAAGCCCTAAGAACTACATTTGAGATCAATAATGGTCAACCTATTCAAGTCATTAAATCTCAAGTTTATCTACCTTTAGAAAAAGAAGATTTACAGTTAGTATCTAAAGACAAGAAAGAGACTGCAATAAAAGAAATTGCCATCCAAGAAACCGAAACGCCCTTTAACTTAGAACAGGATAACTTACTACGAACTAAGTTACTAAAACTAGAAGGAAATAATTATATTTTACTCTTTACCTTACATCATATTATTTTTGATGTTTGGTCAAGTGGGGTTATTGTCAAAGAAATTTCTAGCTTATACCATGCCTTTTGTCAAGATAAACCTTCACCGTTGCCAGAATTATCAATACAATATGCTGACTTCGCTTACTGGCAACACCAATGGTTACAAGGGGAGGTTTTAGAACACGAATCTCAATACTGGCTAGAAAAGTTAGGTCATTTTCCCACTTTAAAACTTGATGAGATCAATAAAAAAGTTGTCAATATTCCTGATCAAAACTTATCTAAAGGTTCCCAAACGTTTACCCTTTCTTCTAACTTATCACAGCAACTTAATAGGGTTTCGCAGCAAGCTGGTGTCACCCTATTTATGACCATTTTAGCTGCATTAAATGTCTTGTTATATCGCTACACAAAAGAAGATGATCTCGTCATTGGAACTGATGTTGCTAATCGTAACCATAAAGAAACTGAGGCATTAATTGGCTTTTTTATTAACATTATTTTACTGAGAAATGATCTATCAGGAAAGCCTAGTTTCCGAGAATTACTATCACGAGTTAGGGAAACTACCTTAGAAGCTTATGCCCATAAAGACTTTCCTTTTGCCAAACTGGTCGAAATTTTACAACCCGAAAGAAGTCTTTATCAAACCCCCTTATTCCAAGTCTTATTAGTATTTCAAAATGCCCCTGTACCTCCCTTAGAATTATCAGGTTTAACCCTTAAACCTGTGCAACTATATGAAGGAGAAGCAAGGTTTGATCTCGTTTTATTTATCGAAGAAACCAGCAAAGGAATTAGAGGAACTTGGAAATATAAAAATAACATCTTAAACCCTTCTACTGTCTATCAATTATCAAACCATTTTCAAAATCTTTTACAAAGTATTGTCAACAACTCAGACTTAACCATTGAGGAATTAGAAATGCAAAGCGAAGCCGAAAAACAGCAACAAATCAAACAACAATCTCAACGAGAAAAAGCAAAACTAAATAAGTTTAAAAAGTTCAAACGCATTCAACCCAAAGCTGTCGCTGTATCTCCAGAACAATTAATTAAAACCGAACAATTTAAACCAGACGAACCGTTACCCTTGATTATTAAACCTAATATTAATGACATAGATATTATGGAATGGGCTAAAAATAATCGATCCTATTTAGAAGAAAAATTACAACAACACGGGGCAATTTTATTTAGAGGATTTAACTTTAATCAAGTCTCTGATTTTGAAACATTATCTCAAGCGATTTGTCCTGATTTATTTGGTAATTACGGAGACTTACCTAGAGAAGGAATTAGTAATAAAGTTTACGGTTCAACCCCTTATCCTGCTGATAAAGCTATCTTATTTCATAACGAAAGTTCTCACCTCAATAGTTGGCCACAAAAAATCTGGTTTTTCTGTGTTCAACCTGCCGAAAAAGGTGGAGAAACTCCCATCGTTGACTGTCGAAAAATTTACCAAAATCTTGATAGTGAGATTAGACAAACCTTAGAAGAAAAAAAGTTAATGTATGTACGGAATTACATTAAAGACTTTGACGTTAGCTGGCAAGACTTTTTTAAGACAAATGATAAACAAGAAGTAGAAAAATATTGTCAAAAAAATACCATTGAATGGGAATGGTTGCCTAATGATGGGTTAAGAACTAAGAAAGTTTGTCCGGCTATCATTCAACATCCTAAAACTCAAGAATCTATCTTTTTTAATCAAGTTCAATTACATCATATCTCTTTTCTTGACCCTGATGTTCGTCAATCTTTATTATCCAATTTTGGTTATGAAGGGCTACCTAGAAATGTTTACTATGGGGATGGTTCAGTCATTGAAGATGAAGTTATGAACCAGATTAAAACACTTTATCAAGACTTATCGGTTAGTTTTCCTTGGCAACAAGGTGACGTTTTAATGTTAGATAATATGTTAACCGCCCATAGTCGAAATCCCTACAAAGGAAGGCGTAAAATTGTTGTCGCTATGGGAAATTTAGTCAGAGATTACTCCGCCGTACAACGACGGAGCCTGCTCTAACCGTTGGTCAATTTAGACGATAGATAAACCAAGCAAGAGAGGCATTAATTAAAATGTCTCTGTCTTCAATAATTAAAACTTCAAGAGGATAAACACATGACTAATCAAACCATTCAAGGATTTCGTCTTTCTCCACAACAAAAATATATCTGGTTACAACAACAAAGTATTAAACCTATATCTAGTAACCCTTTTTGTTCACAAATTGCTCTTTTAATACAAGGAAACTTACAAGTTAATCGCCTACAAAATGCTCTAGAAACCCTGATTAAAAGATATGATATTCTAAGAACAAATTATAAACAAATTCAAGGAATTAAGTTACCTGTCCAAGTTGTCAATGAATTTTTTTATCTCCATTTGCAACAAGATAAAACTTCTCCTGAATTCCTTGATCAAACCATTGAAAATATTTTTCAAACCCATCGAGAAAAGTTAAATAAATTGGATGAAACAACCCTATTTTATTCATCTTTATTAACCGTTTCAGAAACAGAACATTTTTTACTGATTAGTTTACCTGCATTAAATAGTGATGCAGAAACTCTCAATAAGTTAATCCAAGAAATTTATAAGATTTATCATCAAAAAGATAATAGCGACGAAATTATTGACTATTTACAGTTTTCTGAATGGCAAAACGAACTATTAGAAGAAGAAGAGGCAAGCGAAGGCTTTAATTATTGGCAACAAGAAAAACAACAACCTAAACCTAATTTAAAGCTTCCTGGTGAACAGCCAAATTCAAACTCTTTCAAACCGAAAACTTATACTTTAGAAATTGATAAAGAAATAACAGAAAAAATAAAAAGTTTTGCTACAAATTATAATGTTACTATTGATAACTTTTTTCTCACTTGCTGGCAAAGTTTACTATCCAAACTAACCAATGAAACCGATATTATTATTAATCATAACTACAATGGAAGAGTTTACGAAGAACTCCAGGAAATCTTAGGATTAGTTGATAAATCTATCCCTATTTATAGTCAAATTGATGAATCAACGACTTTTAATAAGTTACTAATGAAAACCCATGAAACTGTTAGTAATCATCGTCCTTGGCAAGACTATTACTTAGGAGATAAAAACGAAATTATTCCTATAGCATTTGAGTTTCAAACCTACGAAAAACAGTATCAAGGGGATGAAATAACTATTAGTTTATATCAACACTATACTTGTAGCGATCGCTTTAAACTAAAACTCTTTTGTCTCCTACAAGAAAATAGTCTTAAAACCCAATTTTATTATGATGCTAGTATCTTCAACTTACAAGAAATTAAACGCTTTGCCGAATATTTTAAAACCCTACTACATAATATTGTAACTCATCCAAATGCCAAAATAAAAGATATAGAAATACTCAACGAAAATCATATTAATCAATTACTAAATAAACTAAATAGCACTAAAGTAAAACATCCTAATGCAACCTCATTCAAAGAAAAATTTGAACAGCAAGTTAAACAAACTCCCCAAAATACTGCCGTTGTTTATGAAGATAAAAAACTATCATATGAACAATTAAACCAACAAGCCAACCAACTCGCCCATTACTTAATAAAACTCGGTGTTAAACCCGATACACCTATCCCTGTTTATGGCGATCGCTCATTAGACATGATCATCGCTATGTTAGGTATCATCAAAGCAGGGGCAGCCTATTTACCCATCGACGCAGCCCTTCCCTTTGCCGGACTACAACAACGCCTAGGAGAAGCCAAAGCCGACATTTTAATCACAATAAAATCTTTAGTCACTCCCCAATCTTTACCCTATCATCAAGTTATTGATTTAGACAAAGATTGGGAAATCATTGCTGAAAGTAGCAACCAAAATCCTCACATTCAACTAACCCCTGAAACCCTAGCCTATGTTATCTTTACCTCCGGTTCGACGGGACAACCCAAAGGTGTGGCCATCGAACACCGTCAACTCCTTAACTACCTCCATAGTATTATCAAAAAATTAGACATTCCTATCAATGCCAACTTTGCCCTAGTATCCACTTTAGCAGCAGACTTAGGCCATACTTGCATCTTTCCCGCTCTTGCCACTGGGGGATGTCTGCATCTCATTTCTCAAGAAAAGGCCGCTAATGCAAAGGCCTTGGCCGACTACTTCCAAAAACATTCTATCGACTGCCTAAAAATCGTCCCTTCCCATCTCCAGGCGTTACTCGCAGCCGATCCTCAAGGAGCATTTTTACCCCGTCAGCGACTCATATTAGGGGGAGAAGCAGCCCCTTGGGGACTCATTGACCAAATTCGTCAAAAAGCTCCTAACTGCCGTCTATTCAACCATTACGGACCCACAGAAACCACCGTCGGAGTCACCACCTTCCCCATTGACCAACGGTCAGAGCAGGCTCCGTCGTTTTACGGCGGAGTAATCTCTGACTCCCAAACCCCCACCCTGGAAACCGTTCCCATTGGTCGCCCCATTGACAACACCCAACTCTACATCCTCGATCGCCACTTAAAACCCGTTCCTATGGGAGTGACAGGAGAATTGTATATCGGGGGTGCAGGGGTAGCGCGAGGCTACCTCAACCGCCCAGAATTGACCGCCCAACGCTTTATTAATAGTCCCTTTAACCCCCAAGAACGACTCTACAAAACAGGCGATCGTGTTCGTTATCTTTCTGATGGTAACATCGAATTTTTGGGCAGATTAGATAATCAAGTGAAAATTCATGGATTTCGCATTGAGTTAGGAGAAATTGAAGCAACGTTATTAGAAAATCCTCATATCTCCCAAGCAGTAGTTATCGTCAAAGAAGAACGTTTAATTGCTTATATTGTTCCCAAAAAAGCTACCTCAGAACAAGATAAATGGCGAGAATTTTTACAGACAAAATTACCCGACTACATGATCCCCTCTAACTATGTTCAATTAAAAGCCCTACCCCTAACTCAAAATGGCAAAATTGATCGCCATAAATTACCTGATCCCAAGATTCAAAATAAAGTTGAATTTGTTCCCCCCAGAAACGAAATAGAAGCCAAACTGTGTAAAATTTGGGCAGAAGTATTAGGGGTTGAAAGCATTGGTATTCATGATAACTTTTTCACCCTTGGCGGCCATTCTTTGCAAGCCATTCAATTAGTGTCAAAAATTTCGATGGCTATGAATTGTGATATTTCCGTTAAATCCCTATTTGTACGGCCAACCGTTGCTAAATTTAGCTCAATTTTACAAAACCAATCTAAACCGTCTCAACCTATGAATCAAGCCACCCAATCTAAACCTAGCGTACAACTTTCTCCCTTTATTAAGGTCGAACATCGTTCCTTATTAACCTTATTAATGACGGGTAAAATCCCCCCCATTGACTCTGCTGCTTTGACTTATTTTCCCACCCCTGATTTTAATCAATTAGAAAAATTAGGCTGGACTCCTCACACATTAATCGAACAATTTTCTGATAATCTTCCTATTATTAGCACTATTTTTCAAACCCCATTAGGACGCATTGCTTTAATATCTTTGCCTCAATTTGTTTATCAACTTTATGAAAATAAAAATAATACAGTTAAGGTAATTATTGAAGCCCTAGAACTGGCTAAACAAATAGGAGCGAAAACTGTCTCTTTAACCGGTCTATTACCATCAGCAACGGATTACGGAAAAGCAGTGACTCAAGCCATTTCTTCTCGCCAAGATTTACCCCCGATTACCACTGGACACGAAACCACTAGCGCGACTGTCGTGTTATCTATTGAGAATATTCTACGAGAAGCTAACCGTAATATTTCACAGGAAAAAATAGGATTTTTAGGGTTAGGATCGGTAGGAATTAGTACCCTACGGTTAATGTTAAAAACCTTATCCCATCCTCAAGAAATTCTACTGTGTGATATTTACGATAAATTAGATCAATTAGAAACAATTAAACAAGAAATAATCAATCAATTTAACTTTAAAGGAGACGTTCACCTTATTCTCTCTAAAACAGAAGTTCCCGCAGAAATGTATCAATCAGGTTTAATTGTTGGGGCTACTAATGTCGCTGATATTTTAGACGTTAATAAACTAAATCCTGGAACCTTAATTGTGGATGATTCTGCACCTCATTGTTTTTCTGCTGAAACAGCTATCAAACGATTAGAAACTGAGCAAGATATCTTATTTACAGAAGGCGGTATTTTACGCCCCTCTCAAGCCATAGAACGCTTGGTTTATTTACCTAATAATATTCAAAAAGTGATGACAGAAAAACAACGTCATAACTATCTCAATCGTCAACCTTTTAATATTACAGGTTGTGTTTTTTCTAGTTTACTTTCTACGCGGTTTGAACAGTTAACTCCTAAAGTGGGTTTAGTTGATCTAGAAACTTCTTTACAACATTATAAAATTCTTAAAGAACTAAACTTTAGCGCAGCAGATTTATCTTGCCAAAATTATCAGTTACCTCCCGAATTAATTAACCAATTTCAACAGAAGTTAAAATAATTAACTAGAGGTTAAGTAAGCCAAAATAGACTGCTTAATCTCTTAATTTGTACCTATCAAATTACTTAAAATAAAAGATTATGAAAATTGCGATCGCTCAACTTAACCCCACCATTGGCGATATTAATAATAATGCCCAAAAAATCCTAGATGCTGCTCAAAAAGCGGTTAAAGAAAATGTCCGATTATTATTAACGCCAGAACTTTCTTTATGTGGTTATCCTCCCCGCGATCTCTTACTTTATCCTAATTTTATTGACTCTTTAACCCTTCAATTACAAGAATTAGCCCAAAAACTACCCCCAGAATTAGCAGTTTTAGTTGGCACTGTTAGCCCTAATAAACAAGCAACAATTAAAGGAGAAAAACCCTTATTTAATAGTGTTGCTTTGTTAGAAAACGGAGAACCAAAACAAGTTTTTCATAAATGGTTATTACCCACTTATGACGTTTTTGATGAACATCGATACTTTGAACCTGGAAAAGAATTAAATTTTTTTGAATTAGAGATTAATAGTAACTCAGAAAAAACCCTTAAAATTGGAGTTACCATTTGTGAAGATTTATGGAATGATGAAAAATTTTGGCAAAAACGCTCTTATCAACAGAATCCTCTCGAAGAATTAGTTAAAATCGACATCGATTTAGTTGTTAATTTATCCGCTTCTCCCTATCATCTCCATAAACCCAAACTACGAACCCAGATGTTACAATCTAGTAGTTGTCATCATCAAGTTCCTATTATTTATGTTAATCAAATTGGAGGAAATGATGACTTAATTTTTGATGGTAATAGTTTTGTAGTAAATGAAAAAGGAAATATTGTTTTACAAGCTAACAGCTTTAGAGAAGATTTTAAAATTTTTCACTTTGATTCAAAACAGCGAAAAATATCTTTAAAACCTATTAATTATTTACCTCTAGTTGAAGAAGAAGAACTCTTTTCTGCTTTAGTATTAGGACTAAAAGATTATGCTCAAAAATGCAGATTTACTAAAGTTGTTTTAGGGTTAAGTGGGGGAATTGACTCCGCTTTAGTGGCTGCGATCGCAGCAGAAGCAATGGGAGAAAAAAATGTTCTAGGGGTATTAATGCCATCTCCTTATAGTTCCGATCATTCTATAAAAGATGCTCAAAACTTAGTTAAAAATCTAGGGATTAATCATCATATTTTACCCATTGGTGACATTATGGAAACCTACGATCACGTACTTAATCCTTTATTTTCAGATACAGAATTTGGTGTTGCTGAAGAAAATTTACAAGCTAGAATTCGAGGTAATTTATTAATGTCTCTGGCTAACAAATTTGGTTATTTATTATTATCAACTGGCAATAAATCAGAAATGGCCGTCGGTTACTGCACATTATATGGTGATATGAATGGGGGTTTAGCAGTCATTGCCGATGTACCGAAAACCCGTGTATTTTCTTTATGTCATTGGTTAAATCGTCAAGAAGAAATAATTCCTAATAATATTTTAATCAAACCCCCCAGCGCCGAACTAAAACCCAATCAAATGGATCAAGATTCTCTCCCTCCCTATGAAATTCTTGATGCAATTTTAAATCTAAATATTAATCATCATCAATCTTTTCATGAAATTTGTCATGCAGGGTTTGATGCTCATATTGTCAAAAAAGTCTTGAAATTAGTCACTCGTGCTGAATTTAAGCGTAAACAATCTCCTTTAGTCTTAAAAGTCACAGATAAAGCTTTTGGTACAGGTTGGCGTATGCCTATTTCACGGGGCGACAAATAATTAATAATTAATCATTAATCATAGAAAGCTTCGTAGTAAAGGCTTTAGCCTTGGTAATGATCCCAAATCCGCTTATTTTAGTAGAGTAACGTTTTTTCTCCTTTCTCCCTAATCCCTGCTCCGGCGCTCCCTGCTCCAAAGCTTGATACTATACTATCTAAAGCGGATCTCGTATGACTAGCTTTCTTGTCCTGAAAGACTTACTACAAAGTGTTGTTTAAAATAAGTTTGAAATACACGAGTGTGAGCATTCTGCTCACTATTTTGATAAGAAAGGAAGTAAATTGTGTATCATTTTATCTCTCATTTATTATCTCTCATTTTTTGTTCATTCCCGACACACCCCCCAATAACATAATCATTCCTGCTATTAAAATGATGATAGCGAGACTACCTAAAATCCAATCTAATACTGTGTTTGGTTCCATTAATTTTGAGTGGTGAAGGATGTTGTTTCTTGAACACGAACAGAGGAATCAGGAAAATAATTTTGCCAATCTTGTCCTAAGACAATGGTAATATCAGACGCTAAATTTCCTGTACTTTCGACTAATACTTCACCTATTCCTAAATCAGCCCGTAAGGTTGCAGCACCGAGATCATCTCCATTTTGTGCCACAATCCGAGTTGTTTCTAGGGTTTGAGGCCACTCATCACTAACAAAGATACGACGATAACCCGCCTCCCGTAAATAATTTATCATACGTCGTACTGCTTCAGGGTCTTCTGTGCTGTCTTGAATGGCAATTTTTAGGTTAGTGGGTTTAGTGGGTTCAACTTCAAAACTGGGTTGACCGTGATCAAAGTATTCCGCTACCATATTCTTGATTTGATAGGAATTGGGTAGCCAATAACTAACTTCGTGTTTACCATCTCCACTAAATCGTCCCGGAAGCATTAACATTTGCACGTTAGATCGTTTGGTTTGAGAAGCAAAACCAGATAAAGCCACTAATTCTTCAACGGTTAAGTTAGTATCAATATGAGAACTAATAATGGATAAAATTTCGGGCATTCTTAATAAGGTTTGAGGTTTCAGGGCTTGTTCTACTAACGCTCTCATAAACATTTGTTGCCGTTGTACCCGTCCAATATCACCATAACGATCATGGCGAAACCTTAAAAAAGAAACGGCTTGATCCCCATCTAAATGTTGTTCTCCTTCTTTGAGGTCAATATAAAGATGTTGACTATGATCGGTGTATTTGAGATCCTTGGGAACATAGACAGTAACGCCCCCCAAAGCATCAATTACTTTTTCAACCCCTTGAATATTGACCCGTACATAGCGATCAATCGGAACACCCCCTAATAATTCGCTAACAGTTTCGGCTGCTAAAGATGGGCCTCCATAATAGTTGGCTTCATTAATTTTTTTGAGTTCATAATTAATGGTGGTTTGGGTGTCTCTAGGAATGGATAAAAGACTCAGTTTATTACTGAGGGGATCAAACCTAACCAATACCATTGTATCTGACAACCCTTTAAAAGAATTAACTAAGGCATGATATCCCAAATCTTCAATGGGTTTTTCATCCACTTCTGAGGTTAAAACTTTCGTTCCTAAAACTAAGACATTGACAGGACGACTTAATTCTGGAAGCCGTAAATTCTTATAGGAAATAGCTTCATCCTTACTAAAGACTTCTTCTTGTTCAGGGGTTAAAGAACTTTGCTGTAGAGGAGTTGTCGACAAAGAGACAGCAATAAAAGCCCCGGCTGCTGCTGATGTTAGAGAAACAGCAGTCAGTCCTAAACTAATAAGTAACCAGTTTAAGCCCTTAGGCTTTTTCTTCACAGAAGACTTCTGCTTAATATGATTTTTGGGATGGGTTTTTTTGACTGACACAGTTCTCCTCACACCTTAGATGTCGTCTGCACTGGGTTAAATCTTACCGAAAAGTAACCTTTAACCACTACTACGACTTTAGCTTTGTTGTTTAGGATTATGACCCTATTAAGGCAATTATCCTATCATAGCGTTAACTTAACTAAACTTTAGTGTAAAACCTTTTTGCTTTGCTGACCACCAATCAGTTATTGGTTCCCAGTGATCACTGCCCAGTTTTGAAATATTTGCTACAAAATTGTAGGAGGGTCATGGATTTTCCTTTTATGTTGTATCATTTTTTACTTTTTTAACCCTAAAGACTGAAACTCTAATATTAAAAATACAAATATAATACGCAATATTTATTAATTAAATCCTATCAACAAAATCAAGAAATACTTAATTACTTTATTGTTTACTGTTTCTTGTATTTTTCCTTACAGTAAAGTCTTTTAAATCAAAATATATCTATCTTTAGTATTAGTAATATATCTATCTTTAGTAACAAAAAAATAACCTGTTTTTTCTGTAGTCTGAAGTAGTGATCTTTATAAAATTAATGCAAATTAAGCTTAGGTTAAGTATAGGTAATAAAAAGTTTAAGAAATGATAACTTTTGACTTAATTTTATTGAATTATGACTCAATTAAGCATAGACAAAAACAATCAAAACAAAGCGCGATCGCAGACAGAAAAAACAATAGATCGTATTTTTAAGGCATTAACTTATCTATTTGCCTTTAGTGTGATTGCTATTTTAATTTGGATAGGTGTTCAAGTAGCACTACAGGCAAGACCAGCGATCGCCGAATTTGGTTTAGGATTTCTGACCTCAACCAGTTGGAATCCTCCTGAACAAAATTATGGCATTTTACCGGCTGTTTACGGAACTCTAGTTAGTTCTTTCATTGCCCTATTAATTGCCGTTCCCATTGGCTTAGCTAGTGCCATTATTTTGAGTGAAAACTTTTTACCCTTATCAATCCGTCGTAGCCTTGTTTTCTTAGTCGAACTGTTAGCAGCGATTCCCAGTGTTGTTTATGGTTTATGGGGAATTTATGTGTTAATTCCTTTTTTGAAACCGATTGGTAATTGGTTACACCATAATTTTGCTTGGATTCCCTTATTTAGTACCAGTTATATCGGTCCGGGAATGTTACCGGCGGGCATCATTTTATCAATTATGATTCTGCCCATTTTAACGACGATTGCTAGGGACTCTTTAGCTGCAGTTCCCCCTGAATTACGCTCAGGGTCTTATGGAGTGGGAGCAACCCGTTGGCAGACTATGTTTAGCGTGTTGATTCCGGCTGCTTTTTCGGGAATTGTTGGGGGCATCATGCTGGCTTTAGGCCGCGCTTTGGGGGAAACCATGGCCGTTACCTTAGTCATCGGTAATAGTAATAATTTAGACGTTTCTTTGCTTGCGCCAGCCAGTACCATTGCGTCTTTGATGGCTAACCAATTCTCAGAAGCGGCTGACCTCCAAAAATCCGCTTTATTATATGCAGGATTAGTGTTATTTGCCATTACTTTAATTGTCAACATTTTAGCAGAATTCATTATCAGTCAAGTCAAAAAATACTAGATTCAATTATCATGAATAATTCTCAATCCTATTCTTCTGATTCCGTTAATTTAGAATACACAGCGACTAAAACCCGTAACTGGATGGGTAGCGTGTTAACCGGTTTAGCGTTTACTTTTTTAGGCATTGCTTTGCTTCCATTGGCCTTAGTTATTATTTACGTTTTTCTCAAAGGAGTCAATCGTCTTAATTGGTCTTTATTTACCGAATTACCGCCCCCACCTTTACAAAGTGGTGGAGGGGTTGGTCATGCAATTGTAGGAACCTTAATGTTGGTGGCTATTGCAGCCGTCATGAGCATTCCCACTGGTATTTTAGGGGGGATTTATTTATCAGAATTTAGTGATCAAAAATGGGGTCGTTGGATTCGATTTGCAGCCAATATTTTAAGTGGCGTTCCTTCGATTATTATGGGAATTTTCGCCTACGGGGTGTTAGTAGTAACAATGGATTCTTATTCTGCGATCGCCGGAGGATTTGCCTTAGCTATTCTCATGTTACCCATTGTGGTAAGAACCACTGACGAAGCCTTACAGTTAGTTGATAAAGAAGTTCGTTGGGCTTCTGTGGGCGTGGGTGCATCTAATTTTCACACTGTTTTATATATTGTTTTGCCGGCTGCTTTACCTGGCATTTTAACAGGGACAACCTTAGCCGTTGCTCGTGCTGCTGGAGAAACAGCCCCGTTAATTTTTACGGTTCTTTATTCTCAATTTTGGCCCGAAGGTTTATTTAGTCCAGTCCCTTCTTTATCGGTCTTAATTTATAACTTTGCTACGGTTCCTTATGATAATCAAAGAGAACTCGCTTGGGCGGCTTCTTTGATATTAGTTAGCTTAGTCTTATTAACCAGTATTATTTCTCGTTTAAGCACTGGAAAACAACGGTAATCAGTAATTAATAATTGACAATTAACAATTAATAATTATTGATAATCACTGAAGAGTAAGTCTTAAGATGATTACTGCATTTGAACTTAGTTTATTGAATATTATCAACTTTAACGGAATTTAATTATGTCGTCTGCTCATTCTTTACAAAATAGCTCTGATAAAAGCCAGTCTTTTGATACAATTTTGCGTACAGAAAATTTAAGTGTTTACTATGATGATTTTTTAGCCTTAGAAGACGTTTCGATGGCGTTTCCCCATAAACAAATCACGGCCTTAATTGGTCCGTCGGGTTGTGGAAAAAGTACCTTAGTTCGTTGTTTTAATCGCCTTAACGATCTCATTGATACTTGTCGAGTTAAAGGTAAGGTAATTTATCGGGATAAAAATATCTATGGTTCCAAAATTGACCCGGTTGAAGTGCGTCGTCATATTGGCATGGTATTCCAAAAACCTAATCCCTTTCCTAAATCTATTTACGAAAATATTGCCTATGGTGCCAGAATTAACGGCATAGAAGATGATATGGATGAACTGGTCGAGCGATCGCTTAAACAGGTGGGTTTATGGGATGAGGTGAAAGATAAACTCGATACTAACGGGTTATCCTTATCGGGAGGACAAAAACAACGCCTTTGTATTGCTCGTGCTGTTGCCCTCAAACCGGATATTATTCTCATGGATGAACCGGCTTCTTCTCTTGATCCCATTTCTACGTCTACCATCGAATCTTTGATCCAAGACCTCAAAGAAAAATATAGCATTATCATTGTTACTCACAATATGCAGCAAGCAACCAGAGTGGCTGACTATACCGCCTTTTTTAATGCCGAAGAGTCAGAAAAAGGGAACCGTTACGGCTATTTAGTCGAATACGATAAAACTGAAGTGATTTTTAATGATCCTCAAGAGAAAATGACCAAAAAATATGTAAGTGGACATTTTGGGTAAGGTTAGAGTTCGGAGTTAGGGGTTCGGAGTTCGGAGTTCGGAGGATGGCGATCATTGTATTGCCTTTTCTGGAGTTCTCTGTTCCCCGTTCCCTCAAAAAAAACCTTTTGTACCTTATCAAGTCCCAAACTGCTGTAAACTGCTACAATTAAATCGTTGTTGGCATAGCATAACTCTATTAATATCAAGATGACCAACCTTTATGAAACAGATTTTTTTGAATGGACTAAGATCCAAGCAAAAGCTTTAAATGAACATGATATAAAAGCACTTGACTGGGAGAATTTAAAAGAGGAAATAGAAGACTTGGGAAATGAAAAACTTAACGCTGTTAATAGCTTCTTGAAACGGCTGATAGAACATAAACTAAAACTTGACTATTCTCAAGAAATTTATCCTCGGAATCATTGGCTAAAAGAAGTTGATAATTTTCAAGACGAAATTGAAGATCGATTGACCAAGACTCTTTTAAACAAACTCGATCTTCCTAAACAGTACGAAAGAGCAAGACGAGTTGTTTTGCGAGAATATAATTTAGATATCCCGAAACAATGTCCTTATACTTTTGAGGAATTAATGACTAGATACCCCTTAAATAACGATTAGGGCGATTATTAAGCTTTTATTCTGACTCCTGACTCCCTAAGATAAACAAAGATATTTTTAAATTCCCCCAAGCTACTAGAAAGAAGGACTATAATAACCAGAAATTATTTAGGTGTGAGCAGAGAAGTCTATGGCCGTTCAATTAAAACAAGCCCTAAGTGTAGGGACTTATATCATCAGTCAACGATTAAAGGGTCGTCAACGCTTTCCGTTGGTGTTGATGCTAGAACCCCTATTTCGTTGTAATTTAGCTTGTTCTGGATGCGGAAAAATCCAACATCCCACCGATGTTTTAGCCCGTAACCTCACCCCCGAAGAATGCTTTAAAGCAGTCGAAGAATGTGGCGCGCCGGTGGTGTCTATTCCTGGAGGTGAACCGTTACTTCATCCGCAAATTGATGAAATTGTTAAAGGGTTGGTAGAACGCAAGAAATTTGTTTATCTTTGTACCAATGCCATTCTTTTAGAAAAGAGTTTACATAAGTTTGAACCCTCCCCTTATTTTTGCTTCAGTGTGCATTTAGATGGGTTACGGGAACATCATGATAAATGTGTTGATCGCAAAGGGGTATTTGATAAGGCGATCGCAGGTATCAAAGCAGCTAAGGCGAAAGGGTTCCGAGTCACTACCAATACCACCGTGTTTGAAGATGCAAATCCCAAAGAAATGCAGGAATTTTTCGATTTCCTCGAAACTTTGGGAACCGATGGCATGATGATCTCCCCTGGATACAGTTATGAATGGGCTCCAAATCAAGATAATTTCTTAAAACGGGAACAAACGAAGAAGTTATTCCGAGAAATTTTAATGCCTTGGAAGTTAGGCAAGAAAAAATGGAATTTTAACCATAATCCTCTCTTTTTAGATTTTCTCTTAGGGGAAAAAGATTATGAATGTACCCCTTGGGGAAGTCCGAGTTACAGTGTGTTAGGGTGGCAAAAACCCTGTTATCTCCTTAATGAAGGTCATTATCAAACCTTTAACGAGTTAATGGAAGAAACCCAATGGGAAAACTATGGCCGCGCCAGTGGTAATCCTCAATGTGCTGATTGTATGGTACATTGCGGTTACGAACCCACTGCAGCCGTTGATGCCATGAACCCTGCAAACATGGGACGGGCTTTAGGTAGTGTCATTAGTGCTTAAATAGTAGGGTGGGCAATGCCCACCTTACACCTGGAATCTATTTTTACCTATCCTAAGCTGTTGTGGATTTAAACAGGGTATTTGATTTTTTAGTACAAAACCTTAAACATCTTCTCCCTGCTCCCTTTGCTCCCTACTCCCCTGCAATCTTAACTAGCAATTCCAATGATGAATAGCTTATAACTGTTCCCTTTCTCCTTGATGTTTTTCTTTCAATTTCAAACGAATTTCGCTATGAACTTCACGGGTAATGGGATAAAAATAAGCTAAGATTAACCCTACAATTAAGATAATAGCCGGTAAGGGAGCAACGGCAATTCTAATAGCAAATAAGGCGGTTTCGGGTTGAGTAGGAATTGGTTCACCAGGAATTTGTTCAACGAACCCGGCTGCTTCTAAAACAACACCAACTAAGAATAATCCTAACGCTAACCCAAACTTTTGTAAGAGTACCATAAACGCATAAAATACCCCTTCTCTACGTTGTCCGGTTTCTAATTCATCTAATTCTATGACATCGGGAACCATTGACCAAGGAATGAGATAAGCAACGGATACCCCAAACCCTGCCATAATGGCTAAAATGAACATTAATGTAACTTGTCCCGGTTCTAATAAAAAGAGTCCAATTTGTGCAATAATCCAAATTCCTGTACCCATAAAATAGACAATTTTTTTATCTAATTTCTGACAGACTGCTTGCCATAAAAATAACATAATTAATGCGGTTCCTTGCACTGCTAACGCCACGAAACCAGATGTATCTTCCCCTAGGTTCATGTAACTAACTACGAAATAAACTAAGATAGATGCAGTTAATTGAACGGCTAACCAAGAACATAAATAAATCCCAATCACAAATAAAAAGGGACGATTATTAAAGACAATTTTTAATTGTTGGAAAAAAGAAAGATCGGTTTGTTCTTGATTATCTTGTCTAGTTTGTTTCGCTTCTTGACCAACTAAATGATCTTCTACTTTTGCCAAGAGTAAACTACAACCAAATCCCAAAGTTAATAAACTCGATAAAATAGAAAAGAAGCTAATATAATCTATATTCCCACTGCCTCCTAGAAAGGTTGAGGTAGCAGGAATGAGTCTTAGAATTGCATAAATGATTCCTAAGATACTGACCCCAGTTAAAACAATGCCTAATTGTTTCTTTTGGCTTAAATTTAAAATAGGTTCTCTTCCCTTTTCTTGAATTCTCAAACTACACCAAAGTAGGGCAATAATCCCTAAAATAGAACAACTTAATCCTAAAATAAAGAATCTTGTTTGAGGATCATTGGGATAAGCAATAGAAACTAAAATATAGAGAATTAATGATAAAATACTGCCACCAATAGAAAAAGAAAAACGAAAACTATTGAGGCTGGTTCGTTCATTATAATCTTGAGTTAATTCGGGAGTTAATGCCGTATAAGGTAAATTGACTGTTGTATAAGCAATGTTGAAGAAGATTCCAATCACTACATAATAAATAAATAAACCCCAACGATTGGCTGATAAATCATCACTAAATTGGGGAATAATCCACTGTAAAGAATAAAAGAGAGCAAAGGGAATCATTCCCCCTAAAATCCAAGGAAGACGACGACCCCAACGAGTCCGAGTTTTATCACTTAATACCCCAACAATCGGATCATTAATTGCATCAGAAATTTTGCCAATCATTAAAATACTGCCAGCTAAACCAGGGGGTAAACCAGCCACATTTGTAAAGAAAAATAATAAATAAAAGACTAAAATATTAGCAGCGATCGCAGGACCAAAATCACCAGCACCATAGGCTAATTTTGTGGTAAAATGGAGTTTCTCAGTATCAGGTGATGTCATAAAAAAAGAGTTATTTCAACATAGTATCAATTATGCCCCAACCCCGTAAACGGTTTGCTCAACATTGGTTACGTAGTGAAACGGCACTAGAACAAATTATACAGGCTGCGAACCTAAAAAAAAGCGATCGCCTCTTAGAAATAGGCCCAGGAACCGGAATGTTAACCCGTCGTCTCATACCTTTAGTTCAGTCTCTTATTGCGGTAGAATTAGATTGGGATCTTTGTAAAAAATTAGTAAAAAGTTTAGGAAATAAAGATAATTTTTTGCTGTTGCAAGGGGATATTTTAAAATTAGATATTACAACAGAAGCCCAACAGTTTCCTCAATTTCTACCCATTAATAAAGTAGTTGCTAATATTCCTTATAATATTACCAGCCCCATTTTAAAAAAACTTTTAGGGAGTATTGCTTCTCCTAAAAATCCCCCTTACGATCTCATTGTTTTATTGATTCAAAAAGAAGTAGCACAGAGAATTGTTGCCTATCCTGGTAGTAAAAATTATGGTGCATTATCGATTAAAATGCAATACTTAGCTGAGTGTAATTATATTTGTGATGTGCCGAAAAAATCCTTTTCTCCTCCTCCAAAAGTCGACTCTGCTGTTATTACGTTTCGTCCTCGTTCTTTGCTCAATTCTGCCATTAATCCTAAACATTTAGAAACGTTAATCAATTTAGGGTTTTCCAGTCGTCGTAAAATGTTACGCAACAACCTAAAAAGTTTCATTGATCAAGAGCTTTTGAGAGAATTTTTAACAGAAATTGACCTAAATGAAAAAGTCCGTGCTGAAAACTTGGATCTCAATCAATGGATCGCATTAAGCAATCATTTTTCTCAATAATCATTTTTCTCTAGCTGATAAAAAATGTCTTGCATTCCAGACAATCCTTGTTAAGATATAACTATATTAATAATATTTTCATATTTTCGCTGCACCCTCACCCGTTTATCATGTTGAACACTCTACTTACGCCTCGACTATGGAAACCAGAAATTTCCCTCTTAGAAGAATTTTTAAGAGTTTTACCCCTCAAATATAGAACCATTGTTGCTTTAGCTTACTTTACCACCTCGAAAATTGAAGATATTTTATCCTTACAAAAACAGGATATTACCTCTGAAATGATTATCATTGAGGACTCAACCTTAAACAAGACAAAAGAAGTTCCTATTATTACTAAATTACGACCTTATTTAACCGTATATCTCAACGGATACGAAACGCAATCATCAGACTTTTTATTTAGTGATAAATTAGGGAAACCTTTAAAAACATCTCAAGTGTTCAAAATTTTGAAGCTAGTAGCAAATAAGATCAATCTTCCCGATATGTATTTGTCTATTCTGCGCTAACTTCTATACCTATCATGATCCTCGGATTTTTGCTGTATTAATTTAAACAAAAAGTATACATTAAAATTCGTCTCAATCCCTTTGAATCAACCCTAATGATGGGTTTAAATAAAGATAGATTGTTATTGGATTATCAATTATGACATCAGCGACTGTAACTCAAATGAAATGCGCTTGTCCTTCTTGTAATTGTATTGTTTCTATTAGCGATGCTATCCAAAAAGAAGGTAAATATTACTGTGGTGATGCTTGTGCGAATGGACATCCCAACGGTACAGGATGTTCTCATCACGGATGCGAATGCGGTGAATAATCATCAGATCACAGACATTTGCTAAAAAATCAGTTAAAACAGGAGAATATGAGCATAATGTATTGCTCCTTTTTAACTGAGTATGACGTATCATTTAAGAATTGCTGATATTCCTTGCAGTGAACGACCCCGTGAGCGTTTAATGGCGGTAGGAGCGAAAAACTTGGCTACTGCGGAACTCTTAGCTATTTTATTGGGAACAGGACAAGGAAAAGGTAAACTCTCTGCTGTTGGTTTAGGCCATCATATTTTACAGGAATTAAGCAAACATCGTCGTGATCCTCTCGATATTTTACGAGATATTAGTCCCCATGAATTAATGACTATTGATGGTATTGGACCGGCGAAAGCGACAACCATTATGGCTGCAGTAGAATTAGGAAAACGAACCTTTCAAGTGCGTCCCCTCGAACGAGTAACCATTGATAGTCCTGAAGCTGCCGTTGCTGCATTGAGTCATGACTTAATGTGGGAGAGACGAGAGCATTTTGCTGCTGTTTTTTTAGACAGTAAATACCGACTTTTAGGAACAAAAGTGATCACCATTGGAACCGCGACAGAAACCTTGGTTGATCCGGCTGAAATTTTCCGAGAAACCCTCAAACAAGGGGCAAACGCTTTAATTGTCGCTCATAATCATCCGTCTGGCAATGTTGAACCGTCACAACAAGATTTAGATTTAACGGAACAGTTATTAAAAGGAATGCAACTCATTCGTATTCCTCTGATTGATCATCTTATCCTAGGAGAAGGCAATCATTGCAGTTTGCACAGAATAACAGATTTATGGCAACGTTATCCGCAAGAATGATAACAGTTTTTCTATCATAGACATATATAAATGCTATTTAATTTAGAATTGGTTTTAGGCTATACTAGGATAAATACTAGACAACCTTAATTTGCTTTTCTTATTTAGATTGTCAAGAATTATACCAGTATCAATAAAGACAACACATAAACCTGATCATAAGCTTCTGCAAAGCTTTTGTTTACAGAGCTTTTTCAAGTTAATCAGCTTAAAATCAATCAAAATAGTTGAACCCTAATCCTATGATGAATGCTTTAACAATTATCTGGATAGCATTACCCTTATTTATTGGATTTAACATTTATTTATTGCCCTCAATCTGTCGTTATCTTGCTTTAGGAGTTGCTATTACTTCCCTGGGGTACAGCTTCAAAATATTCAGTTTATCTTTACCGTTAGATTTACAATTGTTAGATAATTTCGGGGTAATTTTATTAATTGATAACTTAAGTGGTTTTTTTATTTTAACTAATGCCTTAGTTACCTTGGGAGTTATTCTTTATTGTTGGCATAGTGATAAAACTAACTTTTTTTATACCCAGGTTATTATTTTACATGGTAGCGTCAATGCTGCTTTTATTTGCGCTGATTTGATCAGTTTATATGTAGCTTTAGAAGTCATTAGTATTGCCGCATTTTTACTCATTTCTTATCCAAGAAGCGATCGCTCAATATGGGTAGGGTTGCGTTATCTGTTCGTCAGTAATGTAGCCATGTTATTTTATCTGGTAGGCACAGTTTTAGTCTATCAAGCACATCATTCTTTTGGCTTTGAAGGGTTAAAAGGATCACCTCCAGAAGCAGTTGCCCTAATTTTTTTAGGACTGTTAGCAAAAGGCGGTATTTTCGTTTCAGGGTTATGGTTACCTTTAACCCATTCTGAGTCGGATAGTCCTGTTTCTGCTATGTTATCTGGGGTTGTGGTTAAAGCTGCAATTTATCCCCTGGTTCGTTTTACGTTAATGGTTCCTGAAGTTGATCCCATTATTCGTATTTTTGGAGTAGGAACAGCATTATTAGGGGTTAGTTACGCAATCTTTGAACAAGACACAAAACGGACGTTAGCTTTTTCCACTGTTTCCCAATTAGGCTTTATTTTAGCAGCCCCAGAGGTAGGTGGATTTTATGCTTTAACTCATGGTTTAGTTAAATCGTCTTTATTTTTGATGGCAGGAATTTTACCCAATCGTAACCTCAAAGCATTAAAAGATCAACCTATGAAAACTGCTATTTGGATACCTTTAGTTATAGCAAGTTTTTCAATTTCGGGATTTCCTTTATTATCAGGGTTCGGGGCAAAAGTTTTGACCATGAAAAATTTATTGCCTTGGCAAGTCATTGGAATGAATATTGCCGCCCTGGGGACAGCCACCACCTTTGCTAAATTTATTTTTTTACCCCATACAAAAAACGGAGGGAGTAAAGCAAAAGCAGGATTTTTTCTAGCTATTAGTGTATTGCTAGGTGGCTTATTAATTGCCAATGGGGTTTATTATCAAGCCTATACTTTGACTAATATTATCAAACCTTTACTGACAATCTTTTTAGGCTGGTTAGCTTATATTTTTATTGTTCAAAGAATGGTCATTCAACTACCTCGTATCGCTGAAAAATTTGAGCATTTAATTGGAGGGATGAGTTTAATGTTAATTTTTCTGTTTTGGATTATCTTAGGAAATCAAACCTCAGTATCCTAGGTCAAATAGATAAAATGCAAAACATGGCTTAACCTTAGAAGCTGTTAGGCGTTGACCCCATTTAAGGGTGTATAATTAATGCGATCGCTTTGTTACTCCCTATCAAAATGCTAGTCCCTGAACCCTCGCAACAAGATTTAAATTTAACGAAACAATTACTAAAAGGAATGCAACTCATTCGTATTCCTCTGGTTGATCATCTTATCTTAGGAGAAGGTAATCACTGTAGTTTGCACAGGATAACAGATTTATGGCAACGTTATCCCCAAGCATGAACTATCTTGTTAGTTTGAAACTTAGGAAAATTAATCATGTTGGGTAGATAAACGAAACACTACAATATTAGCGATCGTATTAAATCTTACCATTTTAACAATTAACTATTTATTCCTTATTAATTACCTTAAAAATGTCAAAATTGACCCAAGCTTTAAAAGAAATTATTAGTTGGCTACGGCTCAACTATCCAGAAGCCGTTTGCAATTTACGTCAGGGTTTAAATCTTCAGCAAATTGAAGAAGTAACTAAGGATTTCCCTTTTGTGCTTCCAAGGGAAGTAACCGAACTCTATCAATTTTGTGATGGAAACATGAGATTAGGAAACTATGATTTGATCATGTATCCTTTAGAATTAGCTCTAGAAGCATCTAATAGCTGGGAATGGGCTAAAAAAACTCCCAGTCTTGACAGCCATATTCTTACTATTTTTCATGGTGATGGGCATGATGTTTATTATGTTATCTGCGATAAACAGAAGAAAGATTTTTCTCCTGTTTGGTCTGCATGGGCTGCACATGGATGTGATGCATCAATATATGCTTCGAGTTTAACTAACTTAATATTGACAGTAGCCGAATGTTATCGAGAAGGTTCTTATTACACACAATTCGATGAAGAAGGTGATTTAGAAATCGGGACAAATTTAGAGACATTTGAAAAAATCTTTCAAAAATATAATCCCAAACAAATAGATGCCTGGCGAGAGATTTGGAAAGATTAATGTGGCAGATTTATGGCTAGAGATCCTTTTGAGAAATTATTAGTTTTCGGAAAACTAGCGAGGGTGATAGCAGAGGTATGGATATTTTGGTTTAGTCAGGTAAGATAAGATTGGATTATCCGTTTATTTTCAAACACTGCACCGCTCTTTCTTTTAGTTTCCTCCCCTCTTCTATCATACTTTGCCGTCGTCACCGGAGAACTATGACCGCCAACTTCTGCACTGTCTCAATATCCACCCCTGCATCCAATAATTGTCCCATACAACCATTATTTATTCATAATGGACTAAAATTTGATTAGTCCCTTGAAGCCATTTAATAATAATGGTAATTAAATATGACTCATTCTGTTACTTTAAAGATTCCTGAGCATTTATATTCCCCTCTATTAGAAAAGGCAAATCAAATGGGAAAAAAGCCAGAAGAATTAATGATTGAATATTTACAAACCATGATTAAGAATACAGAAGATGACCCCGTAGAGGAGTTTATAGGAGCGTTTAATAGTGAGCTTACCGACTGGACAGAAAACCATGATGTTTATTTAGGAAAGTCTTTATCTGAATAATAATTAAGATGTTAGAAATCTTTGTGGATACGTCTGGATGGGGAAATTTAGTTGATAAAAGTCAACCCTATCATCAGTTAATGGTGCAGTTGTATCGTGAAGCGAAACAACAAAAAAGACGGTTAATCACCAGTAACTATGTAATCACTGAGGTAGTGGCTTTATTAACGAGTCCTTTAAGAATACCTCGATCACGAATTATTAGTTTTGTAAATAGTTTAAAACAATCCCCTTATATTGATATTATCCATATTGATAAAGAAAAAGATAATGAAACCTGGATTTTATTGTCTAGTCGGGAAGATAAGGAATGGAGTTTAGTCGATTGTTCAACTTTTATTATTATGAAGCAAAGAGGCATATTAGAAGCTTTAACTAATGATGTACATTTTGAGCAAGCAGGGTTTATTAGTTTGTTGAAATAATTTTTCTCCTCCCTTGATGGGAGGGACACCATTAGCTTTTTGTGGCAATTTGAGCATTAATGTAGAACACACCTATTATATTAGATGTCGTTAGACGTTGATTACTAAATTTGTGCTTTGATAGTAATTAGGTTTCTAATCTGATTTAATCTTTAAAGTATGCTAGTCCCTTTAACTCGTGACGCATTAGAAGAAATTATTCCCCCCATTGCCACAGGAAACCAATATTCGTTTTATTGGGGTAAATGGCGAGATTTATTACAACGTTTATTTGTTTCTTTCGTCGCTTTAGTGGTGACTTGGTTATTAGGAAAATTAGCCGGGTCTGGAGGAGAAACCATTAAACTGATTTTTGATATCATTGCCGGATTATATTGGCTGTGGGGTCCTGTTTTATGGGCCAGTGTTCGCAATGGGAAATACCGTCGTTATCCTTATTGTGGGTTTTGGCAAGGACAAGTATTAGATGTGTTTATCACCGAAGAATTAGTCGGAGAAGAACAAACGGTGAATAAATGGGGGGAGTTGGTGGTGATTGAAAATAGAGAACGACAAATTAATATCGAAGTGGGAGACGAAGAAGGGTTCACCGCCATTACAAAAGCTCCTATAAACCGTCTTTATCAGGTCATTAAGCCAGGACAAATAGCAGAAATGTTAGTTTTGTCCAAAACGCCAGAGTTAAGCCGTATTGATAAGATTACAGATGTTTATTTTCCTCAACACAATTTATGGATAGGAGAGTATCCTTATCTACGCCGTGATATCTTTAAACAGGTTAGTGAAGAGTTAGGGGGATATTCGGGTTATCGTTCTCCAAAAAGAGGAAAATCCCCTATAGTTCGACGACGCAGACGTTAAACTGACTTTTAAACTATCATAGTTAACTAATTCAAGATTTTTATGATACAGTTTGGAGTTAATTGATAGTTATTTTGAAACAAGTTTATCTAGATGCTTTTTAATTCTACAATTTTCATTTTAGGGTTTTTACCATTAACCTTATTCGGTTTTTGGGGGTTAAGTAAGTTTCGTTTAACTAAAGGGGCTACGGTTTGGCTTTTAATTAGTTCCTTATTTTTCTATTCTTACTGGAATATTTTTTCTCCTGCTGGACAAGGACAAACCATTCAATACATTTTTTTGATTATTATTTCTGTTGTCATGAATTATAGCATTGGAACAGAAATAGCCTATTCAAAACAGTTTGGGAATAGAGCCAAATCTTTATTGATTTTAGGAATCATTCTTAATTTAAGCATCATTATTTATTATAAGTATGCTAACTTTTTTCTCAGTTCTATTAATGCTCTATTTTCTACTAACTTTAGAATAGAAGGTTTGATTCTTCCTTTAGGAATTTCTTTTTATACCTTTACTCAAATTGCTTATTTAGTTGATGCTTATCGGGGAGAGTTAAAAAAAGAAAAGTATAATTTACCAACCTATGGTTTATTTATTCTTTTCTTTCCCCAATTAATTGCAGGACCAATTCTTCGTCACGATGAATTAATACCACAACTTCGTTCTTTAAAAAATAAAGTTTTCTCTTCTAAAACGTTTTCATTAGGATTAATATTCTTTACCCTTGGACTATCCAAAAAAGTCATTATTGCTGATACGTTATCCCCTTGGGTAGCCACTATATTTAATAATACAAGCTCTTTAACTTTTATTGATGCTTGGGTGGGTGCAATTAGTTATACTTTACAATTATATTTTGATTTTTCAGGTTATTCTGATATGGCTATTGGTTTAGGTTATATGTTTAATATTATCCTACCCATTAACTTTAATTCTCCTTATAAAGCGACATCCATTAGTGATTTTTGGAGACGTTGGCATATTACATTATCTAACTTTTTAAGAGACTATTTATATATTCCTCTGGGGGGAAGTCGTCGCGGTGAAATTAGACGATATGCTAATCTAATTATGACCATGTTATTAGGAGGATTATGGCACGGTGCCGGCTGGACGTTTGTGATTTGGGGAGGGTTACACGGTTTGTATTTATCCATTAATCATGGTTGGCGAAAATTAAATATTTCTCTTCCTTCATGGTTGGGTTGGATGATAACTTTTTTAGCTGTTATTGTTGGTTGGGTAATGTTTCGCGCTCAAAGTTTATCGGATGCAATGGAAATGATTCAGGCTATGATAGGGATGAAAGGCATTGTTTTACCAGGAACAGTCCGAGGTAAGATAGGATTTTTAACTATGTTTGGATTTCAACTTGACTCTTGGGATAAGTTCACTTATTTACCTAGTTTTTATAATAGTAAGTTCTTGAGTTTTGTGGTTTTATTTGTATTAACATTAGGAGCATTACAATTACCTAATAGTCAAGAAATTGCTCACAAGATCCAATTTAAACTACCTTGGGCTTTTGTCTTGGGTGTATTGGCGACCTATTGTTTATTATCTTTAAACCGTGTTTCTGAATTCCTTTATTTTCAATTTTGATATTATTACAAATTATGCTCAATTTTAATATAGAAATAACGTCTCACAACAAAAAATCAAAACTAACTAATCCTGTGCAGAAAGCGGCTTGTTTTAATTACTTATTTTTTGGCACTCTATTATTAGGAATTACTGGAATTAGTTTTGGTAATTTTTTAGTTGATCCCTATGATATTTTTCGTTATAATAATTTTGTTAAATTGAACTTAAGAAAGACAGAAAAAATAGAGCAAGATCGACTCTATAAAACCATTGATGTTATTAATATTAAACCCGAAATTATTCTTATTGGTTCTTCGAGAGTTAAACAAGGATTAAACCCGAATCATTCGGCTTTACCTAAAGAGATGAACCCTTATAATTTAGGCATTGATGGGTCTAATACTTATGAAATTTTACAGTATCTAGAGCATACCTATGTTAATCAGCCTAACTTAAAAACAGTCATTCTAGGACTCGATCATTATATGTTTAATGATTACTATAAACTACAAGATTCTTTTGTAGAAAAACGTTTAAGCAAAACCCATATTATCCCCACTGACTTAATCAATACGCTTTTTTCTCAAGATGCTATTATTGCTAGTAAAAACACCATCACAGACAATTTAATAGAAACAGAACATCAGAAAGCCTTAACCTATGGAGATAATGGTTTTTTCCCTTACCCTTATCATAATCCCAATGACGGTAATGCTCCTTGGAGATTTAGAAATACCATTGAACAATATTTTGGTTTTCATCCTCAATATAAATTATCCGAGGCTCGCTTGAATGATTTCAAAAAAATTGTTGAATTTTGTCGCCAGCATAACATTAATTTAATTGTATTTATTTCTCCAGCCCATGCAACCCAATGGGAAACCTTACGAGTTACCGATAGATGGGATACCTACGAACAATGGAAACGAAAAATGGTAGAAATTACCCCCGTTTGGGATTTTTCTGGCTATAATTCCATCACAACTGAACCCATTCAAGCAATTATGAGTAACTATGTTGATAACTCTCATTACAGTCCTAAAGTCGGTGATTTTGTCTTAAATCGCATTTTATCCCATGATGTTGACCAAGTTCCCCAAGATTTCGGCGTTTTAATCACCCCAGAAAATATAGATAAACATTTAATTAAGATTCGCGCCGATAGAGAAAAATGGGCTAAAATGCGTCCTAATGAAGTTGAGTTAGTGGAAACCTTAAAACGGAACTTTAAACCATCACAAAAGTCAAAATAAACATAAGATTTTTTTATATAAAAATGTTAGACCATCAACCCGCATCTTCAACCATCAATCGGACTCGTTATCGCTTGGCGGTGTTAATACCTTGTCGCAATGAAGGGTTAACCATTGCTCAGGTCGTTCAACAGTTTCAAAAGAAATTACCTGAAGCTGACATATATGTCTATGATAATCGCTCTACTGATGATACAGTAGCCCAAGCCAAAAATGCAGGAGCTATTGTTCGCTACGAACCCCAACCCGGAAAAGGTAACGTAGTGCGACGGATGTTTGCTGATATTGATGCGGATATCTACATCTTAGTGGATGGGGATAATACTTATGAAGTTGATGCCATCGGCCACCTAGTCGATAAACTGTTAAACGAGAATCTTGATATGGTTGTCGGGGCCCGTCGTTCTGCAACCGATGATAAACAAGCTTATCGGTTAGGTCATCGTAGCGGTAATCTCTTTTTAACAGGAGTCGTCAAGTTCCTATTTGGCGCACAACTCAAAGATATGCTCTCAGGTTATCGCATTTTTTCTCGTCGCTTTGTCAAGTCTTTTCCTGCGGTTTCCAGTGGCTTTGAAATTGAAACAGAATTAACCGTACATACCCTAGAACTCAAAATTCCTTTCGCTGAAGAGTATATTCTCTATGGTTCTCGTCCTCCGGGGTCAGAAAGTAAACTGAAAACCTTTACCGACGGTTGGCGAGTCTTGGGAACGGCTGTATTACTGTTTAAAGAAGTGCGTCCTTTTCTCTTTTTTGGTCTTATTTCTGTTTTTTTGGCACTGGTTTCTCTAGCTCTAGGATTACCAGTATTTATGACTTATTTAAGTATAGGGCTAGTGCCTCGATTCCCCACAGCCATTTTAGCGGCTTCAATCATGTTGTTGGCCTTCTTAAGTTTCACCTGTGGCTTAATTTTAGATTCTGTGGCCCGTGGCCGCCGAGAAGTTAAACGGATGGCTTATTTATCCTATAATCTTAAAACTCGATAATACAGGGAACAGGAATCAGAAACATTTGTAAGCCGATGCACTACCCACCTGATAAGTTTAATTATCTTCACCTACTTAACACAGTGACCAGTGAGTAACAAAAAAATTAAGTTTTCACTTTAACGATTTGTGATGGTTGACATATCAAATTTAGTTGATGTATCGTTTATATATCAAGTTTTTTTGATATGACCTATGACCACTCGCATCAACCCCAAAGCTGTCAAAGCAGGGGGAAGTCTTAACGTTTTTGAAAAATATCTCACCTTGTGGGTATTTATTTGTATTATTGTTGGTATTGTTTTAGGAAGAACCTTTCCAAATATTGCAGGGACATTAGACGCTATGAGTCTTTATAATGTCTCTATTCCTATTGCTATTTGCTTGTTTTTCATGATGTATCCCATCATGGTAAAAATTGATTTTTCTCAAGCCGTTCAAGCAGCAAAAACACCAAAACCAGTCATCTTAACCTTGGTAATTAATTGGTTAATTAAACCCTTTTCAATGGTGGTGTTTGCTCAATTTTTCCTCGGTTGGTTGTTTGCTCCACTTTTGAGCGCAACGGAGGTAATTAGAGGCTCAGAAATAACCTTAGCTAACTCCTATATTGCAGGTTGCATTTTATTAGGGATTGCCCCTTGTACCGCTATGGTTCTGATGTGGGGCTATCTTTCTTATAGTAATCAAGGTCATACTCTGGTCATGGTTGCTGTTAACTCTCTCGCCATGTTATTCCTCTATGCACCCCTAGGAAAATGGTTACTGTCTGCTAATAACTTAGTCGTTCCTTGGCAAACCATTGTCTTTTCAGTTTTAATCTATGTAGGGGTACCCTTAGCCGCTGGAATCTATAGCCGTTATTGGATTTTTAAACATAAGGGTAGAGAATGGTTTGAGCGAAAATTTTTAAATTATCTCAGCCCTATTTCTATTACGGCTTTATTATTAACATTAGTCTTATTATTTGCTTTCAAAGGCGAATTAATTGTTAATAATCCCCTGCACATTCTTTTGATTGCTGTTCCCCTGTTTATTCAAACCAATTTTATCTTTTTCATTGCCTATGTTATTGGCTTAAAACTTAACTTAACCTACGAAGATGCAGCACCAGCGGCCTTAATTGGTGCAAGTAATCATTTTGAGGTTGCTATTGCTACGGCTGTAATGTTATTCGGGTTAAATTCGGGGGCCGCCTTAGCTACAGTTGTCGGAGTTTTGATTGAAGTTCCTGTCATGTTAATGTTAGTGGAATTCTGCAAAAAAACCGCTCCTTGGTTCCCTAGAGATCCTGAAAAAGCAACATTACTAGATCCCCGCTGTATTGATTCTCTGCACTAACAATAACTAAAAAATTCTATGACCAATTTCGATCATCCTCCCCGTATTTTATTTCTGTACGGATCATTGCGAGAACGTTCTTATAGTCGTTTATTAGCTGAAGAAGCAGCCCGAATTATCGAAAATATGGGGGCAGAAGTTAAATTTTTTCACCCCCATGAGTTACCTTTAAGAGGACAAGTCGAAGAATCTCATCCCAAAGTGCAAGAACTTAGAGAATTAAGTCAATGGTCAGAAGGACAAGTTTGGTCATCTCCAGAAATGCACGGTAATGTAACAGGGATTTTAAAAAACCAAATTGACTGGATACCGTTAAAAATAGGTTCTGTTCGTCCGACACAGGGTAAAACCTTAGCTGTAATGCAAGTCAGTGGGGGATCTCAGTCTTTTAATGCCGTCAATACTCTGAGAATTTTGGGGCGATGGATGAGAATGTTTACTATTCCTAATCAATCCTCAGTTGCTAAAGCTTATCAGGAATTTCATGAAGATGGAATGATGAAAGAATCTGCTTATCGTGACCGAGTTATTGATGTAATGGAAGAACTTTATAAGTTTACTTTATTGCTGCGAGATAAAGTAGACTATTTAACTGATCGCTACAGTGAACGCAAAGAAAAACAATTAAAATAGAAGGAAAAATTATGAAAAAAGTTATGTTTGTTTGTAAGCGTAACTCTTGCCGTTCCCAAATGGCAGAAGGGTTCGCAAAAACGTTAGGAAAAGACAAAATCGAAGTTACCAGTTCAGGTTTAGAAGCCAGTCGCGTTCATCCTACTGCCATTGACGTAATGGAAGAAATCGGGATTAATATTAATGATCAAACTTCCGATCCTTTAAGTAACTTTGATGCAGATAATTATGATGCCGTCATTTCTTTGTGTGGTTGTGGGGTTAACTTACCGCAAGAATGGGTATTAAGAGACATTTTTGAAGATTGGCAATTAGACGATCCCGACGGACAACCCTTAGAAACCTTTCATCGGGTTCGAGACGAAATTAAGGGTAAAGTTGAAGAATTAATTAAGAAATTAGAGAGTTAAGGGATCACTCCTCTCTAACTATCCCCTTGGGATCAAGGTTTTATCAATGATCCCGCCTTCTACCATAAACATCCTCCAAAAGCCAGAAGAAATTTGTTGTCTAATTTGCTTTTTCGGAAAGATTTTATTAACATAGGAATTAAGTTAAGAAAAGTAACATTTTCTTAGATTTCGTCTACAGTCCTGTTTCATAATGAAAGGTTGGAATCTGCTAGGCGATTTTTGAGAAGATAAAACTCTGCCCTTATATTGATTTTGGAGATAAGTCCATGACTATTGCAGTCGGACGCGCACCACAAAGAGGATGGTTTGATGTCCTCGATGACTGGTTAAAACGCGATCGTTTCGTATTCGTAGGTTGGTCTGGTTTATTGCTATTCCCCTGTGCTTACCTAGCACTCGGTGGTTGGTTAACCGGAACCACCTTTGTAACTTCTTGGTACACCCACGGCTTAGCCAGTTCCTACCTAGAAGGATGTAACTTCTTAACCGTAGCGGTATCTTCCCCCGCTAACGCCTTCGGACACTCCTTACTATTCCTCTGGGGACCAGAAGCCCAAGGAGACTTTACCCGTTGGTGTCAAATCGGTGGTTTATGGACATTTGTTGCTCTTCACGGAGCATTTGGACTGATTGGCTTCATGTTACGTCAGTTTGAGATTGCTCGTCTGGTGGGTATCCGTCCTTACAACGCCATCGCTTTCTCTGCCCCTATTGCGGTATTCGTCAGTGTATTCTTGATGTATCCTCTAGGACAGTCTAGCTGGTTCTTCGGACCTAGCTTTGGCGTGGCCGGAATTTTCCGTTTCATCTTATTCTTACAAGGGTTCCACAACTGGACACTGAACCCCTTCCACATGATGGGAGTCGCCGGTGTTCTTGGTGGTGCTTTACTGTGTGCCATTCACGGTGCAACCGTAGAAAATACCTTGTTTGAAGATGGTGAACAAGCTAACACCTTCCGCGCTTTTGAACCTACCCAAGCAGAAGAAACCTACTCAATGGTGACAGCAAACCGTTTCTGGTCACAGATTTTCGGTATTGCCTTCTCCAACAAACGTTGGTTACACTTCTTCATGTTATTCGTACCCGTAACTGGGTTATGGATGAGTGCAATTGGTATCGTTGGTTTAGCCTTAAACTTACGAGCTTATGACTTTGTGTCTCAAGAATTACGGGCAGCAGAAGACCCCGAATTTGAGACATTCTACACCAAAAACATTTTATTAAACGAAGGTCTGCGAGCTTGGATGGCTCCCCAAGACCAACCCCACCAAAACTTTGTATTCCCTGAAGAAGTATTACCTCGCGGTAACGCTCTCTAAGGAATATCAAGGTAGTTTAATAACCCTATAAGATAAAGCCCCCTTTGTGGGGCTTCTTTTTAACTTTAGTTACTCACACCACAGTTTAAATCTATGTTTTTCAAGTTCGATGATTTAGGGGAAAAAACCATTAATAAAATAGCTGAAGTTGCTTTATCCACTAAGTTAGATAAGAGAGATAATTTAGAGGTAAAAGTTAAGACTGACCCGAATTTACTGGCAAAAGGAACTCTAGAATCATTGGTAATTGATTGTCAAGGGTTAATGGTTGAAAATGCCTTGAGAATGGAAAGTATTAATATTACTTTGAATACCATTGCAGTGAGTCCTTTTAAAGCATTAACGGGGAATATTCAGTTAACCCAACCTAGTAGAGGAAAAGCTTGTGTTTTATTAACTGAAAAGGATATTACTAGGGTATTAAACAGAGCAATTTTGAGAAAAAAACAGCATGAAATAGTTATCGATGATAAAGTTATTAAGGTTAGCTTACAACAGGTTAAGTGTAATCTATTAGATACAGGAAAAATACTAATTGAAGGAACCGTTAAACGAGAAAATACTAAAGATATTAAAAAGGTTAGTCTAGAAATTAAACCAAAAATTTGTCAAGCGGGAAATGGAGTGATTGTAGACGATATTAAATATTTAGAAGAATCTGAGTTATCATCAATCTTACTTAATCCTATTTTAGAAGAAGCCAAAAGTATTTTAAATTTAAAAAATTTCAAAGTTGATGGTTTTTCTTTAAAAGTTGAAGAATTTAATATTAAAAAAGGGTCTTTACAGTTAGAAGCTGAAGCAGGAATGACTCATTTTCCCACTGCTTAAGTCATGAACTTTTTAAACCGAAAACGCCCTTTAGTTATTCTCTCTATTATTATTGTTATCCCCCTTGGTTTATATTCCAAATATTATCAAGGACTTGGTAGTAGATGGGTAAATGATTACGGCGCAGCCATTTGGTATGAAGTGTTTTGGTGTTTATTTGCTTTTTACTTTTTTTCTGGAAAAAAAACTATTAAATTAATACCCATTTATATTTTTATTATTACTTGTTTATTAGAAATTTTACAACTCTGGAATCCTCCTATTTTAGTTGTAATGCGTTCTCATATTTTAGGTAAATTATTATTAGGAACTACTTTTTCTTGGTGGGATTTTCCTCATTATGTTATTGGTTGTTTATTGGGTTGGTTGTGGTTAGAATTGATTGATAAATTTAGTAATCAAGTTAAAATTGAATGAAGTAGGGTAGGGAGTGCATCGGCTTACCCTTACTGTTACAATTAAAAGCGATCGCAAACAAAAAATTCAATCAATAAACTGAATAAACTGTATGAATATCGGCGTATTCGGCATCGGATTAATGGGTAAACCCCTAGCGGAAAGACTATTACAAGCTAATTATTCTGTAATCGCCTATAATCGAACCGTCAGTAAAGCTCAAGAATTAGAACCATTAGGGGCTAAAGTTGCTCAAACCCCTGTAGAAGCCATCCAAACCGCAGAGATACTCATTTTAATGTTAACGGATGCCACAGCCATTAGAGAGGTGATATTAGGTACAGAAACGGCGGATAAACTACAAAACCGTACTATCATCCAAATGGGAACCATTGCCCCCGATGAAAGCCGAAGCATCCAAAACGAAGTAGAAAAGCAAGGGGGACAATATTTAGAAGCCCCTGTATTGGGTAGTATTCCCCAAGCTAAAGAAGGAACATTATTAGTCATGGTAGGGGCTAAAACGTCTCAATTTAAAAAATATAAACCGATTTTGCAACAATTTGGTTCACAACCACAATATATTGGGGAAGTTGGCACAGCATCGGCTTTAAAGTTAGCATTGAATCAATTAATTGCATCTTTAACCAGTGGTTTTGCCTTGAGTTTAGGGTTAATTGAACGCCAAGGGGTTGATGTTGATAAATTTATGAGTATTTTAAAAGAAAGTGCTTTGTATGCGCCAACATTTGATAAAAAATTAGATAGAATGCAGCAGCGTAATTTTGACAATCCTAATTTTCCCACAAAACATTTATTAAAAGATGTCAATTTATTCTTAAATCAAGCGGAAGAAAATGGCTTAAATACTGAAGTTTTGCAAGGGGTTCGTACTATTATTCAACAAACAATAGAATTAGGATTATCAGATCAGGACTATTCTGCTTTATTTTCTGCTATTAATACAGAAGAACAATAATTTAGTTACAATTGCAGTAAACAAAAAATAATTTTATGACTATTTCTAAAACAGAAGCAAAACAACTCTTAGAGAGAATCATTTTTGAGCAAACAAACCCTCAAGACTGGGTAGAAGATGTTTGGGGTTTAAGTGCCGTTCATGGGGAAATTTCCGCTAAATTATTAGAAGCTTTTTATGCGTTAATTGAAACTTGTCCAGAAGAAAAGTTAGATAACTTCTTACAAAGTTTACTTTCAGAAAAATTAAAATAATAATTCTTATGTCTTTAGTTAACAAAAATTGGAATCATAACTATCTTTATACCAATGGAGTTAGACTCCATTATGTTTCCGAAGGGGAAGGAAATTTGATGTTAATGTTACATGGATTTCCCGAATTTTGGTACTCATGGCGACATCAAATTACTGCTTTTTCTAAAAATTATAATGTAGTTGCTCCTGATTTAAGAGGTTATAATTATAGTGATAAATTGCAATCCATTGAACTCTATAATATCTCAGAATTAGTTAAAGATATTGCTGGTATTATTACTAATTTAGGCTATGAAAAATGTGTATTAGTAGGTCATGATTGGGGTGGGGCGATCGCTTGGTATTTTGCAGATCAATATCCTGAGATGGTGGAGAAATTAATTGTCTTAAATATTCCCCACCCTGCTAAATTTATGGAAGGGTTACGCACACCACAACAGTTAAAAAAAAGTTGGTATGTTTTCTTTTTTCTACTACCTTATTTTCCTGAATTATTAATAAAGTGGAACAATTATCAAGCGATTGAATCTGCTTTTACTAAAATGGTGATCAATAAGTCTGCGTTTACTGATGAAGATATTCAAGCGTATAAAAAATCAGCAGCTAAACCAGGGGCGTTAACTGCTATGATTAATTATTATCGTTGCTTTGTTAGACAAACGTTAACATCAGAAAAGTCATGGAAGAAATTAGACGTTCCTACGTTAATGATTTGGGGTGAAAACGATACCGCTTTAGGGAAAGAATTGACCTATGGAACCGAAGACTATGTTAATGATTTCACCATCAAATATATTCCTAATTGTAGTCACTGGGTACAACAGGAAAAACCTGATTTAGTTAATCAATATATTGCTGATTTTTTAGATATTTCCTTAGCTTAATTTTCGGCTATTTTCTACTAAACTCATGGCAAATTTATCAAATCTCTCTGATAACTTTTCATCAATGAGTTTACCTTCTTCATTAAAAGCTTGCCATGCTTGTCCGATCGCAATTTGTTCGGGAATAACCCAAGCATGAACCCACCGCATAATTAATCTTAAATGATTAAGGGCGTTACTATTGGGTTGTCCCCCTAAAACACTGATTAAACCCGTTACTTTCCCTGATAACTGGTCAAAACTCATTAAGTCTAACGCATTTTTCATAACCCCACTAACACTACCATGATATTCTGGAGTTGCTAATAGTAATCCATCGGCTTCTTTAACGGTTTGCCGTAATTTTTCTACATCAGGATACTGAGGAAATTCTTTTCCTCCATCACAAAAAGGTAAATTCATTTTCCTTAAGTCAAGAAAGGTGACTTCTGCGCCTAACGCTTCAATTCTGGCGATCGCTATTTCTATCGCTTTAGCACTATAAGAATCATCTCGTAAACTACCGTTAACCACAGCTATTTTTACCATAATTTTCACAATAATTACTTTCAAAATAAATCAATTATTATTATAGCAAAGATGGCATTTTTTCATCATCTTCTACTACCCAACTAGCGAAACGTTTGGCTAAAGGAGGGGCAAAAACAAAGGTGCTAGTAAATCCCGAGAATACATAAAGTCCTCTTAAACTATCAATTTTACCCACTAAAAAGTTAGAATCAGGACAAAATGCAACTAAACAATGATGTAATTTCCCAGGTAAGTCTTGTAACTCAGGAAGTATTTTTCCAACTTCTTTACGAATGGTTTTTTCTGCTGAATCACTATCAATTTTAGCTTGAGGATTAGTTCTAATTTGACTAATTTGACCTAAACAAAAACTACCATCTAAAAATTGGATTGCACCAGGTTCCATGACATCGGAAATAATCTCATCATCGGGATGATTCCATAGAGATTTTAACCCAGAATCACCTGATTTTTCTTCAATATCAAGACGGTTTAAAATCGCTGGCATAACTAAAGTTTTTAGATTAATATCTACAGTTGGCGTTAAGATTAACTGAGAATGAGTAAAATAAATATTCAGGGTTATTCCTAAAGTTTTTAATAGAGAACGACTTAATCCCCCTGCACAAATTACCACGTTTTTACTATTATATTTTTCTTGATTGGTTTGTACCCCCGTCAGGGTTTCATTTTCAGATAAGATTTGAGTCACTTCTTCATAGTTTATCGTTCCACCTAATCTTAAAAAAGCCTGTTGATAAGCATCATTTGTTTTTTTTGGGTGAATGTGTCCATGAGGTAATTTGAGACAGCCTGAGATAGCACTAGGGTTTAATAAAGGCTCGATTTCAGTGGACTCTTGAGGACTTAATAATTGAGGTTTTACGAAGAATTTTTGATAATTGTTAGTAATAGCTTGAGGATTTTTTTCTATTGGAATTGTCAACATTAGATCCAGTTCTCTAAACTCTGTACTTTGTCCTAATTCTTCTGATAATTGATGATAAATCTCTCGACTTTCTTGACATAACTGAATAGAAAAATCATCAACTCCTGACCAATAAGCGATACCCCCATAACTGTAACGAGTTGCATTAGCATAATTAGAATCTTTTTCTAATAGTAAAATTTTTAGTCCTTGTTTAGCTAATTCGTAACTTAGGGCCGACCCTGTAATACCTGCACCAATAACAATCCAATCAAAATTTTTCATATTTTTATTATCTAGTTTTTATCCATTTTACCATCAATACTTACTCTACTACTTGAGTGATTGAGTTGACGGATTATCAATTTTTTAAGTTGACTTTAGAATAGCAAGAATAATATTATGATACAATTATCTAGATATGAATAAAATGGCTCCACCGAATCTAGGATGTAGAAAGATTCCAAATTACAGCTTAAACCCTAAAGGGTTAAACTATAGAAACTATGTCTCTTACTCAGGCTTATAATTAGGCTATATAGACAGCCTTAGTGATTATAGAATAAGGCTTTAGCCTATATTCATTTATTTACTTTACTTAGCTAGTTCGGTAGAAAAAATAAAATTTTGTTCATAAATAACCAAGATAATAGGGACTAAAACCTTGCTTTTAAAAGACCTATTTATTTTAAAAAATAAGGTTGTAAATTTTCCTTGTAAATATTGCTTTTAATTGTAACTTTTGACTATATGAATCTGCTTCCTAGACGTTATCATCGTATCAAACAAGTTCTTGAAAAAAGACAACCAGACTTAACTATTTTAACCGAAGATGTCCATAAACCTCATAACTTATCAGCTATTATTCGTACTTGTGATGCTGTGGGAATATTAGACGTTCATAGTATTAATACAACCGATGAATTTCCTACCTTTTCCCAAGTATCTCAAGGTAGTGATAAATGGATTTTTCTTCATACTCATCCTAATATTACAACAGCTATTAATCATCTAAAAAGTCAAAACTTTAACATATATGCAGCCCATTTTACTGAGCAATCTGTAGATTATCGTGATATCGATTATACTCAACCGACAGCCCTTTTGTTAGGGGCAGAAAAATGGGGAGTTAGCGAAGAAGCAGCAAGTTTAGTCGATGGACATATTATCATTCCCATGTTAGGTATGGTGCAATCTTTAAATGTTTCTGTTGCTGCTGCGGTCATTCTTTTTGAAGCGCAACGTCAAAGATTACAAAAAAAGATGTATGATACAAGTCGATTAGATATTAAAAGATATCATCAAATTTTATTTGAATGGAGTTATCCAGCTATAGCCCAAATCTATCAGGGTAAAGGAGAAGAATATCCATCTTTAGGAGAAAATGGGGAAATTCTTGACCAAAATTGATAATTAGTAAAACCTCATTCAAGGTTAATCAACAAGTGATGAGTAAATTTAGCCGAATATTCCTAATACAAACAACAATTGTACTGCAGAGTCACCGAAAACTGATGACAAGTTTAAATCTCCCCCGTTTTTTTCTATTGATGTTAAGCTAAATATTTAGATTGTCTAAAGATTTGAATCTATGAGTCCTGAGTCAACCACCTCTTTTACTAATGGTAATAGTAATATATCGAAACCTTACTCTCAAGTTCATCTAAAAAGGGCCGGAAAAAAACTATTATTGATTTTGCCAGACACCGAACCCAAAGAAGGAAATAAAGATTGGGTAGAACTGTTACAGGATTTAAAATACTGTCTGAACCATCATAAAGGAACTTGGGTTCCTGGGACTGCGGTACATTTATTAGTAGAAAATCGCTTACTCGATAGTCGACAATTTCACAATATTGGGGAAGCATTAGACGCAGCAGAATTACAACTAACCCGTGTTTTTACCACACGCCGTCAAACCGCCATTACTGCAGCCACAGCCGGCTATTCTGTTGAACAAGAAACCCCCAAACGGGAACTCTTTCCCACAGAGATGTCAGGTCAAACCAATCTTAACGAACCTTTGTATCTTAAAACAACTGTGCGTTCTGGAGTTGCCATTCGTCATCCAGGAACGATTATTATTCAAGGAGATATTAATCCAGGGGGAGAAGTGATCGCCGATGGGGATATTATTATATGGGGACATTTACGGGGTATTGCCCACGCAGGGGCAAAAGGGAACCCAGAATGTTGTATTATGGCGTTGCGAATGCAGCCAACCCAGTTACGCATTGGAGAAGCCGTAGCGCGACCCCCTGGGGACAGTCCAGAAGTATTTGAACCGGAAGTGGCTTATTTGACCACTGAAGGGATTAGACTAAAGTCTGCCCTCAATTTTAATAAAACCCACACCTTTACGGCCAAGGAAAAGGGATGGATGCAAAAAAACGCTCCAAATCCTGCATAATAATTAATTCAAGACCATTGGATAATTGAGCTTTACATTATGAGTCGTGTTATTGTAATTACCTCTGGAAAAGGGGGCGTAGGCAAAACCACTATTACCGCTAATTTAGGATCAGCGATCGCCCGCTTAGGGTATAAAATTGCTTTAGTGGATGCAGATTTTGGTTTGAGAAACTTAGACTTACTTCTAGGACTTGAACAACGGGTGGTTTATACGGCCATTGATGTTTTATCGGGAGAATGTTCTATTGATAAGGCATTGGTTAAAGATAAACGTCAGCCCAATTTAATGCTTTTACCAGCAGCCCAAAATCGCACCAAAGAAGCCATTAGTCCCGATGATATGAAAAAACTGGTGGCAGACTTAGATAAACAGTTTGATTTCATCTTTATTGATAGTCCGGCTGGTATTGAAATGGGCTTTCGTAACGCTATTTGCCCAGCACAAGAAGCCATTATTGTTACCACTCCTGAAATGGCCGCGGTACGGGACGCTGACAGGGTTGTAGGACTCTTAGAAAGCGAAGATATTAAGAAAATTCACCTCATTGTTAATCGCATCAAACCAAAAATGATCCAACTCAATCAAATGATTGGGGTAGAAGATATTTTAGATTTGTTAGTGATTCCCTTATTAGGCATTGTCCCAGATGACGAAAGGATTATTATTTCGACCAATAAAGGGGAACCGTTGGTGTTAGAAGAAACCCCTTCTATTCCAAGTTTAGCCTTTACGAATATTGCCCAACGATTAAACGGAAAAGAGATTCCTTTCCTTGATTTTATGGCTGCTGATGATAACCTCATCACTCGTCTTCTTAGTATTTTCAAAAAGTAAACCCTCTTAAATTGATCCCATAACACCATGATTCTTGAACTCCTTGAAAAAATATTTCCCTGGAAAAGTCAGACCAAAAGTGGGGAGGATGCTAAACACCGTCTTAAATTCATTATTGCTCACGATCGCGCCGGCTTAAATCCTGAAATGATCGAAGCGATGCGGGCCGATATTTTAGCAGTGGTAAACCGTTACGTCGATATTGACCCCGATGAAATGGAATTTTCTCTAGAAAGCGATCAACGTATGACCGCATTAATTGCTAATTTACCCATTCGTCGTGTGAAACGGGAAACAGAAACAGTGACTGAATAATTAATAATTGATGATTAATAATGAATAATTAATTGCTGACAAGTCTTACATAAGTCGGCTCTCCTTATTGCTAAAAATTAGCAATATCGTATGACTCATTATAGCTAGGACTTTTCTAATTCCTAAGACGTGATTATAGCTTACTGTTGCCTGTTCCCTATTCCCTGTTCCTTAACACTTAGTGCAGTAGCAAAAAAGTTCCCGGTTTATCTGAATCTTAACTTTTTTTTGTAAACTTAAATAATAGTTGTCCCAATACTACAAGGTAACATAAGGAAAACTATGATTAAGCAACTGAATTTAACAAAGGGAATTAAATCTTTGTCCATCTTATTAGGGGTACTGTTAGCCCTTGGTTTCTCTGTTTCTCCTGCAGTTGCAGAGAAAATGGAAGTAGAAGGGTCTGAGACTGAAACTGAAGTCATGGACAAAGAAGAAGACGAGGAAATGTCTGATGCCATGATGGAAAAAGAAACCAACATGGATAACGAAATGTCTGAACCGGTAGAAGACAAGGAAGTGGACATGGATGATGACGAAATGTCCAGCGAAAAAGAAGCAGAAAAAGCTGAGATGAACCTTGTTGAAACTGCTGTGGCTGCTGACAACTTTGAAATCTTAGTAGCTGCTGTCAAAGCTGCTGGTTTAGTAGAAACTTTGTCCGGTGAAGATAAGTTTACGGTATTTGCCCCTACAGACGAAGCTTTTGCGGCGTTAGGGGAAGACACCCTCGAAGAATTACTGAAGCCTGAAAATAAGGATAAGTTAACTGCTATTTTAACTTACCATGTTGTTCCTGGTGTCGTCACCTCCAGTGACCTCGAAGCTGGCAAAGTGAAAACTGTTCAAGGTAGCGATCTTGAAGTTGATTTAGGGGAAGGGGTTATGGTGGATGATGCAACCGTGGTTAAAGCTGACATCATGACCAGTAACGGCGTGATTCATGTAATTGATAAGGTGATTTTACCCTCTGAAAAATAAAGGAACTTTGACATTAATTATTGAGGGGTGAGGTGGATGTTAGCATCTCACTCTTTTTTTATTCTTATAAAATTTACCGCCCAACAACAAGCAAAACAAAGTAATAAAATTGCTAAAACAGCTTTAATTGTTGGCAACCCAGAAATGCCGACAAGTAACAATGGTCAAACCCTGACACCTTTACTCGGAACCGAAACAGAAGCCAATGCGATCGCCTAATTATTAGACACCACTCCCCTTATTGGAGACAGGGCAAAAGAATGGCGCGTTAAAGACTATATTGAAGATGCAGACAGCAACCATCTTACTTACTTGCTAAGCTGAATCAAGTAGGATGAGTTAGACAGCCATAATTTAGCTTATAACTCTTCCCTTTACTAAACCAACCCATTGAATGCTCAACAGTTTAGTCTAATTTTTGACCATGATCACTACAGAACCTAAGATAATAACTGATAGTTGGATTAATTTAACTTGGAATGAATTTTCCCAATTATGGGATGATTCAACTTACGAAAAAGCAAAGTTTTATTATTACAACCAAAAAGCAAGAATTGAAATGACACCATTAGGAAATGATCATTCTAGGGATCACGCCATTATTACCTATGCTATTTATGTATATGCTGCCCTACACAACATTCCTTTAAATGGTCATGATGCTTGTAGTTATCGTAAAATAGGAGTTAAAGAAGCACAACCTGATTTATCTTTTTATATCGGTGATAATGTTGATGTTATTCCTTATGGTACAGGTGTAATTGACTTAACTATCTATCCATCTCCCAATTTAGTAATTGAAGTGGCCAATACTTCCCTTGCAGACGATAAAGGAGAAAAACGTTTACTATACGAAGATTTTGGAGTAGAAGAATATTGGATTATTGATGTAAAAGATGTCGACATTATTGCCTTTCAAATAGAAAATAAAGGAAGCCAAAGAATTATCCAATCTCAAGTTTTACCCGACTTACCAATAAACACTTTGGTTCAAGCTTTAAAAAAAAGTAGAGAAAATAATCACTCAGAAGTTAGTCGCTGGTTACTTCAACAATTCCAAACGACTTGAATTTAATCAAAAAAAATAATCATTAATTAGCGATCGCTGATCACCAATCAGAAAGAAACCTGTAAAGTAGTAAAAGTCATTTCTGCTTTAGTTGATAGCTGATATAACAATTTGCATGAATATATTAACATCAAGCTGGTTTGCAACCTATTTCTATTCTCCCGTTCCGTTACTGGCAACCGCAACAGAAGGAGAAACCGCCGATGCTTCTCTCGTTTTAGCCAGTGTTCTCCTCAGTTTAGTGGTAATCTATTTTGCCAGTAAATTAGGGGGTGAAATTTGTTTTCGGATCAATCTTCCTCCCGTGTTAGGAGAATTAGTCGGAGGCGTGGCCGTTGGAGTCTCGGCCTTAGGGTTGTTAGTCTTCCCAGAAGGGGGTTTTAGTGCCACAGACTCCCTTCTGATGCAGTTTTTACAATTGACTACCGAAGTTACACCGAAGGGCTTAGAAGCAGTGTTTTCGTCGCAGGGGGAAGTAGTTTCCGTTCTTTCAGAATTGGGTGTAATTATTCTCCTATTTGAGATTGGCCTAGAATCGGACTTAAAAGAGTTAATCCGCGTCGGTCCTCAAGCTGCGATCGTTGCGGTGGTAGGAGTGGTCACTCCCTTTGCCTTAGGAACCTTAGGGTTAGTCTATGGGTTCAATGTCCCCATTGTTCCTGCAGTGTTTGCCGGGGCTGCCTTAACCGCCACCAGCATCGGTATTACCGCTAAAGTATTAGCAGAATTGGGTCGTTTGAGTTCATCAGAAGGACAAATCATCATTGGGGCTGCGGTTCTTGATGATATTTTAGGAATTATTGTTTTAGCGGTGGTGGCCAGTTTAGTGAAAACCGGAGAAATTCAAGTTTTCAATATTCTTTATCTAATCGTCAGTGCTGCGGTTTTTCTCATAGGTGCAATTCTTTTAGGTCGTCTATTGAGTCCTTTGTACGTCAAATTAGTAGATGAAATGAAGACCAGAGGACAACTGCTACTGGTATCTATTTGTTTTGCCTTTGTCTTGTCCTATATTGCCCAAATTATTCAATTAGAGGGCATTCTTGGTTCCTTTGCTGCGGGTTTAGTCTTAGCAGAAACCAGCAAACGCCACGAACTTGAAGAACTAATCTCTCCTATTTCTGATATTTTTGTCCCCATTTTCTTCGTTTGTGTAGGAGCAAAAACCGATTTAAGTGTACTGAACCCCACCGTTCCCAGTAACCGAGAAGGCTTAGTATTAGCCCTCTTTTTAATCGTTGTGGCTATTATTGGTAAAGTGGTCACTGGCTTTACAATTTTAGGAAAACCCGATCTTAATAAATTGGCCATCGGTGTCGGCATGATTCCCAGAGGAGAAGTGGGTTTAGTGTTTGCTGGTGTGGGTTCAGCCAGTGGGGCTTTATCTCAGTCCACCGAAGCAGCCATTATTATGATGGTTATCCTGACCACATTTTTAGCCCCCCCGTGGTTACGGATGGTCTTTAAAGAACCGGCTGTCAGTCCACAAGAACAAGAAAGTACCTAATGGGAATGACCCGTTTTGCTTAGCAGCAAAAATAAAGCTTTGCTGACAATAAGGAAGCATTCTCGAAACCTTAGCCCTATTTTTTCGTCTTTTGGAGTTGATGAGTAAGACGGTTCCTATTACCCTGTATCAGTATTAGAACCGTTATTCTCCATAGGAGTAACTATTGTGAGATTTCACTGGCTACTATTAACTATCCTCAGCACCCTTTTGTTTGCTTTGCCCGCACAAGCAGGCAGACTTCTCTTTTGGCGATATGAAAATAATCAAAATCGCCTAATTTTCACCACAGATTCACGGGTTCAACCTCGGGCCCAGTTGATCCCTAACCCAACTCGTATCGTTCTAGACTTGCCAGGAATCACCTTAGGCCGTTCCACCGTCGATCAAAATATTGGGGGAACCATTAAAAGTGTTCGTGTGGGTCAATTTAATTCCCAAACCACTCGTTTAGTGATTGAGTTAGCCCCCGGCTACACTGTTGATCCTACTCAGGTTAAGGTCAGAGGAATTTCTCCTACTCAGTGGACTGTTGAACTGCCCAATCCCCAACGGATTAGTAATTCCACTCCTTCTAGACCCAATCCTCGTCCCAATCCTCCTACCCCGAACTCCTTAACTCAACGGCCTCTTAATCCGTCCCCTTCCTCCTCTCAAGAAGATAATAATTTTCAAGTCACCCGTAATGGTTTATTTGTCCGTTTGGACAAACAAGGACAAAATCGGGATATTCAGGTAGAAGATAGGGAAGAAGAAGAGGTCAAAACCATACAATTTACCTTACCCGGAGCATCCTTTCCCCAATCTTTAATTGACCAAACCCTTGCGGTTAATAAATATGGGGTCAGTGACATTAAGTTTGAACAACCCTCACCCTCTCAAGGCCGTCTCACCCTCAGAGTGGCCAAAGAAGGTCCAGGATGGCAAGCTTATTATTCCCGTCTAGGAGGACTTGTTTTATTACCCCAAGGGGGTTTATCGGCTGTAGAAGATTTAACCGCCCCCGAGCCTTCTCCAGAGGTAAGCGTTAGCCCGGTCAAAAATCAAAATCCGACTATTTCCACCATTGAATTAACCAATAATAATAGTCAACTGTTGATTCGGGCCGACGGGCCGATTAAAGGTCAAGGGACGATTGATCGCAGAACCGGAATCTTTGAAATCCGTATTCCTAAAGCTCAACTGGCAGACCCGATTATCGGTCCTCAACTAGGGCGTAATAGTCCCATTTATCAGTTGAAGGTGAGACAGGAGAATACGGATACGGTGGTGATTCAAGTTCGTCCTTCTTTGGGGGTACGTTTCGGAGGGTTACGTCAACCCAATACCGAAACGTTATCTCTTGAAGTGCGTTCTTTGCAAACCAGTCGCCCCTTTGTTCCCAATGATCCTACTCCCATTCCTGTCCCTCCTGCCCCTAACACCCCATCTCAACCTAGATCCCTGCCCCCTGGTACCCAAACCCCCAGGGGAAGGGTTTTGGTGGTCATTGATCCTGGCCACGGGGGAAAAGATCCAGGGGCGGTTGGCTTAGGGGGACTTAGGGAAGTGGATGTTATTCTTCCTATTTCTTTAGAAGTGAGTCAACTGCTTAAACAGCAAGGGGTGGAGGTGATGATGACCCGCAATGCTGACTATTTTGTGAGTCTTCAGGGTCGCACCTCCATGGCGAATCGGGCTAGGGCAAACATTTTCGTCAGTATCCATGCCAATGCGGTGGGGGGTGGGCGGTCTAATGTTAATGGCATGGAAACTTTCTATTCAGGAAATCGGGAATTAGCTGAAGCGATTCACCGTAGTATCTTAAGAAATGTTACTATTGCCAACAACCGAGGGGTTAAACAAGCCCGTTTTTACGTATTGAGACAGTCAAGTATGCCGGCTGCTTTGGTGGAAGTGGGTTTTGTCACAGGAACCATCGATAACGCTAGATTGCGTGATCCGGCTTATCGGAGTCAAATGGCTAGGGCGATCGCTCAAGGAATTTTAGATTATATTCGGCAAAAAGGTCTCTAATTTCGTTTGCTGTTCCTACAATATAGTTACTAACCTATGAAATTCATGGTTCAATTGTTAACTTTTTCTTTATTGACTTATTCACAACATGAGAGAGATTCAAAACAGTCCTATTGGTGTGTTTGATAGTGGTGTGGGAGGATTGACTGTTTTACGGGAACTTTACCGACAGTTACCCCAAGAATCCATCCTATATTTTGCTGATACAGCACGACTTCCCTACGGTAATCGTGAGGCGTGCGAAATTTTACAGTTTGTCCGAGAAATTCTAGCCTGGATGACCGAGCAAAATGTCAAAATGGTTATCATGGCTTGTAATACCAGTTCCGCTCTAGCCCTCGAAGCAGTCCGTCAAGAGTTCGATATTCCCATTTTAGGGGTCATTTTACCCGGTGCAAAAGCTGCCGTTAAACAAGGGAAGCGCATCGGAGTCATTTCTACCCCGGCAACGGCTAAAAGTCAAGCCTATCGTCAAGCCATCCAAGAAATTAATCCTGAGGCTCAAGTTTGGCAAGTGGGGTGTCCTCAGTTTGTCCCTCTAATCGAGCAAAATCGCATTTGGGATGTTTACACCAAGCAAATCGCCCAGGAATATCTTAGCCCACTACTCGCCCATAATATTGATACTCTGGTTTACGGTTGTACCCATTACCGTCATTTAGAAGCACTGATTAAAACCATTATTCCTGAGACAATCCAACTAATCGATCCGGCTAGTTATGTAGTACAGGCTGCTAAAAAAGAGTTAGAATTGATGGGATTAAGTAAAACCTCTCCTGCTTCACCAACTCGCTTTGCTGTCAGTGGTTGTTCGGATAGTTTTTCCGAACTCTCCCAACAATGGTTGGGTTATTGCCCTTTCGTTGAGTCAGTATCTTTATCGGTCAGCTTTACTCCTACCCTTGCTTGGGAACAAATAGAAGTGTTTGAATAAGCATAAGGATTGGTTTTTGATCCGATCTCCTCACACCGTTACCAATCCTTTATCCTTGTCAATTATCTAGTTTTCTGATCTTAGGTTTGATTAAACAATTGTCTTATCCGAGATCACGAGGAGGTGGAGATAACCACTTACCCGTACGTTTAGCGAGTATTAACAATCCGTAGATCATTAACAAATATAGAGCAGCGAGAAACAGTGTGATCACAGGCATCTTCTTGTCTTCAAGTTATTATGGTAATGGTGGACTTTGTGTTATAATGGGAGGGTTGAGATTTTTTTCAGGTAGCTCAAAGTAGCAGCAGTTTGACGACACCTACTGCCTTAAGCTCGCAAGCAACAACCAAAGTTCTGGATGAAGTTGCAACTAAGAGATTTCACTTAATAAGAACTATAACAGACTTCGACCTTTGATCAACGCCAGTCGTTTTCTACATCTGCTAGTTCTCTTCAAACAGAGTAGTGACTCCGTCAGGTGATTGCATAAGTTGTTAGCCAATGACGGCCAACGATCACCTCTCTCCTAAAAGTTGCTTAAAAACAATAGCTTATCTATCAGCCTTTTAGGACAGAGGGGTAAATTCTTAAAACCCTTATTATTAACTTAACACAAGAATTCCGAAATGGATAATTTTTTTCGGGATTTTACCGGAGTTTAACAACTTGTTTGCAAGAAAATGGTCAATTAAGTTTCTTTGTCTGGAAGGTTAGCTTAAAATAAATACAACAATATGTAAACTTTCGTAACTGAATAATTAGGTTTGACTAACCGCATGATCTCAACAACTTCTTTCTTTTCCCCTGTAGAAGACGATTTACGCCTTTTGACAGACAACCTCAAACGTTTAGTGGGGGCGCGTCATCCCATCCTTGGAGCAGCGGCCGAACACTTATTTGATGCGGGGGGTAAACGCATTCGTCCGGCGATCGTTTTATTGATTTCACGGGCTACTATGTTAGACAGTGATATTACTCCTCGTCATCGCAGACTAGCAGAAATTACGGAAATGATCCACACTGCCAGCTTAGTTCATGACGATGTGGTGGATGAAGCAGCCTTAAGGCGCAATGTCCCCACGGTTAACAGTTTGTTTGATAACCGTATTGCTGTCTTAGCAGGAGACTTTTTATTTGCTCAATCTTCTTGGTACTTAGCTAACCTAGATAATCTAGAAGTCGTTAAGTTACTCTCAGAAGTTATCCGTGATTTTGCTGAGGGGGAAATCTTCCAAGGGATTAATCGCTTTGATACCAGTTTGACTTTAGATGCTTATTTAGACAAAAGCTATTACAAAACCGCTTCTTTGATCGCTAATAGTGCTAAATCTGCTGCTATCCTAAGTGATTCTTCTACTGACGTGATTGATAGTCTTTACGCTTACGGAAGATATCTGGGACTAGCCTTTCAAATCGTTGATGACATCCTCGATTTTACCTCACCCACCGAAGTTTTAGGGAAACCTGCTGGTTCAGATTTAATCAGTGGCAATATTACTGCCCCTGCTTTATTTGCCATCGAAGAAACTCCCTATTTAAAAACATTAATTGAACGAGAGTTTAGCGAAGAGGAGGACATTGACAAAGCTTTATCTATTATTACCGAAAGTCAAGGCATTGCCAGAGCAAGAGAATTAGCTTCTTATCATGCCCAACTTGCCCTTAAACAGTTAGATTGTTTAAAGTCTTCTCAATATTCCCAGTCCTTAACGGATTTGGTAGATTATGTCTTGAGTCGTCTTTATTAACATTTTTCTTATTTTTACAACTGTTCTTGTTTAAAAATCGTTTTGAAAAAATTAGGTTAATTAATAACTTTTTTAACCGTTGTCTTGTCATGGGTTAAGGGTGTTTGCTATTTTAAAAGGATTAACTATTATTTACTGAATCTCTTTTAAATAGAAGTGTCTTACGCCCTTGACTTTGGTACCAGCAACACAGTGATCACCCGTGTCAACCCCGTGACACAACAATCAGAAATTATCAAACTTTTAGGGTTGTCTCAACAACTAGGCAATAATCCTCCTTTAATTCCTAGTTTAGTTTATGTTGAAAATGCTAAGAATCCTAATATTTTAGTGGGTCAAACTGTGCGTGATCGCGGTTTAGATCTATCTAATAATCCGAGATTCTTTCGACAGTTTAAACGGGGAATTGGGGCAAATATTCAAGGGTTTTTACCTGAATTAGATGAAACATCTGTTACTTTTGAGAAGATAGGAGAATGGTTTTTAAATCGTGTTATTGAACAGTTAAAAAATGAATCAGCAACCCCTTTAGATTCTTTAGTTTTAACGGTTCCTGTAGATAGTTTTGAAACTTACCGCCACTGGTTAGGGAATGTTTGTCAAGGGTGGAATATTGACCAAGTTAGATTATTAGATGAGCCTACAGCGGCAGCTTTAGGTTATGGAACCACAGAAGAAGAATTATTATTAGTCTTAGATTTTGGTGGGGGAACGGTTGATTTATCTTTGGTTAAATTAGGATCAGAAAATTTACAGAAAAATCAAGGATTTATTTTAAAATGGGGTCAAAAGTTTTTAGGAGAAAGTAAGAGTCAAAAGCCTAAAATTGCTCGGGTTTTAGCAAAAGCAGGTGCTAATTTAGGGGGTTCGGATATTGATAATTGGCTCATTAATTATTTTACAAAAACTCAAGATGTTCCCGTTTCTTCTTTAACATTAAGGTTAGCAGAATGCTTGAAAATAAAGTTATCTTCTCAAGAAAAAGCTAACGAAGTTTATTTTAATGACGAAACCTTAGACAGTTATGAGTTAGCATTAGATCGAGGAGAATTTGAAAGTATCTTAAAAGAAGAACAATTTTTTACTAAATTAGACGAATTAATGAGCCAAGTTTTGCAACAAGCAAGACGAAATGGGATTGAAAAAAATGATATTGACGGGATCTTATTAGTGGGAGGAACAGTACAAATTCCGGCTGTACAAACTTGGGTTAAACAATACTTTGATGAAGATAAAATTAAATGCGATCGCCCATTTTCCGCGATCGCTGAAGGGGCTTTAAAATTAGCCGAAGGATTTGAGGTCAAAGACTTCTTGTATCATAGTTATGGTATCAGATATTGGAACCGCCGTAAAAAGTGCCATAGTTGGCATTCTATCATTAAATCAGGGCAATCTTACCCCATGAATGAACCGATTGAAATTAAGTTAGGTGCATCAATCGAAAATCAACCCAGTATTGAGTTAATTATAGGAGAATTAGGATCAGAAACTGGGGGAACCGAAGTGTATTTTGATGGGGATAGATTAGTGACTCGTTCATTAGGAAATGAGCAAAGCAATGTACAAGCTTTAAATGATAGAGATGGGGCGAGAACTTTGGCAAAATTAGAGCCTTTAGGGATGCCTGGAAGTGATAGAATTAAGTTACAATTTTGGGTAGATGAGCAACGATTTTTAAGGGTAACTGTTGAGGATTTATTAACACAAAATAGTTTAGTTGAAAATCAAATTGTAGCAGAATTAAGCTAGGCTTAAGTTGCTTATTATGTTTAACGTAAATACCAATAAAATATCAACACTTTATTAATTTACTTCAAAGAAGATATTTTATGCTCGCAAATGAAAGAAGTTAGGTTTAGTCAACATTCTCTAGATAAATTGGAAATATTAAGTAATCATAAAATGAGCATCACAAAAGAATTTATCATAGAAGCTATAACCAATCCTGATAAACTAGAAATTAGAGGAGATAATAAACGGATTGCTCAAAAAAATCTGGATGATAAATTAGTGATTCGTATAGTTTATCAAGAATTTATTGCTTTTATCTTAGTTATTACTTTATATCCTGGTAGGAAAACTCGCTATGACAAAAACAACTTACAGTAAAGATGTAGATGCACTATTAATTGAATTTTCTGATGAACCTATTGCTTATGCAGAAGAAAAAAATAATACTATTCTGCATTATTCAGAGGATGATAAGTTAGTATTAATAGAAATTCTTGACTTTCGTAAGTCTTTAACAGATAAAGCAATTCAAGAACTTGTAGTTAATTAATTTATTGCTGTTGCTGTTGAACATAAATATCTACTAAATTGCAAATCATCTCTTGATAAGAAACATTATGACAATCTGCTTCTCGTTTAAAAAAGTCAATACTTTTTTTGGTAAACTCCATTGTCACCTTTACCGTATTTTTCTTTGGTACTAACTGTTCAGGTGGTGGCAAAAAATCTGCAATGATTGTAACATCACCAATGGTTTCTGCTGGATCAGGTGTTGTGTCGTTCATAAAATTTTCTTTATATAATAGATAAGTCATAAGACATAATGATCTTATGTTAGTCTTGTAATCAACCACTAGAAAGGAAATATTCAATAATGCAAGAACAATTAATAGTAACTTATGATGGTTCAGCTTTTTATCCAGAAGAAAATATTATATTAGAACCTAATACTCGTTACACCATTCAAATTATTTCTCAAGAAAAACCACAAGAAACAACTACTAAAAATGCTTGGGATCTCCTCGAAGAAATGGAAGGATCTTATGAAGCACCCGAAGACTGGTCAAGTGAACATGATCATTATCTATATGGTACACCGAAAAGAAATAATAATTAATGACTCAAGATCGATTTTTTCTAGATACTGTTTTTATTCAGGCTATTCTTAACTCTCGTGATCAATATCATCAAGTTGCAAAAGACTTTTTACCCCGTGTACGAAATGCAAAAGAAGTCTGGATAACAGAAGCTATTTTTATGGAAGTTAGTAACGCACTTAGTAACTATAACCGTCAAAAAGTTTCTGCCTTTATTCGACAATGTTATTCTACTGATAATATTTCAGTCGTTAATATTACTCCTCAACTTTTTCAAGAAGGGTTAAAATTATATGAGTCTAGACAAGACAAAAATTGGGGATTAGTTGATTGTATTTCATTTACAGTTATGGAGAAGAAAATTTAACCGATGCGCTCACCTCAGATATTTATTTTATTCAAGCAGGTTTTCAAGCCTTATTACGATAAATAAATATTTAACACCACTATAACTATCAAACCCATCCGCTACAATAAAACAGAGTAGTCAAAAAACAAACAAACTCTATAAACTGTTTGACTCCTAACTTCTAATTTCTGACTTCCAAACTATGACCCTTACCACTCCCGTTGACTTCCAGGATAGCTTTGATATCATCGTAGTGGGTGCTGGCCATTCTGGGTGCGAAGCAGCCCTTGCAGCAGCCCGTTTAGGGTGTCGTACCCTGATGTTAACCCTCAACCTTGATCGCATTGCTTGGCAACCCTGCAACCCCGCAGTTGGAGGTCCAGCGAAGTCTCAGTTAACCCATGAAGTAGACGCTTTAGGGGGAGAGATCGGCAAAATGGCTGATCGCACCTATTTACAAAAACGGGTTCTCAACTCCTCACGAGGACCGGCTGTATGGGCGTTGCGGGCGCAGACGGATAAGCGAGAATATTCGGCAGTGATGAAGGAAATTGTCGAAAATCAAGAAAATTTAAGCATCCGTGAAGGAATGGTCACGGATCTGGTTTTGGGCAAAAATGATGAAGTCATAGGGATACAAACTTATTTCGGCACTTGTTTCGAGGCAAAAGCGATTATTTTGACCACTGGAACCTTTTTAGGGGGACGGATATGGATCGGTAATAAGTCCATGGAAGCAGGAAGGGCCGGAGAGTTTGCCGCGGTAGGTTTGACGGAAACCCTTAATAACTTGGGGTTTGAAACGGGACGACTGAAAACTGGAACCCCTGCTAGGGTAGATAAGCGATCGGTAGACTATTCTAAGTTAGAACCCCAACCCCCCGACGAAGAGGTACGCTGGTTTAGCTTTGATCCTGAGGTTTGGGTCGAAAAAGAACAGATGAATTGTTATTTAACCCGAACCACTTCTAAAACCCATCAACTCATCAAAGATAACTTACATTTGTCTCCTATTTATGGCGGTTTTATTGATTCAAAAGGGCCTCGTTATTGTCCGTCTATTGAAGATAAAATAGTTAGATTTGCAGACAAAGAAAGCCATCAAATTTTTATCGAACCCGAAGGAAGAGAAATTCCAGAATTGTATATTCAAGGGTTTTCGACAGGGCTACCAGAAAACATACAATTAGCCATGTTAAGAACCCTACCAGGGTTAGAAAATTGTGTCATGTTACGGCCTGCTTATGCTGTAGAATATGACTTTTTACCAGCGACGCAATGTTATCCTACTTTGATGACTAAGAAGATTCAAGGGTTATTTTGTGCAGGACAAATTAACGGAACAACTGGTTACGAAGAAGCTGCGGCCCAAGGTATTGTAGCCGGCATTAATGCGGTAAAATTTGTTAACAATGAAGAGATGGTTATTTTTCCTAGAGAAGAGAGTTATCTAGGAACATTAATCGATGATTTATGTACAAAAGACCTCAGAGAACCCTATCGAATGTTAACCTCTCGGTCTGAATATCGTTTAATTTTACGATCTGATAATGCCGATCAAAGAATGACTCCATTAGGGCGAGAAATTGGCTTAATTGATGATCGTCGTTGGGCATTATTTGAACAAAAACAAGCTAATATTGTCGCTGAAAAAGAACGACTTTATGAAACAAGAATTAAAGAAAGAGACGAAGTAGCAATTAAAATTGTTAATGATACTCAACAGAAGATTAAAGGATCAGCAACTTTAGCAGACTTATTACGCCGTCCTAAGTTTCATTATCAACATTTAGAACAGTATGGCTTAGGGAATAAAGAGTTAACCATAGTAGAAAAAGAAGGGGCAGAAATTGACATTAAATATTCAGGTTATTTAAAACGTCAACAAATTCAAATCGACCAAATTACCCGACATAGTAACAAAAAATTGCCCTCAGACCTCGATTATATGGCCATAGACACCCTTTCCATGGAAGCGAGGGAAAAATTGACAAAAGTGCGTCCTTTGACCCTTGGACAAGCCTCTCGTATTGGTGGGGTAAATCCTGCTGATATTAACGCTTTATTAGTGTATTTAGAACTGCGCTCGCGTTATCAATCTGTTTAAATTTCCAAGTACACCGAAATTTTAGAAGAGTTAAAAAAAGAATGATTCCTATTGATAAAAATCAGGAATTAGAGTCAGTAAAATGAAGTTTTTAGTGGATATGGGAATCTTTCCGAAAACCGTAGAAAGATTCTGTAGGGTGGGCATTGCCCACCTGACAATAAAGTTATTATATGCTATAAATTTAGAAGAGATAATAACTATCTCTACCTACGTTAATTTTAATCAATCCATTCAGGAACACGAACTCTAATATTGCCCTCGGGAGTGACCAAAATTTCACCTCCTAAAGCTTGAATTTCTCCTAACGCTCGTTCAACTGTTTCTTGGTTAGCAGCACTATTTAAAATCTGTGACCATGCCCCAATTTGAGCAGCACGACTGTCAGGATTTTTTTCTAAAAAGTTAACGGTTTGTCGTCTTCTTTGAGCTACACTCTGACTGTTATATTTATCATCTTCAGGATAGGTATCAGCCCAATTAGCAGCCATAGTATTTGAGTTTTTGGCTGCTTCTACATCCCCTAAAAACAACAATTCATCAACCCCTTTATAAATCCACAAATAGTAAGGAGGATACACAGGGGAAGTCATTTTACTAGGAGTTTTTTCTAAACTTTGTTCTAGTAATTGAACACTTTTTTGCGGAAGAGCGGCAAAAATAGAAGTAGATACCGCTAATTTTAAATTAGCATCTACAAAACGGGGGTCATTATCAACGACTAACTCGAAATAGTCCGGACTTAGGGGATATCCCGTCTGTTTACGAGCGTCTCCATCACCAAAATATTGAATAAACCTCAAGTAAAACCAATCAGCTAGTAAGTTACCATATCCTAAATTGGGTATGCCTTTGTAAACGTTTAATTGTAGTTTTTCTAATTCTTGTTGTTTTTCGTATTCTTCAGTCGTTAACTGTTGTTTATTCGGATTAATTAGAGATTTTTGTAGCCAAATTACCCCAGTTAAGCTGAGGGCAATAATAGCTACTGTTCCTATCATTTTTCCTAACTGTTGTTTCGGTAATGTGCTATTCATGGATGATTAAATTTACTACTGTGTTGAGGTCATATCATCTCTATTATTCCCTGAAAAAGTTACTTTATTATCACTCTCAATATTATGTTAAGTTTTGCTCCAATAACCTAATTAGCACCACTACCCAATAAGAAAAGACTGATCAAAGTTCCACTATTCCAGAGACTATGTAATAACATAGAAGAAAGGAGATTACGGGACTTTGTATAAACAATTCCTAAAACAATTCCTAGAACAGTTAAGGGTAAAACTTCTGAAAGATTAAGATGAGCAACGGCGAAGATTAAACTACTAATTCCGATTGCTGCCCATAGGGGAATATACCGAGTTAAAGACGGTAATAAAAAGCCACGAAACATGATTTCTTCATAAAAAGGAGCAGCAATAGCAGCAGTAAAGTAAAAAATAGCTAAAACGACTATATCTTGTCCTTCTAATGCTAAAGAGAGTAATGGGTTACTTCCTCCTTGTCCATCCCAAATATTTTGGTTAATTAATGAAATAATGACCACTAAAGGTAAAGCGACTAAATAACCGCCAATTCCCCAAACAATCCAACTACTCAACCAATTAAAATTAAACCAATCTTTAGGTAAAGGGAAAAAAGGTTTGATAGAGAAATAAAGGACTCCTATTCCCCCAACCGACATGGCAACATAGCTACCTAAAACATAAAAAGCTTTTCCTCGTAGGGTTAATTCAGTTAAATTAATATTGAGAAAGCTAACAAGAATAGGTAGGATAATCTGACCAAAAAACAGAAAACCTACCACTAAGACTTGCCAAGGAATTTCTAATGTCCAGGGAGTTTTCCACGTGAATCTTTCATCGATGGCTAAAATAGCGGATTCTTTCTTTAAAGCTAATTGAACCAGAGAAAAGATAATAATTGCAATTCCTATTAATCCTCCCAATACAGGAATGATAGCAATAATAGTTAACTTAATAAGAGCTTTTTGGGCTGCTTCTTGTTCTTTTTCTTGTAAACTAACTAAATCATTTTTTCGATCTTGGACTTGGTAAAGTTGAGTGAGAGAATAATAGCGAAACCATCCATTAAATTCATTTTTAATTGTTGATTCTGAGTCAGATAATACCGAAGGTTTATCATCCCATAAATTGCTAAGAATATCAGCAGTATAATGTACAGAAGGAGAGAAAGATAATAGTTGGACATTATCCAAGATTCCTAACCCTTGTGTTCGGTTTCCTTGAGCAATTTCTAAAAGTCCTATTTTAATTTTTATGGTTTCAATTTCTTCTTTCTGTCGATTAACTTCTGTTTGTAATTTTTGTTGTTCATTAGTTGCTGAAAAAATAGGAATAGAATTAATAGTGGTTTCTGATTCTTGGATAAGATCAGATTGTTGATTAATAGTTTTTAAATTATTTTCTAATTGAGTTAAGTTTTTTTGTGATAATTTTAGAGCTTCTTTATATTGTTTGAGAGCAGCTTGATAAGGATTTTTTCCTAAAACTGATTCACGAACTTGCTCGAACTCACTAATATTATCTCCTGAAAATTCTGAGGCTTGCAAGACCAAGTTAGTTTGATAAAGTTGTAAATTAGACTGAACTTGGGGTTGATTAATACTACCAATTAGTGATAAGATTACTGGAATTAGTGAAATAATAGTTAAAACAATTAATATTATTCTTTTAGTTGTCATTAAACTCTCTCTAACAATTTTGACTATGGCTGATTGGTTGAAATCAAAATAAATTGATCAGCTTCTCCTAGTATTTTAACATTAGTTAACTTTAAATTGTCAAAAGTTTCCTTATCTAATAATAAATAAGATGAGGTAGTGGCTAGGGTTTCTAATGTGTTATTATCTTTAGCAAGTATTTGGCGATCGCTATAAAAATCTAAACTAGGACGACTATAGTCAAATGAAGTATAAATAATTGTATTGGGGGGTGTATTTGCTCTAATTAAACTGGCAACTGGTTTCACCTCAAATGCTTCATTAAGTTCCCATACCCAAGATTTAGACATTACAAATAAACTTAAACTTATGTATAACCCAATGATAAGAATAATAACAAACTGAGGAGAATTATCTTTGAGTTTTTTGCCAGTTAACAAAAAAGTTATACCCAGAATAAGAGACATAGCAAAAAGTAGTAATTCTTGAGTTTCTTGCAATAAATAAAACCCTCCTATAATAATTAAAGCACTGAGAAAAAAGAAACTAAAAACTAGCCCTTTAGAATAATACTTTTCTCTTTCATATAAACTAAACAAATAATAGCCAATACTGAGAGCAAAAAAAGGATAGATTGGCATAATATACCAAGGCAGTTTAGTTCCCATCATGGTAATAATAACTAAAAAAATAATTAATCCTGTTAATACTAATTTTGCCCAAGAATGCTTGCGTTGCTTCCAGGCTAAAATCAAGCCACTAGGTAAAAATAATAACCAAGGTAAACTATATTTAATCAATTCAAGTAAATAATACCAAGGTGAACCACTATTTCCCTCTACTGCAGTAGATAAGCGATCAAAATTTTGTTGGAGAAAATGAACTTGAATAAATTGCTCTCCATAATAATTAATTTGTAAATAATACCAACTAATTACGGGTAAAAATCCAATTAATAACCCTAACCATAACATAGAATTTTTTAGTAAAATTTTAGGATTGTCCCAAAGAATATAAATTCCTAAAATTCCGCCTAATGCTAGCACTAAAATACCTTTACTTAATGCAATTAATCCTAATCCAATCCCGAAACCAATTGCCCATACAGGCTCTTTTTTTGACTTCACTAAACAAAAAATTGAAAAAATAAAAAAAGTATTTATTATCCCATCTATCATAGCTAAACGTCCATGACGTACTATCGGTAATAAAGTTAAATAAACTAAACTACTTAAGATTGCTGGTAATGGTTTAGAAAAGATATTTTTTCCGACTAAATATAATAAAGGAACACCCAATGCGGTTAATAAAGCACAAGGAAAACGAGTAGAAAATTCACTTATTCCTATTAAGTGGTAACTAATATTAATTAGCCAAATAATTAAAGGGGGTTTTAATAAAAAGGGCTGATCTGCGTAGGTTAAATAAAGCCAATTTCCTGACTGAAACATATCTTGTGCAACTTTAGCATAATATCCTTCATCCCAGTCTCTTAAAGGCACATTTCCTAAATTTATAAGCCATAAAAACAAAGCTAAAATTAGCAGTGATAAAAACCAAATAATATTATTTTTTTTATTTATTTTCATAATATTTTCAATTTAATTAAGAAGATGATTTTACTAAATAAAGATAATATTTTTCATTATAAATAAAAGATTGAGTAAATTTTTCAATAAATTGAATCCTTAATTCAGGAGATGAACCTAAAAACTCTCGATTCATAATAAGTAAAATATCTTTATTTTCATTCGCTATAATTTGACTCATTTGATTAATAATATCAGTATCTTCGACTATATTTCGCTCATTATTAAAGAGGACATAACTGCCTAATTTTTGAGTTTCTGGGTAATATATTTTCTGGTTGAGATAACCACTAATAGGTGCAATGGTAAAATCTTCGCTACCCATAATAAAATGCTCAGCTAAATCATTATGTTGGATAAATTCTGCGGTCACTTTACTACTAGAATATGGAGTAATTAAGTCTCGACTAAAAGCAACAATTCCTGCAATTACTTGTAACCATAATATAAATAATAAAAAAGATTTTTTATGATGGTGAACAAAATTTGTCCAATAATAAATAGTTTTTGATAATTGATTAGAGAGGCTATTTAAGAAATTGACAATAAGTTTAGAATTGGCATAATAACTTCCTATCCATAAAGAAGCAATAAGAATTATATATAAATGTCCATAATGTCTTTGAGATCCTAAAAATTTAGCATAAGTAAAAGCTAAGATTTCTAAACTTCCTACCAAATAAAATAATAAAGCTATGGGTTTCTTAATCAGCATTAATATAGAAAACCCGAATAAACCTAGAGAAAAGAATGAAAATATAAATAAATCTAGAGGTTTAGAATCACTAGGAATAATCACTAAAATGTAACTACGCCAAACTCTCGTAATAGTTTGAGTTAAACGATGAAAATCAAAGTAAAAAAACCATTGACTTGCCCCTCCTTGTAAGGTACTATCAGAAGGAGGTAATAACATGAATACTGATAGAAATATTCCTAATAAAAAAATAAGAGAAGCAGTAATAAAATTATATTTATTTGGCTTTATTTCATACTGAAAATAATGACTAAACAGATACTCGATAGTTAAGGTAAATCCTAACCCTAAAGATATTAATAAACAATAAGCATTCGTATTAGCCATAATAGCTAAGATAAATCCTAGAGGAAGATAGGATTTATGGCGAGTATTGAAACAAGCGCAAAAGACAAAAATTGATAAAATGCCAATGCCATAATTACGACTAATTAAAGAATATTCGTAAATAGGTAAATAACCAAAAGTAAATAAAGCTTTTTGAGTTTTAGTAAAGGGAGAGAAAAGAATAAAAATAGAAATAGTAGTAACAGCAATCAACCAGTGAAAAAACTGCATAGCTATGGGATTAGCTGTTATCTGATTCAAAAACCACAAAAAAGCATACCAAATTACAGGATGTCCCTCATATTTAATATTTTCAAAAAAATGGATAAACGAATAACTATCCCGAGCAATCAACCAGCCATTTAACTCATCACGCCACATGACGTGGTTTAAGATGCCAATGAGAGTAATAATTGCAAAAATAATAATTAAAAATATTTCAAGCCTGTTATTGTTATGATAGTATTCAGAATGCAATTGAGATAAAAACTTTTGTTTTAAAACCATAGATTATAAAAAATACTGTAAAAGTATTAATAAGAAATCTGACAAATATCAAAACAAGTTTAGTATAAACACCCAAGAACCTGTAATCTAGAAATTGATAATTCCGAGAGAGGATAGGAAGATTGACTACTCGCGTTATTATAGTGCGTCATGGACAAAGCAGCTACAACGCTCAACGATTAATTCAAGGGCGTAGCGATGAATCTGTAGTAACAGAAAAAGGTCGCCAGGATGCACAAAAGGTTGGTGATACCTTAAGTTCTTTGCCCATTGATGCTATTTATTGTAGTCCTTTACAACGGGCAAAAACCACCGCAGAAATTATACAGAATTGCTTCAAAGAACCTCCTACTTTATCCCCAACTGAACAACTAAGGGAGGTAGACCTTCCTTTGTGGGAAAAGTTGCATAAAGACGAAGTAGCCAAGAAATTTCCTGATGAATATCAATGCTGGAAACAACGTCCCCATGAATTTAAAATGGTTTTGTCCAATGCCGAAGGACAACGGGAGCATTTTCCTGTGGTTTCTCTTTATGAACAAGCACAAGAATTTTGGCAAAATTTACTAGAAAAACATCAAAATCAGACTATTTTAATAGTGGCTCATAACGGCATTAATCGCTGTTTAATTATGAGTGCTATCGGGGTTCCTGCCTCCCATTATCACCGAATTCAACAGTCTAATTGTTGTATTAATGTCTTGAATTTTACAGGAAGTTGGGGAGAAACCGTACAACTTGAATCCCTTAATCAAACCTCTCATTTAGGCATTTCTATTCCTTCCCCTCGTTCAACGGATAATGTACTGAGATTACTCTTTATTCGTCATGGGGAAACCCAATGGAACCGCGAATCTAGATTTCAAGGAATTCGAGATATTCCCCTCAACGAAAACGGCAAAAATCAGGCACAACAAGCAGCCAATTTTCTCAAAAATATTCCCATCGCTTTTGGTGTCAGTAGTCCCCTATTACGACCCAAAGAAACTGCCGAAATTATCCTACAATATCATCCAGATATTACCCTAGACTTACGACCTGCCTTAACAGAAATTTGTCATGGACTGTGGGAAGGGAAACTAGAAGCAGAAATAGAAGCCAACTTTCCCGGAATGCTTAAACAATGGAAAGAAGCACCAGAAACTGTAAAAATGCCAGAAGGAGAAACCTTACAACAAGTTTGGGATAGGGCATTTGCTTGCTGGCAAGAAATTGTTCAAGATTATAGCCAGGACTCCAAACCCAAAACCGGTATTGTTGTTGCCCATGATGCCATTAATAAAGTAATTTTATGTGAATTATTAGGCTTAAACCCTGCTAATTTCTGGAACATTAAACAGGGTAATGGCTGTGTTAGCGTCATTGACTATCCCAAAGGAGTCGATGGACATCCCGTCTTACAAGCCATTAATTTAACCAGTCATTTAGGGGGTGTTCTCGATAAAACTGCAGCCGGGGCTTTGTAAGATTCGTAGAATTTAGAATTTAGAATGCAGAATTTAGAATTTTTATGTTTCTTCATTCTGAATTCTACATTTTTCTCCTATCTCCCCAGTCTCTACACACTTACCACTCTCCCCACCGTCCCATTACGCTACCCAATCAAAAGAAAAACCGCCATAATGTAAAAATGCAAGGGATTGACTCTTAGCAAAATTCTAGTAAGCTACTATATCAACAACTAAAAAATCATAAACTTGTAAATCCCTGTTTATATATATCTATATTGATGTTTCGGAGTGAGGAAATTAAACATCGTGTCGTTTAGCACTATTCGACAGAATCAAAACAATAAGAATTCCCCTAAGGCTAAACCTTCTTTCGCCCAAGGGGTTCTTCGCGTTGCCGGGGGGACTGTTCTTGGCACAAGTCTTTTAGCGAGTTCTATTCTGGCCGGGGGTTTAGTCGGTTTAGCCATCAGCTTTCGTAACCTTCCTGATGTGCGAACCTTAAACAACTATTCCCCTTCAGAAACTAGCTATGTCTATGATATCAAAGGACGGCTCTTATCTCGACTCCACGGAGAAGCAAACCGAGAAGCTGTTCAACTTGAAAAAATTTCTCCTGAGTTAAAAAGGGCTGTTTTAGCCATTGAAGACAGTCATTTTTACTTACACCACGGCATCAACCCCACCAGTATTGGGCGGGCTTTTTGGGTTAACTGGAAAAGTGGCGGTGTCGTCGAAGGGGCTTCTACTCTGACCATGCAGTTAGTGAAAAATATCTTTCTCACTAGAGATAGAACCTTTAGCCGTAAACTCTCAGAAGCCGTTCTCGCCATTCGCGTCGAACAAGTTTTTGATAAAGACGAAATTATGGAAATGTACCTCAATAACATTTATTGGGGTCATAATAACTACGGAGTCCAAACTGCGGCCCAAAGTTATTTTAATAAGTCAGCCTCCGAATTAAACCTCTCAGAAGCTGCTTTAATGGCCGGGTTAATTCAAGCCCCAGAAACCTATAGTCCCTTCAATAATTACGCCAACGCTAAGCAACGGCAGAAGGTGGTTCTCGACCGTATGGCCGATTTAGGTTGGATTACCCCAGAAGAAGCCCAAGCAGCCCACCAAGCCCCCCTAGGTGTGGGAAAACCAACCTCCTGGCAAGGCAGTAAACTTCCCTATGTCACCGATACCGTGATGCAGGAGTTACAAGAAACCTTTAGCAAAGAAGTGATTACTAAAGGAGGAATGCGTATACAAACCTCCGTCGATTACTTCATGCAGCAAAAAGCACAAGAAACCGTTAAACAAGGTTATCGTAACTTAAGAGGTCGGGGTGTTTATGCCAAAGATTTACAAGTTTCCCTAGTAGCCGTTGACCCCCGGACTCACTTTATCAAAGCCATTGTCGGTGGGGTAGACTACGAAAAAAGTCAACTTAACCGCGCTATTCAGTCCCGTCGTCAACCGGGTTCTTCCTTTAAACCTTTTGTTTATTACACCGCCTTTGCCAGTGGAAAATATACCCCTGGTTCAGTGGTGAATGATAGTCCTGTCAGTTATCGAGACGGTAGCGGACTCTATACCCCTAAAAACTACGGCGGTGGCTATTCTGGGGCTATGTCTATTCAAGCTGCTTTGATTAGTTCTCGCAACGTTCCTGCAGTGGTTTTGGGGCAAAAAGTTGGGGTTAGTAAGGTGATTGAAGTCTGTCGTCGTTTGGGTATCGATAGTCCCATGCGTCCGGTTATTTCTCTGCCCTTGGGTGCCGGTGACATGACTCCTTTAGAAATGGCCAACGCCTACGCTACGTTTGCCAGTAACGGTTGGTACACTGACCCGACCATTATTGTGCAAATTACTGACAGTCGCGGTAATGTTTTAGTGGATAATACCCCTAAACCGCAATTAGTGCTTGACCCTTGGTCAACGGCATCCCTAACCACCGTTTTACGAGGAGTAATTAATAGTGGAACGGGACGGGCTGCTAATATTGGCCGTCCTGCAGCCGGAAAAACCGGAACCACCGATAATGAACGGAATGTCTGGTTTGTGGGTTATGTTCCCCAGTTAGCCACTGCTGTCTGGGTGGGAGACGACGCTAACCGCCCTCTGGGTAAGGGCGTAACCGGAGGCGGCCATGCTGCCCCCATTTGGCGTAGTTTTATGACAGAAGCACTCAAAAATGAACCCGTGTTGCAATTCCATGCAGCGTCTAAGTTCCCTCGTCCCAAGGTTAAAGAGAAAAAATAGGTTATTTAGATGAACAGGGGAAAACGTCAAAAAAACCTTAATCACCGCCCCTGGTTTCGTCTTATTTGGCAGTGGCAAGGTTCGGTTATTCCGTCCATTTTGCCGCGTGTTTTTGCTTGTGCTGCCTTTGCCTTGGGAATTACTATTGTCTACGATTTTGGGATTAATATAGCTTTACCCTTAGAAAGTGGTTTAGTTCCTAGCATTGTTTTAGGATTACTGTTAGTATTTCGGACAAACACCGCTTACGAAAGATATTGGGAAGGGCGAAAACTTTGGGGAACTTTGATCAATACAGTTCGCAATTTATCTCGCACTTTATGGGTAACTATTAAAGAAAATGATAGTAGCGATCGCACTGAAAAAATAGCCACTCTGCAATTATTAATTGCCTTCGCTATTGCTACTAAGCTACATCTACGTTCTGAACCAGTTAATGAAGAATTAGCTAGGTTTTTACCTAAACAAGGTTACCATGAACTATGTATTATGAATCATCCGCCCCTAGAGATTGCTTTTTGGATTAGTGATTATCTACAAAAACAATATGAAAAACAATCTATTAATTCTTACCAACTAACTGCAATGTTTAAGTTATTAGATACGATGGTAGATGTATTAGGTGCTTGTGAAAGAATCTTAAAAACTCCCATTCCTTTAGCTTATACTATTCATTTAAAACAATTAGTTTTACTTTATTGTTTAACATTACCGTTTCAATTTGTCGATGAGTTAGTTTGGATGACTGCTCCCATTGTTGCCTTAATTAGTTTTACCATATTAGGGATTGAAGCCATTGGGATAGAAATTGAAGATCCATTTGGTTACGATGCTAATGATCTACCATTAGATCAGATTTGTTATACTATGGAAAGAAACATAGAAGATTTAATCACCCTTGCCCCTTGTGTAAGATACTTTAAAGATGATTCTAACTTATAATTATTAATTATTACTGATTTACATGAACTGGCACATTCCTGACAACCTATCCTTTGAAAATGCATTGCAGTTGACTGAAACTCTCATAGACGCAATGGTAAAAAAGCAATTAAAAAACTATGAAATAGAAGAAATAATTACTACTTTGGTAAGTAACAAAAATGGGGCGAGAGGCTTTTTTGTTATCTATTTAACTAGCAATTTTTCAATAGCGGATAATCCTAGTGAAGAAGTCATTAATGCTTTGAAAAAATCTCCCGATATTGTTAGTGAACTATTAGTAAAAAATCTAGCCATGTCTTCAGCAATGGCGATTACCCATCGTCGTAATAATGATGAAACAAAAGCCCAAGGTTCCGATCAAGTTTCTCAAAGAACTAGCAACCTTATCCAACAAATGAATTTAGAATTAACTCAACAGAAATTAGAAGAATTAAAACAAACAATTATAAATAATGATGGTACTTATCAACCTTTTTTAGAAAAATGGGGATATGACCAAGAACAAAAACAAGTGATGAAAAATAATATAGAAAAATTATTATCCTAAGTGAAAACCAATTATTAATTTAACTATTTTAAAATTAAGAAATTAATAGTAATAAAAAATAAATCATCAGTCTGTTTAAAATCAATTAACGGAACTTTTTACTTAAATTAAGCCACAGTAAAAGTAGGTTTCTTAATTATAAGATAAGATAATTTATGACTCTATAGGAACTTTATAATATTTTATAAGTCTAAATAATTACATTTATAATCAAATAATTATGAAATGAAAAATAAATCTTCAATTTATACTTTAATAATTCTTATTTTATTTTGTCTTTTTCCTCATTTTACCTTAGCAGAAACTGTCTTAGAAAAAATTAAACGGACAGGAGAATTAAATGCAGGAGTCAGAAAAGATGCCATTCCATTTGGTTATGTTAATAAAAAAGGAAAATGGACAGGATACTCCGTTGATCTTATCCATTTAATTCATAAAAGGCTAGAAAAAGAACTCAATCAACCTATTAAACTAAACCTGAGAGAAGCAACCATAGATAGTCGTTTTCGCATTGTACAACGTGGTGACGTTGATATTATGTGTGGTGCCACAACGATTACCCAAACTCGCCTAAAAAGAGTTGATTTTTCTGTTCCCTTTTTTATGACAGGAGCGCAATTTTTAGTGAAGTTAAAAGATGCACCAAACTTTAACTATAATGGAACTTTAAATAAGGTTCCCATTGCCTTTTTACCAGGAACCACCACCCAAGAAATTATCCCACAAATTTATCCATCAGCTAACTGGAAAAACATCAAAAGTCGTGAAGAAGGCTTAAAAAAACTGCAACAAGAGGAAGTAAAAGCCGTTGTCAGTGATGGTATTTTGTTGTTAGGAGAACTTGTACAACAAGGTAATAATATAGAAGACTTTGTTTTACTGCCATCTCAACCCATTACGACAGAATTATACGGCTGTATTTTACCCCAGAAAAATACACGATGGAAACAATTAGTCAATCTAACCATTCTCAGTCCTGAAAATCGTACCCTACAAAAAGAATGGTTTAGTATTAATACAGGAGAATTCCCCTATATCATTGAAAATAACAATTAATAGTTAAGGCAACAAACAAGGTTGAAATAATCATCTCATTAACCATTGCCTATTGCCTATTCCCTAGTTAACTTAAGCGAAAACGACTCAATTTAGATAAACGAGATTTTTGAGATAAAGGAGCAGCCATTGTAGTAAACTGTTCAATTAATCTCGGTGCTAACCTTTGTCCCCAAACCGCTAGATAACTTTGCCATCCTACTAATATTTCTGGGTTGTTTTTTTGTAGTCCATTGATTAAACTTTGGGCAACTTTTTTAGGAGAAACCGGTTTCATAAAGCGAAACCAGTCTAACCCTTGTACCATATCTGTATCCGTTAAAGACGGTAGTAAAGCAATCACCCGAATATTATAAGGGGCTAATTCCCCCCGTAAGGCTTGAGTAAAACCTAATAAAGCGAATTTTGTCGCAGAATAGGTAGCCATGGTGGGAGCAGCAATTTTCCCCATTAAACTAGAGACATTGACAATCGTCCCTTGTTTACGATAAGCCATACGTCTTGCAATTAATCGAGTCATCTGGTAAGTTGCCATTAGATTAACCGATAATTCTGCCTGGACTTGGGATAAACTTGATCGCAGAAAAGACGTTTGATGAGCAACCCCGGCACAGTTGACTAAAAGATCAATCGGCCCGTAATCTCGCCAAGCTTGAGCGATCGCTGTATTAACGGCGACAATATCCGTGAGATCCAATGGCAAAATAACCACCTCTACTCCCAGGTTTTGGATGTCTGCGGACACATCAATTAACTTGTTTTCGTTACGAGCCACTAATAAGAGGCGTTTAATGCCATTTTTGGCTAATTCTAAGGCGATCGCACGACCGATGCCACGAGATGCCCCAGTAACCAGGGCGGTTTTTCCTTGTATATTCATAAAAAACACCTCCATAATGTCCTGTTTCGGAGTAAAGGTGCATTAATGGTTGCATCCTTTCCCTTCAACGAGACAGAATTAAAATATTGAACAATAAGCCACACAAAACCGCTTTTTTCCTCAATTAAGGATAGAATTAACCTAAACTCTTATCTTTAGTACATTGTTTGTACAATTTAGAGTCGGCAAGTCCCTAGATATAATCATTCCCCCGATTCGACCCAATGGGAAAGGATTACAATGATTGAAGTTAAGAAGCGTTTTGTAATAAAATTTTTCAAAAAATCTGTGACTACTCGGCAGATAGTAAGGATAATAAAGGTTTACAATTGTAGAGCATTGATAGTAAATCTCCTTTACGAGAGTTGACTAAGCCGAAGCCCATCATTCACACTCTAGCAATTAATTCAAGTAACCGCAACAAATCTTTACTTAACTTGAGTTCAGAATAAGTAGTCAGTTAAGTAACATTCCTTTTAAGTCCAGATTCGTCTTAAATTAAGAGTAAACCCAGGTAGAATATCGTCTCCTGATAAATGTGTAGGATTATCCAAAATTTCTACTTCGCTATTCGGACGATAAATCTCGACTTGTCGCTTTTGTGGATTAATCAACCACCCTAACTTAGCTCCGTTGTGAATATATTCACTCATCTTAGCTTGCAGTTTTACAAGGCTCAGTAGATCACAAAGTCAGCTTGAGACAAGCGATCGCCACCAAAATTCATAAGTTTAAATTATGTAGCAGGAGAAGGGAGAGGTAAAATATCATTGATGGGAATATAAACATCTTTTACTGTGCCA
>NETF01000191.1 GCA_002172675.1 unicellular cyanobacterium SU3
ACCTATTTAAGCATCAAATCTCCTTAAAAGCAACCTACATAAAGCTTTTACTTATTATTCTCTTGTCTTTATACTTTTAAAAATACGTTTTTATTTTTGTAATTTACATGACAAGTTCGGTAGAACCCGAAAATCTATTGTAGTTGACTTAAACAAGATAAGTTAATCTATATACTTAAGTATCTTAGTAAATATAGTTCCGTAACTTTTCGGTAGTCGAGGATTTTTAAGAATGTATAAAATATATTTATCATCATTTTCTACAGAATAATTTTTTATGGAACTAATAGGAACAATTGCAGCAACTCCTCTTAAAACTATATGGAGTTGGATATCTGAATCAGCTGATCAAATTGCTAGTGAATCCAATATTTTGGCAAAAGGATGGCATCTTTTTGCAATTTTGTTTATGCTATGTATTCTCGTTTTTGCCTTTGCCTGGTTTATCGTTGTCAAAACGACTCAAATCACCCTTGTTTTTGCTGTAGGAGCTTTATCGAGCACTATGCTGTTAGGCACAGATGGATAGTAGTCACTAATTTCTCTATTACACAATAACTAATTCTTTAGGTGTGTTGATTTGAATATCTCGCACCTAATTTGAGTTAGAATTAAAATAAGAATTGTAAGGTAAGAACTTATGCGTTCTATCGAAGAATTAACAAAAGAAATTTTAGCCCTTCCTAGTGTATCTAGAGAACTTTTAGTAGAAAAATTAGTAGAAAGTCTTGAAGTAGAAAGTGATCCAACTATACAAACAGCTTGGATAACTGAAGCAAAGCAACGACGAGATGAAATTCGCAACGGTATTGTTCAACCCATTTCAGGACAAGAAGCACTAGAGCAAATTAGACAGATGCTAAAACCATGAAATATGTTTTTCATCCTGAAGCTCTCACAGAATATGCCCAAGCTGTTGAATATTACCTACAAAAAAATCCTAAAATAGCACAAGCATTTATTGATGCTGTGGAAGAAACAGTTTCTCGAATTCGAGAAACTCCGACTCGCTACTCTATTTTTGATGAAGATATTCGCCGATGTATGACACGAAAATTTCCCTATAGTGTCCTTTACACCATTGAGCAAGACTCTATTCTCATTTTAGCTATTATGCACTTTAGTCGAAAACCTGGGTATTGGAAAAATCGGAAATAATGCGATCGCCTTAATCTTAACTTTTCAAGTAATTACACCAAGGTTTCAAAACACTTTAAAAACATTCTGTTAAGGTCTTTTACTGAAAATGCCCTAAGTTTGCGCTCTAAATTTTAAGCTTTATTCCAAAGTGTTCTACAATACAATTTTCATTGCTAGGATAAGGATCTTGAGAATTCTATCGAAAAAATCCTATGAATCAAGCTGTCGTTGCTGTTATGGATGGAACCAAAGCCCGTTTCTTTACCCTAGAAGAGGCTGAATTTCCCGAATACGAGTCAAGTCCAAATTTAGTAGAACACGAATGTTTAACCAATACGGCTAAAGAAATGGCAGGACGAGAACTATGGGCCAATACCAAAGGCCGTAACCGAGGTGCGCGTACTCAAGGCCATGGTTATGATGATCATCGTAGTAACCATCTCAGTGAATATGAACGCAACTTTGCTAAGGATATTAGTCAGAAAATTACAGACTGTCTTCACGAATGGGACTCTCGTTTTATTCTCTTAGTGGCCGAACCCCAGATGTTAGGATTAGTCCGTGAGTCTTTATCTCCTAATCTCCCCAAAGGTATTAAACTCGAAGAATTAGCAAAAGACCTTTGTAAACTCAAAACCTCAGAACTCCATGAATATTTAGCCCACAAAAATTTAGTCCCTGCCCGTAAAGCTGTGGTACTTTAAAAACTTGCCCCCACTATAACGGACATCTCACGGGGCGGAACCGCTTCCGCCCCCGTGTCCTCAACTTTTTGGTGTAGTGGGGTCTTTTTACAAATCCTTTACAATTAAGAGGTAACTGATCCCTGGTAACTGAGATATGATGAGCGATCGCTTAACTCAAACCTGGCAATGGCAGTCTGCCGAAGGGTTGCCCTATTTAACTTGTTCTCTGCTCAAAGCCTGGCCTCATGGGTTTTTTACTCAACCGTTTTATCCGAGAACTCCTGACGACTTAAGCAAAATTCTTGATCCTGAAGCCCATAGCTACCGAGTCAAACAAGTTCATGGCAACCGTGTTTTGTCTACCAGTGAAATTATAGAAGAGACGACCGAGGATAGTTTTCCCCCGGCTGATGGCATCATTGCTAACCTTGAAAAGCAAGCGATTTGGGTGGCTAGTGCTGATTGTACCCCAGTGTTAATAGGGGATGAAGTAACGGGCAATATTGCAGCCATTCATGCAGGATGGCGAGGCACGGCTAAACGCATCGTACCCGAAGCGGTCGCACGTTTGCAAGCTTGGGGAAGTGCGATAGAAAATTTACGTATTGCTATGGGGCCGGCTATCAGTGGAGAAGTGTATCAGGTGTCTGAAGAGGTGGCAGCAGAAGTAGGAGAGAGTTTGTTTAAAAAAGAGAAAATAGATACTTTAGAGGGCATTTTAAAGCCTTTAGAAAAGATTTCGACCCCCCCCATCCTACCTGATCCCGAACCAGGAAAAGTGCGTTTAGATGTGCGTCGTATCAATCAATTACAACTCGAACAATTAGGGATTAAAGTTGAACAAATTAGCATCGCTCCTTATTGTACCTATCAATCTCCGTCTCATTTCTTTTCCTACCGACGAACCCAAGAAAAAAAGGTGCAGTGGTCAGGAATCTTAAAAAATTAATAATGAATAATTGATTGAAAAATAGTAAGGTGGGCATTGCCCACCCTACTGATATTAAGATAAAAATTAACGGAACATACTACTAACGGAAGTATCCTCATGAATGCGCCAAATAGCTTCCCCTAAAAGATTTGCTACAGACAACACAGTTAATTGTTCAAAACGATGTTCTTGAGGAATAGGGATAGTGTTAGTAACAATGACCTCTTCTAATACCCCACTAGATAAACGAGAAACCGCAGGACCTGAAAACACCGCATGGGTAGCACAAGCATAAACTTGTCTAGCACCTTCTTCGCGGAGTAATTTCGCCCCTTCAGTGATGGTTCCGGCTGTATCAATCATATCGTCCACTAAAACAGCCGTTTTGCCCTTAACATCCCCAATGACATTCATGACTTCGGCCACATTATGGGACTGACGACGTTTATCGATGATGGCTAAAGGTGCATCATCTAATTTTTTAGCAAATGCTCTTGCCCTAGCAACCCCTCCCACATCTGGAGAAACAATGACAATATCAGAGAGATCTTTAGTGGCAAAATAATCGAGTAAAACTGGTGTACTGTAAATATGATCAAAAGGAATATCAAAATAACCTTGTATTTGGGCTGAATGTAAATCCATAGCCAACACCCGATGGGCCCCTGCTTCTACAATTAAATTAGCGACTAATTTAGCGGTAATGGATTCACGGCCCGCCGTTTTGCGATCAGCCCTAGCATAACCATAATAGGGAATAACGGCAGTAATTTGCCTAGCTGATGCTCTGCGACAAGCATCAATCATAATCAATAATTCCATAAAATGGTCATTGACGGGGTTACAACAGGGTTGGATTAAATAAACATCACACCCTCGTATTGATTCTTGAATTTGGATATATAATTCACCGTCAGCGAATCGTTTACGAATCATCGGCCCGATGTCCATCCCTAAATAACGGGCGACTTCTTGGGCTAATGCGATATTAGACGATCCACAAAACAGACTCAGACGGTTATTATCTGACAATGAAGACACTGCCAGATGTGGCATTAATGTTGGAGTATGACTCACAGCAGACTCTTGACCCTTAACTCATAGCAATTCTATCATCTCAGGTTTTTGATTGTCTGATCAGATTTGTTAAACTAAGCCAGGCTGTCACCAGCCCGACTCGTCTTCAAAACCGTGCTTGCGACTTTCACCGCACACGGCTCCTCTGTTAATAGGCTCTTGTTATGAGTACCATTAACCAGTGAAGGTGAGCCGTTATTCCATTCCCATTTCCCTGAGAAAAAATGAGATTTGAATTCTTTTTGGATTTTATTCCAGGTTTTTAGGCTTTTGTAGGCATTAATATCCTGTAAGTCCTTCTTGGTTTTTATGTCATGGCAATGAATATGTAGTGCCTGGAGATTGTCGGTTTGATTGTTACCTCCTGCTTTGAGGGGTATTATATGGTCGATTTCGATTTTGTCTCCAGGTCTGAAGGTTAATCCGCAATGGTTACATTTGCCTCCTTGCTTTTTGAGCTTGGATGCGGTTGTTTTTTTCATTTCTGGATGTTTACCCATTCTTGTAGCCCAGTAGTTAGTGTTTCCATCGTATGGGCTTGATTTGCCTTTTACTTTGATGTGCTTCACTATTTTTGTTTGGCTGTGTTTGGGAAGGATATATTCTTTTCCTTTTTCTTTACATCCGAAATTCCATCTACTTAATTCCTTAGATTGCCAGTATTTATTTATCACCCAGTATTTAGCTTTGTTAGAGTGTCTTTTTAACGCCCACCTGTAGAGCTTCAACCATAGTAAATAGTCGAGTTTTGAAAAGGTTTTTGAACTACATCCAGTTTTATAGTAGTTTGTCCATCCCCTTATAATTGGTATTAATTGTGTTATTAATGCCCTCTGAGGTGATGCTTTGTGTTTATCTACTATTTTTGCTAGTTTTTTGTAGTATTCGTTTATCTTTTCTTTGCTCGGTTCGGTGATTGTTTTGAACCCCAGTTTTTCTCCATGAGTATTTTTTCCAGAATGATTTTTTCCTATTTTGTATTGTCTGATGTGGAACCCTAAGAAATTCAACCCTGGTTTCTTTCCTTTATATTCTTCTAAGGTATGTAGTATTTTGGTTTTTTCTTGGTTTAATTTCAGACCTATGGGATTTAACCAGTCCTGTATTATTTCCTGACAGGTTTCAATTACGTTCAGGTTTTCGTGAATTATAATAAAGTCGTCTGCGTATCTTATAAGGGAGATGGATCTTATATTTTCCTTCTTTGTCCCTTTCCATGTGGCAGCATACTTTTTAATCCTTTCTTCCATCCCGTGTAGAGCTATGTTGGCTAATAATGGTGAGCAAATGCCACCTTGAGGGGTTCCTTCTTCTGGAAATATGGTTTTTCCCTGATCTAGAATACCTGCTTTTAGCCATGCTCTTATTTGTCTCCTTAGTGTCGGGAATGTATTTATTTTCTCAAGGAGTTTTGAGTGATTTATGCGGTCAAAGCATTTACTTATGTCAGCATCTAGAACATATTTTGCCTTATATCTGATTTGATTAAAAATCGCCTCAACTGCATCGTGACAGCATCTTCCAGGTCTGAATCCATAAGAATTTTCTTCAAACCTTGCTTCCCATTCGGGTTCTAATGCTGATTTGACTAGGGCTTGTTTTGCTCTATCTTGCATGACTGGTATTCCCAAGGGTCTTTGTTTACCGTTAGCTTTAGGTATCCAGACTCTGCGAACAGGTTTGGCTTTGTTCCCTAGCTTTAGGTTTTGGGCTAAATTCAACCTTTGTTTTGGTGTCAATGATTTGACTCCATCGATTCCGGCTGTCTTCTTACCTTTATTTTCCTGGGATATTTTTCTGACCGCTAATAACTTGGCGTAGTAGGAGTTCAGGAGTGTTTTTTGTAGTTTCCTAACCTTCTTAATATCACCATTGACGCTGGCTTGATAGATTCGTTTTTGAAGTTTGAACACAGCTTTTTCGACTTTACGCCAATTTATCTGGTTCCATTCCACCGTATTTGATTTCAAATCAGTCTTAGACATATTAGCCTCTACTAACTCAGCTATCTTCCTATAAACAGTCAGTACGTCAGCTTATCCTTGGCATTACCCTTCTGTTACCTTTGTTTCGGTAAAGCGATACTCGTCATTTCGAGTTAAGGCATTTGCTTCTTACTGAATCCTACTCCCCCTATGACCTCCATTTTTTAGGAGATTTTGCATCTTGGTTGATTACTCAGAAGTTTTCGACCATTTTCTGAGAGTCATAGGGGGGTTTCCCCGTTCCGAATATCCGTTGATATGAATCGTTAGGATGTGTCTATTCACCGAGAGGCAATTAGTGTTGTATTACTTGCAGTGATATCAAGTAACAATTTTATTTTCCTCTGTTGACTTTTGTCTGTAGCCTGATCAGTCTATTTGGCTACTTTTAAATAACGATGATTTGACTTTTAACCTGTCTACCGAGTGCTATTAGTGTTGTGTCTCTTCTGAACTAATAAAGAGATAATATTATGCACTTTTACTTTTTTGTGTAGCTTTTCAGTCTATTTAGCTACTCCGAAGTCACGATAGTTTTGGTACTTTGGGCAATAACGCTCTATCCATAGATTCTTGCTTGAGGTTAACCGAATTAGACTTTCCGTTAATACCCCTTTTAACCCTGCTTTGTGGATTGATGACCAGTCGCTACCACAAGGGTTATGCTTTTACTCCCAACACCGAGAGAGGAGGGCTTGAGATTTTAAGGTTTTGTTATTATTTACCACCTATTTTATTTGTGCTATGACCTTTCAATAGGCATTCTCACCTCCACGGGTATTCAGTTATCATGGTTCCAATAAATCAGTTCCATGCTAGTCCCACCAAGGCTTTTAGCCTTGTTTTGGACTAAACGGGTCGCACATCACTATTTTAATCATACCGACATTGAGATTAAAACAGCGAAATTACACAGAAATTTAGGCTTTCCCACCAAATAAATAGGCTGATAATAGTCTTAACTGAAACTTAATGATTAACCGCATTCTAGAAAATCATGTTATTGTAATAAGGTATGTGGACACGTAGCTCAGTGGATAGAGCACCAGGTTCCGGTCCTGGGTGTCGGGGGTTCAAATCCCTCCGTGTTCGTTAGCTTTAAAACCTGACTGTATAAAGGTTAGATAATGCCTTACTACTCATCAGGGATTTACTTTACTCAGTAGTTACTCGATTGTAGCTTATCTGACAGAGATAATTTAGTAACGTTACGAAATAATTATAAAGTCACTACATACAGGAATCAGAGTTTAGTAACGTTACTTTTTACGTCATTTTTTTAGCCGTTTTTCGCTTTTTTCTTTTACTTTGATTTTCGGAGAGTGACAGAAGAGGGATATCATGAATATAAACATAATAAAAGGCATAATATTATTATGCCCCTACAGTATGATAAAAAATGTAAGGTGAAAAATTTACACCCGAAAATTAAACAGAAACAGTTAATAACTGATCCACTTGCTTCGCGGTTTCAAAGAAGCAACGAACATTATCTTCAGGCGTTCCCACTAAAACACCGTGACCTAAGTTTAAAATATGGCCACCTCTTCCTGCTTTGCGTACTGTGTCGAGAATACGCGCTTTAATGAAGTCTTGGGACCCGAATAAGACACCGGGATCAATATTACCCTGTACCTTCATCTCTCTCCCTAAACGCTGTCTTCCTTCAGCCATATCCACGGTCCAGTCAAGACTAACAATATCTACCCCAGACTGTCCCATTCTCTCTAAAACGCCAGCACTACCACTAATATACAGAATTAACGGAGTATTGGGATGGGTTTCTTTAACCTGACGCACTACCTGTTGTTGATAGGGTAAGGCGAAGGTTTCATAATCTTGGGGACTGAGTTGACCGGCCCAGGAGTCAAACAATTGTACCACTTGTGCGCCACAATCGATCTGATATCTAACATAAACAGCGATCGCATCGGCTATTTTGCTCAAGAAACTATGGAGGATCTCAGGTTGAGAAAACGCCATATTCTTGATGATAGCGTAGTTTTTAGAGCTTTTCCCTTCAATAGCATAAGCAGCCAAAGTCCAGGGTGATCCCACAAATCCTAACACAGTGGACTGATTACCCACTTCTTGACGTAAACTTTGTAAGATAGTTTTGATGAAGGGTAAAGATTCTTCTGGATCAAGAGGACGTAAGTTATCTACTTGCTCTTTAGTGCGAATAGGTGGATCAATAACAGGCCCTTTGCTTTCGACAATATCGAAAGGTATACCCATTCCAGGTAAAGGGGTTAAAATATCAGAGAACATGATGACCCCATCCGGTTGAAACGCTCGCCAAGGTTGCAGAGATATTTCGATGGCAAGGTCAGGATTTTCGGATCTTTCACGAAAACTGGGGTATTTTTCTCTTAAATCCCGATATACTTTCATATAGCGTCCAGCTTGTCTCATCATCCAAACAGGTGGACGATCTAAGATTTCTCCTCGTGCAGCACGAAGAAGATAGGGTGTATCGTTAGCTCCTGTCATTATGGCTTTCCCCAGTAATAAGCGTGCATTGTTCAGCCTATCATTAGGGGCGGCCTGTGTTATAGCATTTGTAACGAATGTTTATTAACTGGAGTTCGGGGTTCGGGATTCGGGGTTCGGAGTTCAGAGTGAGAATATTAATTCATTCTAATCGCTTATTAATCAGATTCTACAATGTTTCTAACTTGTTCAATTTCTAGTTCTAATGCTTGAGCAATTTGTTCTACACTTAATCCTAATGCTACCAAACGAGGAATAGATGATATTTTAGCCACTAATTCTCCCTCTTGTCTCCCTTCTTGTCTTCCTTCTTGTCTTCCCTGTTCGATACCTTCCTCTAATGCTTCTTGATACACTTTAGTTTCTCTAAGATCGCTTAAACTAAACATTTTTTCTATCTCCTGACGACTGATTAATGGTAGTTTATAGACAAGAATTGTCTCTATTAATTGTAAAATATTTTCTTGCTGTTTGCTATCGTTAAATTCTTGCTTAACTTGTTCAATTAATCCTTTTCCTCGTTCAATGGCTTCTTTTTGAGGACTAATAATTAATTTTAATGTTTTTAGTCCAACTGATTCTATGTTATCTAATTCATTGAGATAAAATCGTTTAACTCTTTCTGAGTTTAATAATTCTTGATAACGGGAGATATTACTGGTTTCGACTTTACGGTTAGGATAAATGACAACGCCTTGCCAATTATTGGTTAATTTTGTTTGATGTAAATACAAGAATATTTCACTAAAGAAACGAGAATAAAATGACTCATCTTTTTGAAATTGTACTTCCACAAAATAGATGAGTTTATCCCCAGTATCAGGGAGAAATACTCCATCGATACGAAAAGCTAATTGTTTGATTTCGACAGAAGAAAATTCATACTCATTGACGGTATTTTCTGGCAGGTTGAGTAAGTCAAAAAAGCAACGGGGAAAGGTTTGAAAGAGTTGATAAAAGATGCTGTCAGTTTTCACATCATATTGAGGTTAAGTTATTTTGGCTTTTGCCTTTTGCCTTCTACCTTTTAACTTTGCGAAGCGCGTGGTGTTATATTCTACAGGTTGCAAGTCTTTGCTCATAAAACTTCCTACCCCGACGATGTCGACTCCCCTCATGTAAAGCCCATATCTTCGGTAGGTGTCCCACTGATGTAGTATCTAGTAATTCAAAGGTGAGGTCTCTATAACTCACATAGTCTACTCCTTTTCTCCAACCGACACGATCGCAAAACTCGTACCAGATTTTTTCATTATAGTCTCTTGTCCCTCCTAATTCATCCACATAGATTTTTCTCTGGACACTGAAGCCAAACTTACCTTTACTATACTTAACCCAAAGTTGATCGATAGTGCGTAAGTCATCACAGGGGAAGTTATCCATATCCTCAACGTCTAACCATCTCTCTGAGACTCGGTTTGCAGCTTGAAGCATTACGTCAAAGGTTTCTTCGTCAGCTTCTTTCCATTGCCCTGCTGCGAGGAGATCACGGAGTTTAGTATAGTCTACCCCTTTTTCGCTTTTGAGTTCTATTTCTGTGTTTATCGTTGAGTGAGAAGGTTTTGTTAGGTCATCTATTTGTTGTCGAAGTTGATTAATTAATAATTCTTTTTCGGTAAGTTTTTCATGATATAATCTTTCATTACTTTGCAATTTCTCTTGAAGTTCTTTTATCTGTTTTTCATATTGTTCATTAGGATTAGGACGTTTAGACTGCCAAGCTTTAAAACATGAAATAAAATCATCGATTTTGCGTTGTATCCGTCGATTATAGGGAGTTTGTTCAATATTTAGTTTTTTCGCTAATTGATGAATGGCTGCATTAATTTGGTCAGAAACTTGTTCATCAAGCATCCGAATACTTAACCAACCTTTGAGAGGTCCAGGTAACTTATCAGGAGTTAAATCGCTGCCCAAAAAGATAATAATTGGTTTATCAGTTGGCCAAAAAGAACCCACTTCAAAAGGAATCCAAGCAGAATTTAAACTATCAGGAGTGATTAAAACAATTAAAGCTTCTGCATTTTTAAGATTTTCTTTTAATTGATTACTAATGGTATCAGAACCAAAGGTTAACCCCGATTCAGGATCGGATGTACATAAAATATCTTGTTCTTCAATTTTTAAAGCATAAATAAGAAAGTCAAACAAAGAATCTGCGATCTCTTGATCTGAATGACTATGACTAATAAAAATACGTTTCATAAGTTCTCTAAATATGTCACGGAGTGCAAGCATCTTGCTTGCTATTTTTGTAGTAAGTGAGCAAGATAATCACATATTGTTACCTTATTATAGTTGAACTTGTAGGGTGGGCAATGCCCACCTTATAGTAATGTCCTAATCTTTGTTTATACTGCTATATTTTTGTAGTAAGTGAGCAAGATGCTCACATTCCTATTATCTCATTATAGCTGTGTTAGGCGACTCCTTAATATTTCCTTGAGCAATAATTTCTTACTTTTGTAATATTTTGAGTCCTAAACTGATTAAATAACTAAGCCCAGATACTAAAATAATAGTCGCCCCAGATGTTACATTAAAAAAGTAAGATATCATTAATCCTGCTGTTGTAAATAACATCCCTAAAACCATAGAAACTAACATAATATATTTAATATCTTTGAGAAATTGACCTGAGATCGCAGCCGGAATAGTTAACAATGCAATCACCAAAATTAACCCGACAACCTGCATTACCATCACCACCGTTAAAGCGATCGCACCCACTAATAATAAATATAAACTATCCACAGGAACATTACGAGTTATGGCAAAAGTGGGGTCAAAAGAAATAGCTAAAAATTCTTTATAAAATAAACTTACAATTACAACAATAATGAAATCTAACACCAACATGATCAGTAAATTTTCTTTAGAAACGGTTAAAATACTGCCAAATAAATAACTCATTAAATCTGCTTTATACCCTGGTGTCAAATCAATTAAAATAATACCAATTGCCATCCCAACAGCCCACATGACTCCAATCAAACTATCAGCCCTTTGTTCAGTTTTTCTTACCACTAAACCCATACCAAAAGCCGATAATAAAGCAAAAAAAATCGCCCCAATAATAGGATTAAACTTTAAAAAATAACCCATTCCAATACCACCATAAGCAGCGTGAGCAATTCCCCCACTAATAAAAACAATGCGATTAATAACGACAAATGTTCCAATAATTCCACAAGCAATGCTAACTAATACCCCTGCAAAAAGAGCATTTCTCATGAAATCAAATTGTAATGATTCCCAAATTGTTTCTAACATTAATGATAGTGAAAAATAAACTTATTTGGTAGTTACGACTGGTTCAATGGAAATTTGCAATCCCAAAGCCTCTAAAATGTTTTGTATGGTTGAAAATTGCAGATTTTCTGACTTTGAAAGTGCCTTATAAAGACTTTCCGTTTCTTGACTCATCCCTTGATTAGCTCTGATAATATTCCTTAAGGTAAGATAAAATTCTTCTAGTGAACCTTCACGTAGAGCATCATTGAGATAGATAGCTACATATTCTGGATCTTGTAAATCATGATCCAAACTTTCGGACATATTTTTCAGCTTCATTTTTATATTGCCTCCATAGAGCTTTAGCTTGGTTGATATCCTTATTTTGGGTACTTTTATCACCACCTCCAACAAGAACAATAATTGTGTTGCCAATACGGGTAAAATAAACTCTATATGCTGACCCAAAATGTAATCTTAGTTCGTAAACACCGTCCCCTACTGAAGAGGTATCACCAAAGTTACCTAGTTCGATTCGATCTAAACGCCGTCTTACTCGCACTTTAGTTACTTTATCCTTAAGGGAATCCTACCATTCCTCAAACGGGACTTTTCCTTCATCAGTCTCTAGGACTTTAATATCAATCTTTGATTCCATTTCGGCATTGTATCTTACAGGATGCAGTATAGCGTCAAATTATGAACTATTCATGATAGTGTAACGGACAATCATGGTCAGAAAGAACCCGATGAGAAACTCCATGAGCGATCAAATCGACAGGACATTGATAGGTTTGTTCTATTGCTTCCTTACTCAAAGGGGGATCACCATGAAAAAAGAGACGATGGTTAAGACATCCCACAGTTTTAACATAAGCTGAAATAGCTCCAATATCATGAGAAATCATGATGATAGTAATTAATTGATTTAATTCTTTCAATAACTCATAAATGCTGGTTTGTCGTTGCGGATCGACACTGGCCGTCGGTTCGTCTAATAATAGTATACGGGGTTCTGATGCCAATGCCCGCGCAATATAAACCCGTTGACGTTGACCCCCAGAAAGTTCAGCAATGGTTTTATTCCGTAATTCTAGCATTCCTACCTGTTCTAAGGTACGATTGACAATCATTTCATCTTTAGCGTTGTAACGCTGCAATAACCGTCGTTTTCCGAGTCTTCCCATCCGTACTACTTCAGCAACACTGATAGGAAACTCTCGATCTAATTCTACTAATTGAGGAACATAACCAATATAACGCCTTCCTTTACTAACAGCATTCCCTAAAATTTGTACAGTTCCTTGATAGGGTTTCATAAGTCCTAATAAGACTTTAAATAAGGTGGTTTTTCCTCCCCCATTAGGACCAATTAAGCCCACGAAATCACCTTCATAAATTGTCAAATTAATGTCTTCTAAAATGGGATTTTTATTATATTTTGCCCACACATGACTAAGATTAATCACTTCAGTTGTCATAAGTTTACACAATTAATTGTTGTCTTCTTTTAAAGCTTTGGCAAAAGTCTGAGAAACTTCTAGTAAATTATCAGACCAATCTTGACCAAGAGGGCTAATTAATAATACTTCTCCATTAATTTCTTTGGCTATGGTTTCTGCTGATTGACTACTTAATTCTGGTTGAGCGAAGATAACTTTTATATTTTCTGTTTTTGCTTCTTTGATTAAGTTGCTTAACTCGGCTGCACTGGGTTCTTGTCCTCCTACTTCAACAGGTACTTGAGTTAAGTTATATTCTTCGGCAAAATAACCCCAAGCAGGATGAAAAACAATAAATTTACGTTGTTCTAAGTTAGCTAAATTATTTCTAATTTTATTATCTAATTCGTCTATTTCTTGTAAAAAATTATCGAGATTGGTTTGATAAGTTTCTTGATATTTTGGATCAAGTTCAACTAAGGTTTCATAAATTTTTTGTGCTTGAATTTTTACTAATCTTGGAGATAACCAAACGTGAGGATCAAGGTTGCTTTCTTCTTCATTATGATTGTGATCATGGCCGTGATCATCATGACCATGATCATGATCAACCATCGTTAATTTTTCAATTCCTTCGCTTGAGTCCACCGTTAACATTTCAGGGTTGGCTTGACTAATGCGATCCATCCATACCTTTTCAAAAGGTACCCCAGTAGCAATATAAGCCTCTGCTTCACTTAAAGCTTGTAGTTGTTGCGGTTTGGGTTCATAGGTATGGGGAGTTACCCCTGGTTCTACCATTACGTTAACATCAACGCGATCGCCCCCAATTTTCTTAACAAAATATTTCTGGGGAATAATACTCACGGTAATGTCTAATTGATCTTGATCGTTAGTTTCTTCTTGGTTATTACTGTTGCTAGTCTCAGAATTGATAGTATCTGTTGTATCTGTAGAACTACATCCTATTATACTACTTATTCCTAAAATTAGGGGTAAAATAGTCATTGATAGCCATTTGTGAGAAAGTTTCATATATACTCTTTAAAATGATAACAAGAATCATTATCATTATTAAAGCATAAAAAGAACAGACAGGGTTAAATCTGTCTGTTAAAACTAGAAGTATGAAACTAAAATTAAACTTAATTAAAAGTTCATTTCAGCAGCTTGCACTCGCTCGACTTGTTTCTTCTTAATGACTAAAAGAATTTGGGCTAACATGATACCAGCTAAGAAGAGCATTAACCCTTTAATGCGGCCAGGACTTTGTAAGACGACTTCTGTATCTTTTTGTCCAAAACCACCCACATTAGGATTATTGGTTAACGCTTGTCCTGCTTCAACTTCCATGCCTTCAGAAACCATTAATTGAGGACCAGCGGGGATGGTTTCGTCTACATCGCCTTCAGCAGTGGCAATGGTGACAACGTAGCTACCATCTTCTTGATCGCTAATTTTGCTAATGGTTCCAGCGTTAGAAGCTTTAAAGACGTTATTATTGCTAGGTTGTCCTGTGGGATAAATTTGGCCTCGGCCACGGTTAGCCCCTAAATGAACCTGGTACTTACCGAAGTTAACATTTTTATCCTGAGAGGGATTAGGAGATAAGACAGGGAAGATAATTTCTTGGTATTGATCTCCAGGTAAAGGACCAACGAGAACCACATTTTCTTGATCTTCGCTGTAGGATTGGAAGTAGACACTACCCATCTCTTCCTTTATTTCTTCAGGAATGCGCTCATCAGGAGCAATTTTAAATCCGTCAGGTAGCATTAAAACAGCCCCAACATTGAGGCCACCTTTCGACCCATCTCCTAGAACTTGTTGAGAGTCGAGATCATAAGGAATTTTTACCACAGCCTTAAATACTGTGTCAGGTAAAACAGATTGAGGAATTTCTACCTCAGCATCTTTTTCTGCTAAGTGACAGTTAGCGCAAACAATGCGTCCTGTTGCTTCTCTGGGGGTTTCTGGGGCGGTTTCTTGCGCCCAGAAAGGATAAGCATTAGCACTTTGCACATTACCTATGAATAAGGTAGCCGTTGCTACTACGATCAACAGCGATCGCAGAAAAATGTGCTTACCCTTAGACCAAATTGCCGAAAAATCGGATATTCTCATTGCTCAGTCAAATTTATGTAATTTTTAAACAGTACAGGGGGTTTATCAGTTATTAGAAATTTAGAATTTAGAATTAATCAAACATTCTGCATTCTGCATTCTACATTCTTAATTCTGTTCTAAGCCCACCAAGGATCTTTTTCAGTACGGAAGTCCGTTTCACTCCACTCACTGAAGACAACTTTATCGCCCTCAGTTACATTCACATGGGCTAAAGCCAAAGAGAGAGGAGCCGGGCCTCTTACCACTTTACCCTGAGCATTGTATTGAGAACCATGACAGGGACAGATAAACTTATCTTCGCTGGCATTCCAAGGAACCACACAGCCTAAGTGAGTACAAACGGCGTTAATACCGTAGTCAGCGATGGCATTTTCTCCTTCTACCACCAGGTAAGTGGGATCACCTTTTAACCCTTGGGCTAACACGCGATCGCCTGCATTATGCTCTGCCAGAAAGTTACTGGCCATAATGTCATTACCGAGGGCATCTTTAGCCGTGATACCACCGCCAGCACCACCACTCGAAGGGGGGATAAAATATTTCACCACAGGATACAACGCACCAGCAGCGACTCCGGTGATGGTTCCAAAGGTGAGTAAGTTCATAAATTGGCGACGCCCCATATCGGGGACATCAGAGGAACCAGATACTTGTGTCATAACGATTGATGGATGGATCTAGAGTTGGTAAGTTGAGAAATCAATCTCATTGATAATTACAGGTTGTACGCTTTTAAAGAATATGATGGCAACCATGTTTTAGACAAGCTTCCTGACCAAAATTTTCCTTTCTCTTAAAAGAGAGGTTCGGGTCGTCTACAAAGTCCACCTTAAATTATTACAGAAATTCGTTAACAATACATAAGAACTTTACTGATTTGACCCAGGTAAAGACCCTATTATGAGAAATTTTTGTTAAGAATTATGAAGTTTGCCAGATATAGAGAATCAATTTTTAGCTCTAGAAAAATCCCCCATTCCCCATAGATAAGGGAAGTTTAAGGATCATGAATTATGGTATCGTTGATATTGCCGTAATGCGTGCAAAGATTAATATACCCACAAAATCATAATTTGCAGGAGAACAATGGTGAAACGATTTATTCTGATGGCGATCGCTGCTATCTTTTTCTTTTTACAATTTCCCATCCATCAAGCCAGTGCCTTAGAATTAACCGAAGAAACTCGGACAGTTCCTTTGACTGAAGAAGGAGAGACAACCACTTTAACCAGTGAACAGATCACCAATGGTCAAAGACTATTTATTCGTGAATGTACCCAATGTCACTTACAAGGAAAAACCAAGACCAATAATAATGTTAGTTTGGGATTAGAAGACTTAGCCCTGGCTGAACCTCCTCGTGATAATGTATTAGGCTTAGTTGATTATTTGAAATATCCCACCAGTTACGATGGAGAAGACGACTATACCGAATTACACGTAAATGTGAGTCGTCCTGATATCTATCCAGAATTAAGAGACTTTACCGAAGACGATCTTTATGATGTGTCTGGTTATGTTTTAGTAGCCCCCAAATTAGATCCTTACTGGGGTGGATCAATTTACTTCTAAACCAAGTCATAGAGGCAATTTAGTTCAGTTTCGTAATCTTCTCTCTAGCTTGTCTAGAGAGATTTTTTTGTTTCCTGGAAACTCTCACAAACGAAATGTTAAGCTAAGTTAACGTAAAAAAAACTAATCATTTTACTTCTGACTTCTGCAATATGGTTCCTTTAAATGATAATAACCCCACCCAAAGAACAGCCTATGTTACTTATGGATTGATTATTGTTAATATTTTAGTTTTTTTCAAAGAACTGAGTTTAAGTTCTGAGGAACTATCGCAATTTTTTCAATATTACGCCATTGTACCGAAACAGTTAACTGCAGGGTTTAGTGGAGTGGATTTTTATCATCCGATTCCTGAATGGATGACCCTGATTACTTCCCAATTTCTCCATGCTGGCTTTTTACATATTGGCGGAAATATGTTGTTTTTATGGATTTTTGGTAATAACGTTGAGGATAAATTAGGTCATGTGAAATACTTATTGTTCTATCTAACTTGTGGCGTATTAGCTGGTTTAAGTCAATGGTATTTTGCCCCCTATTCTGAAATTCCTTCTTTGGGAGCTAGTGGGGCGATCGCAGGAGTGATGGGAGCCTATATTTTACGCTTTCCCCAGGCACAAGTTTTAACCTTACTTCCCTTAGGTATTTTTATCACCACCATTAGAGTTCCGGCGGTCTTCTTTTTGGGATTTTGGTTTTTGCAGCAAGCGATCTATGGTTTTGCCAGTTTAAATGTTCAAGCCAATGTAGGAATGGAAGGCGGTGGCGTGGCTTATTGGGCCCACGCTGGAGGCTTTGTATTTGGATTTATTTTAGGCCCATTATTAGGATTATTTAACGATAAAAATCGTTCAATTAAATAGCAACATCCTCTTCTACTGCTCGGAGCGTTTCTGTTGATTCATTGGTAAATAATGCAATTCCAAAAGATAAGGCACCCACTCGACCAATAAACATTAGAACAATAACGACTAATTTACCCCAGGTGTTTAAATCTGAGGTAATTCCTCTTGATAAACCCACGGTTCCTAACGCTGATGCTGCTTCAAACAAAACATCTTCAAATGATTGTGTTTGTAAAAGGAGCAAAATACTAGAACTAATTAAAAAAGCAAGGACATAAAATACTAAACCAGCAAAAGCAGTAATTAATCGTTGCTCAGGTATTCTTCTTCCTAGAAAAGCGATAGACTTTCTTTTCCTTAAAGAACTCCACATGACAGCCAAAGCAACAAAGATTGTCGTTGATTTTAGTCCGCCTCCTGTTCCCGATGGTGATGCTCCAACAATCATTATAATAATGGTTAATAAAGCTCCAAATGCGCTTAATGTTCCGATAGGATGGGTGTTAAATCCTACCGTTGTTAGGGCTGTCATCGATTGAAACCAAGCACCCAAAACCCGTTCTCCCAAGGTAAGAGACTTAAAGGAACTATCAAAGAATAATAGTAATAAAAATCCGATAACAATGAACCACGTTGTCATGTAAAGAATAACTTTAGTGGTGAAAGTTGTTCCTTGTTTTCTTCCGCTTAAACTTTGCCAAATATCAGAAATCACTAAAAAGCCGATCGCTCCCAAGATACTTAAAATACTGACAATTAAGTTAACCCAAAAGTCACCTCGAAAGTCCTCTAAACTATTCGGAAAAATACTAAATCCTGCAGTACAAAAAGCAGAAACAGAATGAAAGATGGCAGCCCAGACAGGATTTTCTACATTAGCTCGTAAAAAACAAAAATAGAGGGCAATGGCTCCTATTATTTCTATAATAAAAGTAAAAATTACTGTATGTTGCAGAAACAATTTTAAATTAAATCCTTCAGGAAGTGCAAAAACTGAACTACCCACACGACGATAAAGATAAGGGAGAGAATTTTTAGCAGAAAGTAAGACAAATGAGCCTAACGTCATGTAACCCAATCCTCCCACCTGAAAAGCACACATAATAACCAATTGTCCAAAAAAATTGTAGGCATCAGGAGTATTTACCGTTACTAAACCTGTTGTACTCACAGCAGAAGTAGCAATAAATAAATTATCTAAAGGATTAACAAAATTTTCTTTCCAACTGATAGGTAAACATAGCAAAATCCAAGGAATAAAAATATAGAAAGCATAACCCCAAAGAAGTAGTTTAACAGGTTGTGAATGAGCCGTTTTTCTCATCCACCTGTCCAAAAAATTTGTTTTCATTATTGTAAGATTTTGTTGTCAGATTGATTATTCAAAATAAATTTGACTATCCTATCATCGACGTTTTTAAAAGTCTATCTATCTTAAGGTATAATTTTCAATGAAACAAAGTTGCCTTGAAAAGTAAAATAAAAAGAGAGTATTTTTCCGTTAATAACTACTTTTGATCTTTTTTCCGTGTTTTTGACCGAGGCAGAAACCTCGTGGCTCCTGACTTTCAACTCCTGCCTTCTTTTAACACTCATGTACTCAAATCGAATTAATCTTTAACTTGATTTGATTAGATATTTCACTCCTATTCTGATAATATTTTTTTCCAATCTTTTCAACCAAACAATTTGGCATAAAATAGGATCCATTTTTTGGATGTTTAAATTACATAATTGGCCAATATAGAATTTTTTCTCACTAATAATAATTAATTCGCAACCACTAATTAATACTATTATCAGAGATAATACAATTATCGATAATGGTTTTTCATCTGGCAATTAGGCAAATCACTGATAATTTGTTACTTAGATTACAATTTTTCTCTATTAAAGAGTGTAAGTATCTCCATCTTGACAAGTGACCTTGTTTCAGGAATAATTACTGGTGTATATATACTTAAAAAAAACATGGATGTCGTTCGCATTATCTGTGCCATTATTTTGCCACCACTAGGCGTTTTCCTACAAGTGGGTATTGGACCACAATTCTGGATCAATATTTTGTTAACGTTATTAGGTTATATTCCTGGTATTGTTCACGCAGTATGGGTCATTGCTAAAAAATAGTTGATTCTAGAAACTACAATAATCATCATATTTTTTTCGGGCAAGTTTATTTTATGGACTTGTCTATTATGGTAATGATAGTTGCATCTTCAACTATAGCAATCAAGTTTCAGTTGTGAGAAAATATTAAGCAGGGTTTAACATTGTTAAACCCCTACAGAAGTGATTTGTAGGGACATAATATTATTATGTCCTGAGCAGTTCTCATATATCATTCCTGATTGCTATAGGTTAAAACCAGTGAATGAGTTAATAAAACTTTTTAGGATGGGAGTTTTCGCTTTTTTAACCTCGGTTGTTTAAACTATGTTTGTTCAATTTTTTTACTGGTACAAGATAGGAGAAGAAATAACAAAAAGAGATTAAACTATTGTTGATCATACTTTTATATCAATTCTCAAAAAAGAAGATAACCAACCACGAGACTATAGGAGTGAGTCTCTCTAGAAAAATGTCTTGTTGACACTGAGAGAATTGATATTCAGTCACTTTATCGGATTAGCTAGAATAAAGCTTAATTGTCTGACTAGGGCAATAAGAGGGGGTACCGTGTCATCATTACTCAACTATCGTTATCAAGTCGTAGAAAGTTTGGCAAAAGGGGGATTTGGAGAGACATTTCTCGCCATTGATACTCATATGCCCTCAGAAAGAAAATGTGTTATCAAACAACTTAAACCGGCGGTTCAATCTCCTGTGATACCTGACTGGTTAAAAGAAAGATTTGCCAAAGAAGCAGCTATCTTAGAAGAATTAGGAGAAAAACATCCTCAAATCCCTAGCCTATACGCCTATTTTTCAGAGGGGGGAGATTTTTATTTAGTACAAGAATGGATTGAAGGGGAAACCTTAACCCAGATTCATCAAAAACAAGGGAATTTATCACCCGAACAAGTCAAAGAAATATTAATCGGCATCTTAGGGATTCTTGATTATGTTCATCATTGTCGCATTATTCATCGTGATATTAAACCAGATAATATCATTATTCGTAGCCATGATAAAAAACCTGTTTTAATTGATTTTGGCATTGTTAAAGAAACAGTCGCTACGATGGTTCACAGTAATGGTAATACTCCCTATTCAGTAGGATTAGGAACCCCTGGTTACATGGCCTCAGAACAAGCTGCCGGTCGTCCCATTGTTTCTAGTGACTTATATAGTTTGGGACTGACTGCAGTGTTTTTACTCACGGGAAAAACTCCCCAATATTTAGCCACAGATCCCAATACTGGGGAAATTTTATGGCGAAAAGAAGCCCCAGACATTCAGTCTAGTTTGGGTAATATTATTGATCGTGCCATTCGTTTTCATCCCCGCGATCGCTTTTCTACGGCTAAAGAAATGATCAAAGCCCTAGAAATTGCTCAGACTCCCCCCACCGCAGCAACGATAGCGGTTGGACGACAACATCCATCTTTATCCAGTTCTCTGAAAACTACCACCACCACCACTAACTTACCAGAAACAGAAACAGAAGCAGACACCCCTTGGGCCTTGTTGGCCTTAGGTTCATTTTTGGCGGCCAGTGCGATCATTGGTGGGTTGGTCTTCGGGATTATGTTGGGAACAAAAGAGCGATCGCAACCGACATCCTCCCCCTCTGCGTCTCCTGAGTCCTTAGAAAGTCCTCAACCAGAATTTTCCCAACCTACACCGAAATCTCCTCAACCTATTCGCCGTCCTCGGCGATCGCAACAGTCTCCGACTCCAACCCCAGAACCGTCTCCGACTTCAAACCCAGAATCTTCTATTACTCCAGAGGATAATTCCTCTGGGAATTTCACCCCAGAACCCTCTACGACTCCAGAGGGTAAACCGTCTCCGACTCCAACTCCAGAACCTTCTGCTACGCCAAAAGCTCAACCGTCTCCCAATTCCACCCCGATTCCTGAACCGACTAAAATCGTACCGATTCCTGTCGAACCGCCTCCCCAGGTATCTGAACCCAAAGAAAACACGAATGAACATAGTTCAGAACCGCCCTTACTCATTCCCAATATTCCTCCCAAACCAGCGGGGGAAAAGCCCCCAAAAGAAGAGGAAAATAAATACAATATTCAAAAATATTTTGAGTCTGATGGAGAACAAAATAAACCTAATATCAAACAATATTTTGACTCTGACAGACCCTAATTATTAATTGTTTTAAATTTCTTCTACTTCTAGCTTAGCGGAGGTAACTGCAGCAAAGGCAAACGCAAAAATAATGGGCATTGGATTCTGTAATAGATAACTCAAACCAACAGACATGATTGAGATTAAAATGGCTGATCCTAACCAAGTTTTTTCTTCTGCACAAAAGCCTTTTGTTGCTTTAATTAATCTTAATACTTCTGAGGGAATAGGTTCTGGCATAACTGCGCCAGGAGGAAATGCCCAGTAGTGATTATAACGTTCTCTAAATAAATCTGTCCATCCATTTTCTTCACACCATTCTTGTATCCATTCATCTCGAAAATGTTTCATAATTTCTTTAGTTCCCTTAATTTATCATTAATTTTTATATAAATTAATCTATTTTTCATAAATTAATCTATAGTTTAGGAATAGTTATCATTCATATTAACAAAACTATTTTGGGTTATTGAGCAACTTAATAAATCTTAATTTAGAGAAATTAAGTAGATATGCTTATGATTTTATTTTCTGTACAAATTGCTTGTAATTGTTGGTCCCAGGGTTCACAAGGAAGTTGAGGAAATAGGGCAAATTCAAAGATAATGCCAACCGTAGGAATAGAAGACCATTGAGGAGAATTTATTAAGCGATCATAATAGCCTCCACCATAGCCTAAGCGATATCCATTGTAATCACAAGCTACAGCAGGAACTAAGATTAAATCGACTGTTTCGGGGGTTAAAATTGGAGCATTAGCAGAAGGTTCTAGAATGCCATATTTTCCAGGAATTAAAGGATCTTTAGGTCGCCAAGAATGCCAGATTAAAGACTTTTTAACGCAGCGAGGAAATCCCCAATTATGATTAATTGAAACTAGGGAAGTTAAATCAGGTTCTTGACGAATAGAAAAGTAAGCGAGGATGGTTTTTGATTGTTTAAATAAAGGATATTTTTGCAGGTTTTTACATATTTTTTTACTGTTGTTTATATAATCTAATTTTGATAATTTTTCTCTTTCTTGAATAAGTTTTTGCCTGAGTTGTTTTTTAGTTTCTTTTAAATTCATAATAGTTGATTATTATCTTGATTCACAAAATACTTTATAGAAAATTAGCTACGCGGTATGGAGTGCATGGGACTACAGTTTTTGTTTAATCAATTTTGTGTATTGACTTATTATAATTTTAAATTATAGAAATCGGCTTAGATCAAATTCATCTTCCGTGGTATTACTGGGAAATCTCTCTAAATTTAATAATAATAATAAATGGTCTGAATAATCAACAATTCCTTTTAATTCTTCTTGTAATTGTTCTAGTCCACCATTAGCATATTCTTCAAAGATTTGTACTCTTTGATTTTCTGCATCAGTGTCATAAAGAGAAAGAATATGAGGGTCATTTTTTTCTGCGATCGCTAGTAATTTTATAATAGTATCATAACCCCTAGAAACAAAGATATCTAAACTAATAGGTGCCGGTTCTTTTGACACAATATTAAGAGGAATGCGTTTGTTATATTTTGCTCCTAATGTGGCTGCAAAAGCGATAACATCTGCATAGGTTTGAAAGGGACCAACCCCTCCACCAAAATCGACTAAGGACTTAACTAAGTCTGATTTATCTTTACTAATTCTAATACGATTAATTGCCATTTTTTCTTTGATTTTTAATTATCATTAATTAGAATTGCTTTATTTTTAAATGTTCTAAATAATATGTTATTCTGTAAAACGTAAGTTTAAATAGTATGAGACCTTACCTTTATTATACACTACTGTGATTATCAACACGCTAAACCAGTAAAGCTCGAGGTCACGGTAGATAGATAAACACAAAATATTCGTAAAATCAAGTAAGATATAGAATAAAAAACTTAATTTTAGATAAATATATAGAAGCAATTAATAAGCTTTTTAATTATTTAAAAGGTGATCTTAAGATAATAATCAAAAAATACTTAACTAAAAAAATACACGCGGAAGGTTTTTCAGAATTCTTAACACCTAGTGTAATTCATAATATAATAACTAATCAAAATGAACTATTTTTTCTGTGTTACTCACAAAAAAAATATAGTGATTGGATTTTGCTTGATATTATAAATAATTTAGAAGAATTGATGTTTATAAATGAGTTAGTTCCTGGTTTAATTAAATTACCTGAATTTTTATCAACAGATATTGATAATCTTATTTCTCAATCAGATATTACGTGGAAAATAAAACTAACTCAAAAAATAGATGCTTGGTTATTTGCAACTTTTGTTTATGAAGGTTTCGGTTTAAATACTAAGCAATTGACCAATATATTTAATAACTTAGACATTAATAATACTTTACAGAATATGTATTTTTCTAAGGAATAATATATCTTTTTTTATTGAAAATAGTATAAATGTTTGCTATAATTAAAATTGTTATTTTTTGAGAGCAAAAGTGAACAATCCAATCATAAAACCTTTTTTAAAGTGGGCAGGTGGAAGTGCGATTCGTTAGGTCGAAACCGTTATATAACGGGGGATGACCTGGGCTTTTTCTAACAAGAAAAGTCACAACTGGAGAGAGTTTCTAGGTTAAAATCCTAGCATCGTGATGTTTCGATTGACTCCATTATCCCTGTCAAAGAGACTGGTTATCAAATTGGCAAAGCGGGATAAAAAGCAAGTAACAGCCAACCTATCTAAAGCTAAATCCTTGCGAGGGAGGTTGAAAGGGTAAACGAAAGTGAACTGACGTTTGAAGCGTCGTCAGCCCAAGACTACGGACACGATAGGTATTGTTCATGTCAACTATGAATGGGAAACAGCGAATTTCCTCTTGTTGTTTAAACATCCAACTCTTACCCATAAGAGCATTCATCGGCGTATAGTCAGTACCCAACCCAACCAGACAAAACCTCTTCGGAACGAAGTAACCCTGATAAAGTTCTCTTTTGAGTAGGCAACCAAGCCATAAACCTTATTAGGGAAGGATGATGCCAGAAGCCAACGCCTTAAGTAATGTCAAGGATATGCAGACGGGCATCCCTAAGTCTAGAGAGTAGAAACTTAGTAAGAAGTAAAATGACCAATACGAGTGAAATAACTACGGTGGAAATGAAATGGCGTGATGTTAACTGGAAATCAGTTAACAGAGCCGTATTTCGACTTCAGAAAAGAATCTACAAAGCGTCACAAGGTGGTGACATCAAAACTGTCAGGAAACTCCAAAAGTTACTGGTAAAATCCAAATCAGCAAAACTCATTGCGGTTAGGAAAGTTACACAGGACAATACGGACAAGAACACTCCAGGAATAGATGGTGTAGCCAAAATAGCTCCCAATCAAAGACTAGAGCTAGTTCAAAACCTCAAATTTGATGGAAAAGCCAAACCTGTCAGAAGGATTGAAATCCCGAAGCCTGGAAAAAAGGAGAAAGCGGATGCGCCATCGGCGAGGTTTCCTCGCCAAAGAAGCGCGCACCAAGAAAGACCACTAGGCATTCCTGTAATGGAGGACAGAGCAAAACAGGCACTAGCCAAACTTGCTTTGGAACCAGAATGGGAAGCAAAGTTTGAAGCCAATTCCTATGGCTTTAGACCTGGAAAAAGTGCCAAAGATGCTATTGCAGCAATCTACAGTGACATCAATAAAATGAGTTACTATGTTCTAGATGCTGACATAGAAAAGTGCTTCGACCAAATAAACCATAAAAGACTACTGAACAAACTCAATACCTACCCAGGTATGCGTCGTCAAATAAAAGCATGGCTCAAATCAGGAGTTATAGAACAGGATGTCTTTTATAAAACAGAAAGTGGAACTCCTCAAGGTGGTGTAATTTCCCCTTTATTGGCTAACATAGCCTTACACGGGATGCAGGAGGCGTTACATGACGCTTTCCCTAAGAAATACACTACAAAAGCAATGGCACAGATGTACGGAATCAGACCCGACATTTTATTCAATCCCCCTCTATTTCATAGATATGCAGATGACTTTGTTATCCTACATAAAAGCAAGAAAGTTATAGAGGAATGCCGTGAATTAATCAATGATTGGTTAAATCTTATGGGTCTAAAACTTAAAGACTCTAAGACAAGAATTGCCCATACCCTTGGTGATGGAAAAGTCCAACCAGGATTTGACTACCTAGGGTTCAATGTAAGGCAATACCCAGTTAAAGATATAAATAGCGCAACTGATAGAAGAGGTAACAAATTAGGCTTCAAAACCTTAATTAAACCATCAAAAGAAGCGATAAAACGTCATACTAAAGTCCTAAAACAAACAATCCGACAATACCGCAATGCCCCACAAGAGAAATTAATAGAAAAACTTACCCCCAAAATTAGGAGATGGAGTAACTATTATGACTCAGTGGTAAGCTCCAGAGTCTTCGGTAAACTAGACAACATCTTATACCACCAACTTCTCAGATGGGGTTACTACCGTGCGCCCATGCAAGAAAAAAAGCACACAGTAAACAGATACTGGGGAGTAGATAGAGGTTTAGGATGGGTATTCATCACTCCAGATGGAAAACAACTCAGAAGACATAAAGACACCCCCATTAAACGAGTCATAAGACTAAAAGGACAAAAATCACCTTATGACGGTGATTAGGTGTACTGGACACAACGACTCTCCAAATATACAACAGTTAAGAGGGAAGTCATAATGTTGATGAAAAAGCAAAAAGGTAAATGCACCTTATGCAATCAATACTTTACCAGTGAAGATAATTTGGAAATAGACCATATAATCCCCCAGATATCAGGAGGAAAAAACAATATGGCTAATAAACAACTTCTGCACAACTATTGTCATCACAAGAAGACTACCAGCGATGGTAGCCGTGAACGTAAATCAAACTAGCTAGGAGGAGCCGAATGAAGGGGAACTTTCACGTTCGGTTTTGAATGAGAGTTTGGGATAGCGATATCCCATTCGACTCTAACAAAGGCAATTAATAGCTCAGATCAAGAAAAATATGCCTGAAAAATATAATAAATATTATGAAGTTTTTCTAGGTGGAGGGGCTGTATTATTTACAATTCAGCCTTCTCGTGCTGTTATCAATGACAGTAATAAGGAATTAGTTAATTGTTATAAAGTTATTCGTGATCATGCTGACGACTTAATTGAAGAATTAAAAAAACATAAAAATGATAAAGATTATTTTTACGAAATTAGAGGATTAGATAGAAATACAAAAAAGTATAGTAAATTATCTAGTATTCAAAGAGCTTCAAGAATTATTTACTTAAATAAAACTTGTTATAATGGTTTATTTAGAGTCAATTCACAAGGAGAGTTTAATGTCCCATACGGAAAATATAAAAATCCTGATATTGTTAACGAAGCTGTGATTAAAGCTGTGAGTAAATATTTGAGTGATAATATTATTGATATTTTAAATCAAGATTTTGCTGAAGCTTTGACTTCAGCAACAAAAGGAGATTTTGTTTATTTAGATCCTCCTTATGATCCTGTGTCTGATACAGCTTCGTTTACTGGATATGATATTAATGGTTTTAATAAAGAAGATCAAAAAAGACTCAAAGAATTGGTTGATCAGCTTCATGAGAAGGGCTGTAAAATTTTGCTGAGTAATTCTTATACAGATTTTATTCGTGATTTATATAAAGACACTTATTATAAACACATAAAAATTTCTGCTATCAGATCCATTAACTCACACGCTAATAAAAGAGGTAAAGTAGACGAGATTCTAGTAAAAAATTATGAATGATTCTGAAAATATTAAACTAACAAAAAATGATGAAGCATGGAAAAGAATATTTGACAAATACAATATCCTTGAACAGTTGAAAACTAATGGACATTTTATAATTAAATCAGAGCAAATAAATGAATTTAGAGAAACTCGCTTAATGGTAAAATTTGACCATAAAACCACATTACCCAAAATTTTTAAAGATAATCGATTATCTATATTACCAATTTCTAGATGTGAATATTTTATTGGACATTTTGATACTCATTATAAAGTTGATTATGATGAAGAACGATCAGAAACTCGTGTTGAATTTCCTTCGTTTATTCAAACCATAGATTATACTAATATATCTAGTGAAAGTTTAGCTTTACATTGTGCTTTTAATGCTGGAATAATAGCAGCTTTACTATCAGACTTATTAGAGATTACAGAGCCTTTATGCTATCATACCTTATTCGGTAGAATGTCAACGGGGAGATTTTCCTTTAAAATTGAAAATGTCTTATCAAATAATCTGTATAATTTATCAGTAGATAGTTCTCAGTGTGAAATTGATGGTGGATTTGAAACAGAAGATTGTTTATTAATTATTGAAGCTAAAAATAGAATTGTTGATGATTTCTTAGTTCGTCAGTTATATTATCCCTATCGATTATGGAAAGATAAAATTAGCAAAAAAGTAATTCCAGCCTTGATGACTTATTCTGATAATTTATTTAGTTTTTTTATTTATGATTTTTCTAATCAAGAAGAGTATAATTCTATTAAATTAGTTGAAGAATATCACTATAGTTTCTCACCAGAAGAAATTGACACTCAAGAGGTTAGTGATATCTTCAATAAAGTCATAATAAAAGAAGAGTCGGTTGATGGTGTTCCTTTTCCACAAGCTAATGTATTTCCCCGGATTATCGAATTACTTTCTTTATTATGGAAACAAGAATCATTAAGTAAAGAAGAAATTAGTAGTTATTATGGATTTGCTATTAGACAAGCTGACTATTATTCTAATGCAGGTAAATATTTAGGTTTAATTATAGAAAATGAGTCCTCCTCATCTACATTATTGGAATTAACAGATGAAGGATTATCAATTTTTCGTCGTAGTTATAAAGAAAAAATCTTGTTTTTAATTGAAAAAATATTAGAACACAGAATTTTTTATGAAGTTTTTAATATCAGCTTGATTTCGGGAGAAATTCCGACTAAAGAGGAGATTATAGAAATAATGAAAGAACACTTCAATTTAGATCATTTAAGCGATAAAACAATTAAGAGACGTTCAACAACTGTTAAAAAATGGATAGAATAGATTTGGTCACAAGTTGATTAAGATATTCTTCTTAAAGAACCACAAAAATCAATCAGTTTTTACCTACTCCTTCCAATACCCAGCACCCAACAGCACCCTTTTGCTCATTTTTGTGAGAGAATACGTAACTAAATAGGGGTTGTCTCTTTCAATCTAATGGTTTTTTGGAAACGATTGTTTAATAATACAGATATATCAAACACTGATCAGAAGTCCCAGTTTAAAGGGGAACCGGTCAACTTAAAAGGCCAGACTGACAGCCAAACGCGCATTTTTTTCACCAGAGAAAGAGAGATTGATCTCTATGAACTCGAAGAATTATGCGATGCGGTAGGATGGGCCCGTCGTCCCTTACGGAAAGTTAAACGCGCACTCACCTATAGTTTTATGGTGGTGTCAGCGTGGGAAGTGAAAGGAAACCGTAAGCGGTTAATTGGGTTTGCTCGCGCGACTTCAGATCATGCCTTTAATGCCACAATATGGGATGTAGTTATACATCCGAGGTTCCAAAGTAAAGGACTAGGTAAAGGGATGATGAAGTATATGATTCGTCAATTAAGAAGCGAAGATATTAGTAATATTACCCTCTTTGCTGACCCCCAAGTGGTAGACTTTTACCGTCGTTTAGGGTTTGTGCTAGACCCGGAAGGAATTAAAGGGATGTTTTGGTATCCCGATTAGGGACAATTTAGGTTATAATGAGAAAGAAACGTTACGGGATGTAGCGCAGCTTGGTAGCGCGCCTGCTTTGGGAGCAGGATGTCGTAGGTTCAAATCCTGCCATCCCGATTGATTCACTCTTATAGATAACTTATGTCAGCAAACTTCTCCAAGATGGTGTATCTTCATTGAGACAGGTAGGATACAACGAATTTAGAGAATGGAAACATCAGAACTGATTTTAAGAACAGCACAAAACTTATTTGATGGCTTAGCCATTGGTAGTGTCATTGCTCTGGCTGCAGTAGGGTTAACCCTGACTTATGGTATTTTACGGCTTTCTAACTTCGCTCACGGCGATTTTCTGACCCTAGGAGCCTATTTAACCTGGTTAGTGAACACCCAAGGGTTAAATTTAGGATTATCGGTGATCGTTGGGGCCATGGGAACCATAGTGGCCATGTTAATTTCAGAATTTTTATTATGGAAACCCATGCGCGATCGCAGAGCAACATCAACCACCCTCATTATCATTTCCATTGGCTTAGCCTTGTTTTTGCGTAACGGCATTTTAATGATTTGGGGAGCAAAAAATCAACGGTATGATATTCCCTTGGTTCAAGCTCAAAAATTTTTAGGGTTACAATTAGCCACCGATCGCATTTGGGCAATTATCTTATCAATTGTCGCGATCGCGGTTTTACATTTAGTGTTACAAAACACAAAAATTGGTAAGGCCATGCGAGCCGTAGCTGATAATATTGATTTAGCTAGGGTTTCAGGAATTAACGTCGAACAAGTCGTCCTTTGGACTTGGGTAATTACGGCTATTTTAACCACCTTAGGCGGTGTCATGTTGGGATTAATTACCAGTACCGTACGACCCAATATGGGATGGTTCTTGATTTTACCCATGTTTGCCTCTGTCATTTTAGGGGGTATTGGCAACCCATACGGTGCGATCGCTGGAGGCTTAGTGATTGGAGTTGCTCAAGAGTTAAGTGTGCCTTGGTTGGGCCCTGATTACAAATTAGGAGTGGCTTTATTCATTATGATTTTAATTCTTTTAATTCGTCCTCAAGGCATCTTTAAAGGAACCCTTTAGCGAATAATCAATCAAGGGCAAACTTAACCATTTTTTAAAGATAAAGACGCTAATTGAAAAAAAATCGAAGAAATTAGGAACACTCCTTAATTCTTACTGAATTGAGCAGCAATATCATCCGTTCTGGCAGCCATGATAAAATCGTTACGATGTAATCCGTTAATGGCATGAGTCCACCAACTCACTGTTACTTTTCCCCATTCTGTTAGTAAGGCTGGATGATGTCCTGCTTCTTCGGCAGATTCTCCGACTTGTTGGGTAAACGCTAATGCCTTTTGAAAATCTGGGAATTTATAAGCTCGTTCTAAATGTAGTTCTTCAGAAACTTCTTTAACGTCCCATTGAGGAATTTCTTTTAATAATTCATTCATTTCTTCTTGTGTAACTTTTGCGGCGTTACCGGTACAAGGGATACAATTTTGTTTTGATAATGGTTCCATTGGACTTTAATTATTCTTCTTTCTTTATGTTAGCAATAACTTAAAATAAAAGTTATAAACCTGTCTATAATAAACGTAGTATTTACCCGAAATACAATGAGTAGTTATATTATGTAGTCATATTATAACGAAAATATTATCATTTGAAATGGCCAGAGGATAATTATTTATGACAACTACCCCTATTTTACCCTTGAGTCTTGAAGACTTTCTCAACAAAACCAATATTGATGAATTGCCGACGTGGGAATATATTAATGGGGAAATACTACAAAAACCAATGCCTCAAAGACAACATAGTAAACTTCAATATAAACTCTGCGAAACGATTAACCAAGTTGCTGAAAATTCCAACATTGCTTATGCTTTACCTGAGTTACGTTGTCGTTTTGGCGATCGGTCTATTGTTCCTGATGTTAGTATCTTTTATTGGGAAAGAATTCCGATTACAACCGAGGGAGAAATTGCTAATCAATTTAATTCTTTTCCCAACTGGACAATAGAAATTCTATCCCCTAATCAAAAACCAACTAAAGTTATTGATAATATTTTACATTGTTGAGACAATGGTAGTCAGTTAGGTTGGTTAATTGATCCTGATGAAAAATCAATTATCGTTTTTCAACCCCAACAAACCCCTAAAATTTATAAAGCTGATTTATCTAATAATGAAATACAACAAAAAACTTTACCCAGTTTAGATAAAATAGAATTAGAGTTAACGGCTAATAAAATCTTTAGTTGCTTAAAAATGAAAGTAAAATAATTAATTATGATTGATTACAACGAAGTTATTGCGACCGAATTATCTTTAAGGCAGCAACAAGTTAATAATACCCTTGAATTATTAATTGAAGGGGCAACTGTTCCTTTTATTGCACGTTATCGTAAGGAAAAAACCAGCTCATTAAATGAAACTCAAATTAGGGATATTTGGGAACGCTACACTTATTTAACTGAGTTAGAAAAACGAAAAGAAACGATTTTAGAATCAATTAAAAGTCAAGATAAATTAACCGATAAATTACAGCAAAAAATAGAAGCTTGTTTATCGAAAACAGAACTAGAAGACTTATATTTACCCTATAAACCGAAACGAAGAACAAAAGCTACGATCGCCAGAGAAAAAGGCTTAGAAAACTTAGCAGAGTCAATCAAATCTCTCAATCATCCTAACGCTAAACCTCAATCTTTAGAAACATTAGCACAAGACTATATTTCAACCGAAAAAGGAGTAAATACCGTCGAAGAAGCGTTAAAAGGTGCATCGGATATTTTAGCTGAAGAAGTAGCAGAAAAAGCAAATTTAAGGGCTTATCTAAGAGACTATTTAATGCAAGAAACTGTCTTTATTTCTAAAATTAAAAAAGATTATCCTGAAGGCAGCACAAAATACGAAATGTATCGAGAGTTTCAGGCAAGTGTCACTAAAATTGCCCCTCATAATGTCTTAGCTTTATTTAGGGGTGAAGCCGAAAAAATTATTTCTCTTGAGATTGATTTTGATGAAGATTTTGTACTTACTTATCTAGAAAACCAAGAAATTAAAACTAAAAATAAACAAATAAAATCCTTTTATCAAGAGATGCTTAAAGATTCATTTAACCGTTTAATTAAACCTTCTTTACTCAGAGAAGTTAGAGGAGATCGAAAAAATTGGGCTGATATAGAATCCATTAATACCTTTGAAATTAACTTAAGAGAATTATTGTTATCTCCCCCTGCAGGAATGCAGCCAACTTTAGCTATTGATCCAGGGTTTCGTACAGGATGTAAGGTAGTCATTTTATCAGAAACCGGTCAATTTTTAGAGTATCAAGCTATCTTTCCCCATAGTGGAGATAGTAAACAAAAAGAAGCAAAAAATGTCCTAGGAAAATTGATTAAAAAGTATAATATTAAATTAATTGCGATTGGAAATGGAACTGCTTCTAGGGAAACCGATCAATTTGTTGGAGAAGTAATTAAACCATTAGAAAATAAACCTATTAAAGTGATTGTAAATGAGTCCGGTGCATCTATTTATTCAGCGAGTGAGATAGCAAGGGAAGAATTTCCAGACTTAGATATTACTGTTAGAGGTGCCATTAGTATTGGTAGAAGATTACAAGATCCTTTAGCAGAATTAGTTAAAATTGATCCTAAATCGATTGGTGTAGGACAATATCAACATGATGTCGATCAAAAATTATTAAAAAAGAACCTAGAGAAAACAGTCGAAAGTTGTGTTAATTATGTCGGTGTTGATCTCAATACTGCGTCTAAACAACTCCTAATCTTTGTATCAGGGATAACCCCAACTATTGCCAATAATATAGTTAATTACCGCGATAAAAATGGAAGATTTAAGAACAGAAAAGAACTGTTGAAAGTATCTAAATTAGGACCAAAAGCTTTTGAACAAGCAGCCGGCTTCTTGAGAATTAGAGGTGGAAAAAACCCCTTAGATAATACCGCAGTGCATCCAGAAAGTTATGAATTAGTAGAAACGATTATTAAACAATTAGGGGTATCATTAACTGATATTAATAGAGTAAGCGATCGCTTAAAGTCTCTAGATTTAAACACCTTTGTAACCGATACTATTGGTTTACCTACCTTAGAAGATGTTATCACAGAATTAGAAAAACCAGGACGAGATCCTAGAGAAGAATTTAAGTATGCAACCTTCAAAGAAGGGGTGACAGAAATTACTGATTTAACTGAAGGAATGATACTAGAAGGGGTTATTACTAATGTAGTTAATTTTGGCGCATTTGTTGATATTGGAGTCCATCAAGACGGATTAATTCATATTTCTCAACTCGCTAATTATTTTGTTAGTGATCCCAAAGAGGTTGTCAAAGTGGGGGAAGTTGTCAAAGTGAAAGTGTTAGAAATTGATGAGAAATTAAAACGAATTAGTTTATCGATGAAAGAAGTTTAACCCATATAAAGAATGATTAGAAGGAAACTGTTATTGCGAGGAGGCAAAACTGTGACCAAAGGTTTTATAGATTGCTTCGGGGGTATAATGACAATAAATCAAGCTATAGTAGTCGTTCACACCCCTCGCAATAACAATCAAGAAATGTTATTATTTCTTAGTATTTAACTATTAAATCTTTATCTCTGAAAGTAAAAATTAACTTTTATAAACAAAACCACAAAATTTAATCAATCATTCGTTAACCTAGAAGTAGGGAGTGACTCAAGGGACGGCGTCATCTCATGGTCTAGACTGATGAGATTCACTCTTATTTCTAAATATTATTAGAGTGTTTTTCCCTATGTCTAAAGTTAGAACAGTCGAGATTAATTAGTATAAGAAGTATAGCTTGTGAATTTGATAATTGAATAACCTTTTAAAATTTGGACAAAAAAGAAGAAAAGCGAGAGTAAATGATGAATAATAGCCAATTACTTGAAAAAAATGCTTACAAACCTATTGAGACACGCAATGGTGATAAATATGAAAATCAACACGAAAGCAGTCTTTATTTAGAAAATCGGCCAGTTTGTCCCTGTTGTTCTTATCACTTACTACGTCATATTAGTTTAGAAGGGATTTACTGGTATTGTAGTCACTGTCATCAAAAAATGCCCCCGGCACATCACTAACTTTTCTAACTAAATTGATAAGTTAAAACTTATTTCTTTCGATAGAAGTTATAAATATTATCTCTTGTTTAAATAAGAGATAGATATGAGTAAAAAGGAGATAATCAAATTATTTTGCTAGAAAAAACCCTAACATAAAGGCAAAAATTACAGACTATTAAGAGTCTTCCTTTCATGATAAGACTTTTAGTAATTGATAGTTTGAATGAAAGGGATAAATTTACCAAGCAACGAATTCTCATCGAGAGATTAGAAAATAAATTCAACATTCGTTTCGATATTCAATTTTAAAAATAGATAGGAAGTTTGATAATGAAAATTGCCCAAATTGCTCCGTTAGCCGAATCCGTTCCCCCGACTGCTTATGGCGGTATTGAATTAGTCATTAGTTTATTAACCGATGAATTAGTTCGGCGAGGCCATGATGTCACCTTATTTGCTACAGAAGACTCTCAAACCTTAGCCAACCTTGTACCTGGGGCAAAAACCGGACTTCGTCGTTTGAATCTGAGTCCCGAAGAATGTATGGTTTACCTAGAGATGCAATTAAGTCGGGTATTCGAGCGGGCCGATGAATTTGATCTGATTCATTCTCACGTCGGTCAAGATGCACTGCCTTTTGCTGAATTGATTAACACTCCGACAGTCCATACCATTCACGGTTATTTCCCTGCCTTGAGTAAGAAATTGTTTGAGCAGCATCCTCATCAAAACTTTGTCAGTATTTCTGAGGCGCAACAGGACTATATCAAAGAATTAAATTATGTCAGGACTGTATATAATGCGATCGACATTGATCAATATAACTTTCACCCTGAACCCGATACCCCACCTTACTTGGCCTTTTTAGGTCGAATGTCTAAATGTAAAGGGCCTCATGTTGCCATTGAAATTGCCAAACGGGTCGGTATTCCCCTAAAAATAGCGGGGAAAATCGATCACCTTAATGAAGACTTTTACTACAAAACCGTCGAACCTTTAATTGACAATGAACAGATTATTTTCGTCGGAGAATTGACTAGCAAAGAAAAAAATCAATTTTTAGGCGGGGCCTTAGCAACCCTATTCCCCATCAGTTGGAATGAACCCTTTGGTTTAGTAATGATTGAATCAATGATTTGCGGAACCCCCGTTATTGCCAGTATCAATGGCTCAACCCCCGAAATTATGGTAGACCGTAAAACCGGTTTCTTGTGTGACGAGGATGACATCGAAGGAATGTGTGCAGGGGTGTGTCGTATTAGTGAGATCAACCGTGAGGATTGTCATCGTCATGTTATCAACAACTTTAGCGTTAAACGCATGGTAGATGGTTACGAACAAGTTTACGAACAATTACTCAAACAATCATCCTCTAAAAATGAGAATGTGTTATCGATGGTGTCCAACGTAGTGAATGAACTATCAGCCAAGTAGATGTTAAGTGAAGTTATGTTAAGGTCGTGTCACTTCAACCCGCGACAAACTTAACTTTGTATACAGGATAAGGACATTGGTTGAAGCAATGATTAGTTAGAGTTGATGTTCTTCTCCTCCCCATCCTATGCACCGATGAGGTTGATTTTCTATAAATTTTGAAATGAGTGAACAAGCTATCAACAATACTAAAGACAAACAACCCCTGAAACTTCTAAATCTCGGTGGTAGAACCTTTGCCCCCTCCGAACAAGTTCCCATTCCCGAATGGCCTTGTACGACCACCCAACGAATGCAACCGACGTTAACCCTCAAAGATGATGATTTATTCTTAATTACAGATCAATTAGGGAATATTAGCGGTTGCCAACCGAATCACGCTCATCTCAGTTTAGGACTCCTTTGCAAAGATACCCGTTTTCTCAGTCGCTTAGAATTGCAAATAGAAGGACAGGCACCGATTTTGCTCAGTAGTACCGCTAGACAAGGGTTTGCCCTATCTGCTTTATGTGCGAATCCCTACATTGAAGGGAAAATTGAAGCCGAAACCATTGGTGTTGAGCGAAATATTGTCTTACAAGGGGCGTTATTTGAAGAATTAACCCTAACCAATTACAACACCGAACCAGTTGACTTTGAGATTAGTGTCAGTTTTGATGCTGATTTTATTGACTTATTTGTCATTCGCGGGGCTGTTCGCCACGCCAACGGAACCATTATGCGTTTGGTGGGCAAAAGCGAGATGGATTTTAATCATGCTTCCCACGATATTCACGGCGTTGTCCAAGAAACCGGAGAATTAACCTTAGCTTATCAAGGGTTAGATGGGATTTTAATGGAATCTCGTATCCGCTTTGATCACCGTCAACCCGACTATTTTAAAGGTTATACCGCTATTTGGCGCATACAATTAAACCCCCACGAAACTCAGTCGGTTGGTTATTGTTTACAGCCCTATATTGATGGTCAATTAGCCTCTGCTGTTAGTCCTCCTGCTAACCTGAAACAAGCCTTAGCAGCCGAATTAAGCGAAGAACAAAAATGGCGCGATCGCGCTACAAAAATCCGCACTGATAACCAAGAGTTAAACTTAATTATTGAACGGGCTGAAGAAGATATCTATCTGTTAGGTCAAACCTTTGGCGAGGGGAAAGTTCTCTCTGCCGGGGTTCCTTGGTTTTCTACGTTATTTGGTCGTGATTCGATCATTGCAGCAGCCCAAACCCTGATCTTTTCCCCAGAAATTGCCCGTGACACCCTATTAACTTTAGCAGCTTATCAAGGTCAAATTGACAACGAATGGCGAGAGGAACAACCTGGTAAAATTCTCCACGAAATTCGTTTCGGAGAAATGGCCCGATGTGGAGAAGTTCCCCATACCCCTTATTACGGGACGGTGGATGCTACGCCATTATGGATATTATTGTATGCTCAATACTATAGCTGGACCCATGACGATGAACTCCTAAAGGGACTCTGGGATAATGCCTTAAAGGCCATGGACTGGATTGATCGCAACTGTAAAGAAACCGGTTATCTTGGCTATCAGTGCAAGTCCCCAGGAGGTTTAGAAAACCAAGGATGGAAAGATTCGGCCAATTGTATTGTGGATAGTCAAGGCCGTTTAGCAGAAGGTAATATCTATCTTTCAGAAGTGCAAGGCTATGTCTATGGGGCAAAAATGGCTTTGAGTGGGTTGGCGAGATTGAGAAAAGAGCATGATTTAGCTAATCGGTGGGAAAAAGAAGCCCATGACTTGAAAATTCGCTTTAATGAGGATTTTTGGTTGCCTGAAGCAGAATATATTGCCCTGGGATTGAATGATGACGGTAAACCCATTGATAGTATTACCTCGAACCCTGGTCATTGTTTAGGGTTGGATATTTTGTTACCAGAAAAAGCCCAAAGTGTGGCCGAACGGTTGCAGGGTCCAGACTTATATAGTGGTTGGGGAATTCGTACCCTTAGCAGTCTGTCTCCTGCTTATAACCCGATGGGATACCATTTAGGGTCTGTTTGGCCCCATGATAACGGTATCATTGCGGCCGGTTTGCGATCGCTGAATCGGGTGGAACAGTCCCTAGAATTAGCCCAGGGAATTATTGATATGACGGTTCATCAGCCTTATTTGCGTCCCCCTGAACTGTTTTGCGGTTATACTCGTCTTCCTAATAGCAGTCCGGTGCGATATCCAGTCGCTTGTACGCCTCAAGCTTGGGCAACCGGAACGATTTTCCAATTTTTGCAGATTATGGCTAATTTAATCCCTGATGCTGCTAATAATTGTTTATACATTGTTCATCCTTCTTTGCCAGATTCAATTCAATTTTTATGTTTAGAAAACCTGAAAATTGGTCAAACGTTATTAGATTTGGAGTTTGAACGGTCGGGTAATGCGACCGCTTGTCGGGTGGTTCGTAAACGGGGTAATTTAAGGGTGATTATTGAAGCTTGACACTCCCACGCCTAGAAGTCGTGGGATTCTTTCCTCACAGACTCTTATCTAGCCAATCAAGGATTGACCCCGATAGAACGTCTCCGAAAGCATTTTCATTCACGGGCTGTCCGACCGCTACTATGTAACTGGAAGCATAACTTTGCCATTAGAGGAAGCATAACTTTGCCACAACAAGGTCTAAAATCACTGTTTTACGCTGAACATCTTAAACCATTTTTGATTGAAAAGAAGCATAACTTTGCCGTAAGTTTTTAATGGAAGCATAACTTTGCCACGAGTTATAATAGTGTTGTAAGTGCGGACATCCCTTACTTATTAGGCGATGAACGATACTGAAGAAAAGTAAGGTGATTAAACTGGGCTAATAATTGTTGCTCAATTTTCGAGATTACTTCGTAGCGATCGCACTCAATCCAAAAGACTTCTATCTTTGATTCTGCACTCTGTACTGCTACTTCGGTCTCAAATTGCTGTATTTTTTCCAAAAAATTCAAATCATCAAATCTTTTCTTTAAGTTGGTACTGGAACCTATGTAAGCAAATTGGGCAAAATTGGTTACTAGAAACGCTCCCATTGTTTCAGGTAAGCGATCGCATTCTGTTAGCGGTAAAGACTGGATTGGAGAAATAACAAATTTATCATTTAAAGTTTGAGTTTGCCGAAGTTTAAAGTTTATTTTTGCCACCCAATCTTCTAAAACCCTAATAAAATCGTTATCTAAAAATCTTAAAACACCTCTTTTTTCAAGTTTGATTAGGCAATTTCTTTAAGAGAATAATCAGCCTTTTGATTAAATGCTTTTACCAAAGCTACAATTTCATCTGCTGCATCGTCGTCAAACACCCCATCCAGCCCTTCGTCGTGAATATCGGTAAACGGCGGTTCGTAAAGTAAACCTGGATTCATTACGCCGTTCTGAGTTAGGTAATCGATGATGTTCTCAACAAAGCGAATTTGGTTGCCACTAAAGTTACCACCCTCCAGGTATTTGGCAAAGGCAGCTTTGGCAGCGTTACGATCTAGTCCAACGATCTGACGGATAAATGGTTTAAACTATAATCAAAATTAATTAAAAGCTGATTAATTAGTTCATTTGTTTTGCTATTAGTAAATAAGGACAAAAAAAGCGACAAAAACTGCCTCAGCAGTTTAGAAAGATTGACAACTA
>NETF01000192.1 GCA_002172675.1 unicellular cyanobacterium SU3
GGCACAGTAAAAGATGTTTATATTCCCATCAATGATATTTTACCTCTCCCTTCTCCTGCTACATAATTTAAACTTATGAATTTTGGTGGCGATCGCTTGTCTCAAGCTGACTTTGTGATCTACTGAAACTTGCACCTTATACCACGATAAAACGCAACCGTTAGTGACAGAGGAAACCATTAAATTAACTCCTGGGAACCCCATCACTGTGATTAAACGCTGGTGTTACCGTTACCGAGGGATTTTATTCGTTGTGGGATTAATTGCTATTAGTTTAGCGATCGCCTTATCTAGTTAAAAGAGTAAGCTATTAGGATGAACATCGACGGTTCTCGGTAGTGTGTTTTCATTGGTACATCCTTCTGAGGGGGAACAATTATCTTGATAAAGGGCTAAATCAAACCAAAACGTTGTACCGATTCCAACTTCACTAATCAGATGAATTTGACTGTGATGTTTATCAATAATATTTTTCACAATGGATAATCCTAACCCCGTTCCTTCGAGGGTATGGACGCGATTTTCTACACGGAAAAACCGATCAAAAATAGCGGCTTGATCTTCGGCTGCAATACCAATTCCTGTGTCAGATATTTCTACTCTTACGCAGGATTTATCATTAAATTGTTTTGACTTTGTTTTAAAATGATAAGCCCGAATCATTATAATCCCACCAGGAGGGGTAAATTTGAGGGCATTTCCCACTAAATTAGTCATGACTTGTAACAACAAATCATAATGTCCTAAGACTAACGGTAAATCATCTTCAACGTCTTTGTTTAAAACTAATTCTTTATCCCTAGCATTCAGTTGGCAAGTTCTTACCGTTTGTTCAATTAACTGAGATAAATCTACCCCATCAAGATGATAAGTTTTAGAAGATTCTAGACGGGATAAATGTAGAACATCGTTAACTAAATGAGTAAGGCGATCGGTTTCATGATTAGCCGTTTCTAAAAATTCTTTACGTTCTGCTTCTGTTAAATCTTCTCCGAATTCTGCCAAGGTTTCGATAAAAGATTTAATGTTAAATAACGGGGTTCTCAACTCGTGGGATACATTACTAATAAACTGACTTTTGGCTTCATTTAATTCTACTTCACGGGTAATATCCTGTACCGTCATTGCGATACCTTTTAAGTTTCCTCTGTGTTGATCAAATACCTGTGTTAAAAGAACTCTGACAATTCTTGATGTGGGTTGACTGAGACTAATACGATATTCCCCTGGATTTATTTTTTGTTGTAGAGATGACGTTTGTGTCGTTGTCTCTAGTTCTGACTCTTGAGATTCTGTCCCATTTTGCTGTATCATTTGTTCTAGGGGAACTTGTAATTGAGTGGTTAATTCTTCGGGTAAAATTTCGAGAATATTCTCACCAATGACATCTTTTCCTTCCCAAACAAACATCCGTCTTGCTGTAGGATTAACTAATAATAAATTGAGATCAGTATCTAATAAAATTGCCCCATCGACAATGGTGGACACCAAAGTATCTAATTTAGCCTTTTCTGCGGTTAATTCCTCAATATTTTGTTCTTCGTAACGTTCAAGACGTTTGGCCATTTCGTTGAAGCTAAAAATTAATTCTCCTAACTCTCCGCCAAAGGGAAGATTAATCCGTTGTTTAAAGTTTCCTGCTGCAATATTTTTCACCCCAACCAATAATTCTTTGATGGGACGAGTAATGGTCAACGCATTAAAAACAGCCCCTAAAATGACCATAGCCCAAATTGCCACAAACACAGCGATGGTTACATCACGGGTTAAATTAGACGAGTTGACCACCGTAGCATTAGGATTGATGCCGATTGCTAAATAACCTAAGTGTTTACCTTCGTGTTTGAGGGGAACAAAAACGTCGGTGACTTCACCGTTGGGACTTTTATGCTGTCGTACAAGGGGTAAGCTATCATGACCATCAGGAAAGTTAGGCAATTGTAATCGGCGTTCAATAGTTAAGGAGTTTTGAACCTCAGCCGATGAATAGGGAATGCCAAAGAAAATATGTCCTGTTTCGTCGGTGTAGATAATGTAACGGACACTAGAGGTACTTTGATAAAAGCGACTGGAAAAACGGGCGACATCAGTTAAATTATCCTCAGCAATAAGAGGGGTAACATTAGAAGCCAATAATAACCCCAAATCTCGACCAAAGCGCGTATCATTTAACTGTGCATCTTTTTGGATGCTATTAACCGCCCAAAAGGTTAAACCACTCATGAATAAGGAGACGGCCAGGGTTGCTGCTGCCATTAACTTGGTTTGCAGTGTAAATTCTGACCACCACCGTCTGAGAATCTCTTTGATTTTGGTTAGGAGGTTAAACAAGGCTAACTTACATTAAGATTTTGTAACATACAATCTATTCCCTACCATATTATATTAACTCGTCAAGAGCCTAGGGATAGAACTGAAAAGTCGTTAAAAAATAAATTTTTTTTGAATGGTTGAAATTGTTAGATCCCTATGCTAATATTAATAATTGTGAGATAAATGGGTCGATGCCCGAGTGGTTAATGGGGGCGGACTGTAAATCCGCTGGCTATGCCTACGCTGGTTCAAATCCAGCTCGGCCCACCACTTATAACACACGCCCGTGTGGCTCAGTGGTAGAGCACACCCTTGGTAAGGGTGAGGTCACGAGTTCAATCCTCGTCACGGGCTTTTCACCTTAATATCACAATATCACTCGTTTTGCTAACTAATGTAAATTTATTAATGATTTGTTATCAATTGCGATCACTTTTCTTGATCAGGGTTGACCTGTCATTCCTGTGTGGTTAGATGAAATTTATCAAAAATTAGATAAGCGTTGAAAAAATATTCTGAACTTATAACTTTCATTTAATAATTTCTAATATTAAGTGATGACAGCGAAAATTTGAAGGATAGGATTTATCTTGAGGAACATTACGTTGATGATCTGAAGTTTTGTGATGATAATTAAAAAAATCTGGGTGATTAGATAGTGTACAAGGTATCTTTTGCTCAATATTTGTAAATGCTTGATCTGGTGAACCTTTTAGTAAATATCCTAGCATTCCTCCTTCACTAGAAAAAGGTGCATAACGACAGGTTAAAAAATTATCTTTAATTTCTTTAATATATTCTGCTACTTTTCCATCTGAATGTAAAACTTTAGCTTCTAGCGGTAAAATAATTCTTTCATTAGCTATTAAAATAAATGCAATATCATAGGTTGGAGGTTGTGCTTGATCTGAATAACTTGTTTCAAGTTCAGAAACTTCATGTTGAACATCAAAAGTCTCATATCCTGTCATTCTACGACGAATTCTTCTTTCTAGAAGAGATGAAATACTTTTTTCGATTTCTTTATTCGCTTTTGTACAATCAACTTTTGATAATATATCTTCTTCCAGTATTTCATATCCCTGCCAAACTAATTTTAGTGCTGTTTTAGTTAAGTTTAAAGGCCATTCTTTGACAAGATTGACATATTCAGCATCTTCCATTGGCCATCTTAATTCTGCAATTGTTGTTCCTCTAATTCCTCGTTTCCCCATTGTCTAAAATTTAATTAGTAGAGTTAATTTTTTGACCCGCTATCATAATATCCGCACAGATTTCATCTGCATCTTTTAATCCCATCGAACGAGTCCAATAACGAACTTTATCAGGTTTAATGAAATAAACAGTAGGAACTTTTATATCATTCCAAGTTACAGATTCATAAACTCTAGCAACTCGCTGATAGTAGATTCCTTCTTGTTGTGAATTGGGTTGATTTAAAAATAGTTCATTGAGTTTTTCTAATCTTTTTAGTAAGTTTGCTGAGTCTATGGTTTTAATTTTTATTTCCTCATGAATGGGATAATTAAGATGAATCGCAACTAAACGAACAGGTAAATAATTCTGATCAGGTTCTTGATATATAGTTGCACAAACATCTTTGTCTTTTCCAAAACTTGCTTTTATTACTCGGATAAAATAATCACAATATTGAGTTAATTCTGGTTCATTGTTTCGCTGTGTTTTTTGACGACCAGGAGATGAACTATCTCCTTTAAAATCGGGTAAAGTATACTTAAATAATGATTAGTAATGCTTTCTAGGGTAATAATACAAGTCGGAGAAATGGCATTTTTAAACAATCCAAATCTTAAAGCTGATAAATCTACTATTTCAGATACTTTCCTGTCAGAAAATAGCTTGAAACGAAAATTGTGAGCAGTATTGATTTTATTAAAAATTAATGCTCCTGCTGGTTGTATCATAGAAATGTAACCATTATCTTTAGTTAGTTTAATGGCTTTACTAAGAAAAAATGGAGCAATATTCCCATAGGTTATACAATTATTCCAATTATATTTTTTTGTCCATATTTTTGCTTTTTTAGTAATGGTATTTCTTCCCCAAGGTGCATTACCTAAAACTAAATCATATATTTTTGCATCTTCTTCTGTTTTAAACCCTTCGATATCTTCAGAAAAAAAGTCAGCAGCAATTAATTTTTTATTTCGTAAATTAGGAAATTTAACCTCATTTTCCCAATAATTTTTAGGATCAATATGATCAAGCATCATTAAATAAAAACTAAAGGATGCTACTCTAATAGCTTCTTTGTCAATATCAACCCCTAAAAAATTATTTTCTAATAGGGATTTTAAAACATCAGGAGTAATATTTTTATTATGTGCTTTTTCCCAACGATAAATTAAGCGTTGATAAGCTTTAACGAGAAATATTCCTGAACCACAAGCAGGATCAAGAATTTTTAGATTCCATTCTTCATCTTCCCAAGGTAAGACCCCATCTAGGATAAAATCCACAATAAATTCTGGTGTATAATGAACTCCTTTGCCTTCTTTTTTACTCACAAATTCCTCATAAATACTACTAATAAATTCAAGGGGAATAACGTCAAAGGAATACATCGGCCATAAACATAGTTGACCTGTTTTTAACTCTAAGTCACCTCTAATAAAATCAGCAAGTTTTTTGAAATAAGAATCTTTTTGTTTGACCTTATCCATTTCTGCTTGCCATTCTTGTTCTCTCTCTGTTTCTGTACTTCCTTTACCTGGAAACAAATCTCCATTAAATTTATTATTTAACCAGCGAAAAAGTTGATAGCTATCTTCAAAACTCTCTAAGATATCAGATAAGTTATCATAGGCTTTTGATAAAATGTTGGTGTTAACTAAATCTTGTATAATTTCTTGATTAAGCGCAGGATTACCGTCAAGATCCTTTTTTTGAAATAAATATTGAATAAAAATCAATCTAGCAAGTAAATCATGAATTGTCCCTGAATCTAATCCTTCATCAATTAACTGTTTTCTAACTTCTTTTAAGTTTTCCAGTAATTTTTGATCTGCTGCACCACTACGCTGAAAACGATCACTATGTTTCTCAAAGAATTCACCAGAAACTAACTCAACCCACTGTAAAGCATTAGCTGCTTGTTCGGATAAGGAAGCTTGATTAATTTCCTGAATAGGATTAGGTATTTTTGAAGGTTCAGGAGGTTCACAGCACGACCATAGTCTTAATAATTGCGGTTCTACCGTAATTAATGCTCTAGTCCGACTAAAACTCCATGCTAGTCGATAAACTTCTTTTAGTGTCTTGTCAGAAATAGGTCTAGAAAACTTACAAACAACGGCCAAAGGGCTTTCTGTGGCATCGCCGATGGGATTTGCTGCTAATATCCCTACTTTAGCTCCTTTTGCTTCTTCAAGCTCTCTCCTAATTTTATTACCAATTTTTTCATCCGCCAATCTAGCATAAACCCTTGGTCCGGCCCCACTTGGTTGCCAAATTTGGTGAGGAGGTGGCCAGTAAAGTTTTTGGTGGGTAAGTTCCAGTAGGCGAGACTCAGACATCTTTGAGTAAATTGATTTCCCAAGATTACTAGAGAACTGTAATGTATTATAGAATAGTAACAATGTTTTTTCAGTTAATGTATTCTATTTTTACAAAAAAATAATACGTCAAATACTACAGATGTAGGATGTAACATGAGCCTTATACACGGATTTACCAGACAAGAAACCATCGCATTGACGGATACTACGTCTAATCGACTTCAGTACCTAGAGAGACAAGGTTTGGTGATACCTCAGCGCATTGGTAAGTCCCGTAAACCGACGGTTATTTATAGTTGGGAGCAAATTCTCGAAATTCGTGCTATTAAGCGTCTACGGAAAAATGTCTCTAGTCAAACAATAAAAAAGATCATTCAATTTTTAGATAAAAGTGGTGTTGATGAGAGTTTAAGAGACAAACATTTGATTGTTATTAACGATGAGGTTTTCTGGGTTCAGCAAGATTGGTCAGATTTACAGCAAAAAATACCAACTATCGTTAAGGTTGCAGGAAAAGATAATATTAATATTGGTCAGTATATGCTGTTAGTTATCCCTATTTTTTCAGATATTATTCAGGAAGTTTGGAAAGCTGCTAAAAAATCAGAATTAATCGATTTTGAAAGTTTTAAGGAACGAGCAAAAGTTAATGAGAATAAAATTGCATAGGATGTTTATTTAGCTCTCGTTCATTATAGTTATTAATATTTTCTAGATACAATATTTTAGCATAGTGTGTACTGAAAAATGACAAAGGTAAGGTAGGCATAGCCCACCCTACAAAGTTAAGTTAACCCTTCTCAACTTCTGCCACCATTAATAAGGTTTTCAAGACAGAATCAGGGTTTAAACTCATCGAATCAATTCCTAATTCAACTAAGAATTTAGCAAACTCTGGATAATCACTCGGTGCTTGTCCACAAATACCAATTTTACGGCCTTTTTTCTTAGCGGTTTCTATGGCTAATTTAACCATTCGTTTCACCCCTTCATTGCGTTCGTCGAACAATTGAGCCACTAAAGCAGAGTCACGATCTAATCCTAATGTAAGCTGAGTTAAATCATTAGAACCGATGGAAAAACCGTCAAATACTTCAGCAAATTGATCCGCTAAAATGACGTTACTGGGTAACTCGCACATGACATAAATTTTCAGATTATTCCCCCCTTGTTTGAGTCCATGTTTTGCCATCTCTGCAATCACTTTCTTCCCTTCTTCTGGGGTACGACAAAAAGGAATCATGGGGATAACATTAACTAAACCCATCTCATTCCGTACCATTTTCAACGCCTCACATTCTAGGGCAAATGCGTCGCGATACATGGGATCATAATAACGAGATGCACCGCGCCAACCAATCATAGGATTATCTTCTTTGGGTTCAAATTGTTGTCCCCCTAATAAGTTGGCATATTCATTAGTTTTAAAGTCAGACATCCGCACAATAACGGGTTTAGGATAGAATGAAGCTGCGATCGTTGCCACCCCTCGCGCTAATTTATCGATGAAAAATTGTGGTTTATCATCGTAGCGTTTGGTTAATTCTGCAATTTGTTCTTTAACTCCTTCGTCTTCTAATTCATCGAAGTTCATTAAGGCTAAAGGATGGGCTTTAATATGGTTCGCAATAATGAATTCTAAACGGGCCAAACCGACACCTTGGGCGGGAATATTAGCTAAAGAAAAGGCTTTTTCTGGGTTGCCCACATTCATCAAAATTTGTGTTTTGGTAGTGGGTAAATTATCCAGTTGGTTTTCTTCAACTTCAAAGGGCAATAATCCCTCATATACCTTGCCTTCGTCTCCTTCAGAACAACAGATGGTGACTTCTTGACGGGTTTTTATTTTATCAGTGGCATCCCCACAACCAACAATGGCAGGAATACCCATTTCACGGGCTATAATGGCAGCATGACAGGTTCTACCCCCTTGATTTGTAACGATCGCACTGGCTTTTTTCATGATGGGTTCCCAGTCAGGATCGGTGCGGTTGGTAATGAGGACTTCCCCTGGTTTGAATTGGTCTATTTTACTGGCTTCGAGGATGACACGGGCTTTCCCTTGACCGATGGCAGCCCCCACACTGCGTCCGATGGCGACAACGTTACTATGGTCTTTTAAATGATAGGTTTTGAGGACATTCCCTGATTTACGGCCTTGTACGGTTTCTGGCCGGGCTTGGACAATGTAGAGGTCTCCGGTGCGTCCATCTTTTGCCCATTCAATGTCCATGGGGGTATAACTTTCCCTCACTTGAGAATAGTGATCTTCAATAATAGAAGCCCATTCCCCTAATTTTAAAATTTCTTCATCGGATAAACAAAATTTTTCTTGTTCTTCTCGTAAGACTTCGACATTTTTAGTCAGTTTTGATCCGCCGGTATCGTAGATCATTTTCACGGCTTTCGTACCGACTTTTTTATCTAAAATAGGTCGATATCCTTGTTTTAAAGTGGGTTTAAATACATAGTATTCGTCTGGGTTAACGGAACCTTGAACCACATTTTCTCCTAACCCGTAGGCTGCAGTAATTAAGGCCGCATTTTTAAAGCCGGTTTCGGTATCAATAGAAAACATCACACCGGCAGAAGCTAAGTCGGATCTGACCATCTTTTGTACCCCAACGGAAAGAGCAACTTCAAAGTGATCAAATCCGTTATTTTCACGATAGGAAATAGCGCGATCGGTAAATAAAGAAGCAAAGCATTTATGACAGGCTTCTAGGACTCCTTTTACACTATGAATATTGAGGTAAGTTTCTTGTTGTCCGGCAAAACTAGCATCAGGTAAATCTTCTGCTGTGGCACTGGAACGAACCGCTACATCCAGGTTTTGGGTTTCTATTTCGCATTCTTCGCGATATTTTTCACTCAGTTGACCGCATTCATCACTGTAGCGATCGCATAAGGTTTTATAGGCTTTTTTAATCGCTTCTTGTAGTTCTTTTGGGAAGGGTGTATTTAAAATTAAAGAACGAGCTAATTGTCCTCTTTCTTGTAAATTAGCAACATCATTAACGTCTAAATCTGCAAATAAATCTCTTAGTCTTGATTCTAATTCGGCTGATTCTATAAAGTGTCGATAGGCATAAGCAGTGGTAGCAAATCCTGTAGGAACCTTGATACCTTTAGGATTCAATTGTTGAATCATTTCTCCTAAAGATGAGTTTTTTCCCCCCACTAAACCCACATCTTTACTTCCGACTTCTTCAAACCACAAAATAAATGCTGTTTCTCTATTGCTGGTTGGGGTTATTTCGTTCGTCGTTGTCACCATAATCAATATTTAACCCTAATTCTTAGCTCTATTTTAACGAGTTTTTATCCCTTAGAGTTAGCTTGTTAAAATTTATAAAGATAATAATATTTTGCTTGACTTTTCACACTACATATGAAATACAATTAGGATAAAAAAATAGTTATTAAATGATTAAGTAAAAATGAAAATTGTTACTATTATAAAATTAAGTATGACATTTGGTAGAAGACAATATCAACTAAATAGGTAGGTGTAATTAAATATAAGACACAAAAGTTCGTAGTCAAGGCTTTAGCTTTGATGATTACAAGCTTTCTCGTCATGCTCTCTAACTGAGTGTCACATCTCAAATGGAAATACTATATATCAGTAAAATTATGACAGAAACTTCTCTGTTCATGATTTGATATCCTTGTTTTCACTGATGCCTCATTGCTTGTTTCAATTGTATTCTTAAAGACAAAGAAACTTAATACTTACTAATCAGTTGAAACTTGATAGAGAATAATGTTTGTCTATTATCGTCCTTCAAATTATAAAAAGAAAACAGCCGTAGCAATATATCTGGCTGTTGCAATTCCTTTGATGTTTGTTGTTCCTAGTTTCGTCGGTGGACAGCTACCGTTTTCTGTCAATCGCTTGGTTTTTAAAGGAGTTCCTGTCTCAATTATTGTAGATTTTCTTCTAGATGAAACTGCTAGAAGTGCTTATTTTCGAGGGAATAAACAACTGCTTCATGATCGTCTTGGCGAGATGGGAGTAGAAGAAAAAGTGAAAGACTTTTATCGTCCTCAAGGATTGGATGAGCAACAACTGGATCAACATATTCATCAAATCTTTTATGACAATACAGGATATGTTGGAACAGCTTATCGTGTGAACTTAGATGGCATTTTAGTTCGTAAAAATTTATGATTGCAGACCCAAGCATCGAGCATTTACTAATTATCGAAGATAAAAATAGTACCAATAAATTCTTACTAACGTGAGTTCGACGGAGGAAAAAAATACTTCCGTTCTTCCAAAATAAAATCAAGCCATGAAGATAAAGAGCGATCACTTAATAGATTAATAGATGGCGATCGCTAAAAATAGGAACGGTATCTTTAGTTAAAAAAGAGCAGGAGGCAAACCCATAATTAGTGATTAATTGTAATCCATTATCATAGCGAGTGCGTCTTACATTCTGCTTTACAAGCAGAATGTAAGACGCACTCAAGACAAAGCTTTTCAAACAGTTCTTGAGAGATATATCCTTGGTCTCCAAATAATTTACCAATTAAATCTTTAGCTAAATCAGGAACAGGTTTACGGTCATCTGTATTCCCCGAAGTTAAAGTAAAAGCTAATAATTCTCCTCGGTCATTTATAATTAAATGAAGCTTAAATCCATAATGCCACCCAACAGAATTTTACCCCAACCGACTAAGCCCTCAAATACTCTATGAGACTTGCTCCGAAAAGGATGACAGACTCCCGACCCTCTCGGATTTTAAATCCGAGAGGAAAGCGGGAGTGCATTCTGCACTTTTATTGGGGTAGAATCAATAAAACTAATACCTGTTATTTTTCCAGTTCTAGTTTGTAAAAAACAGCATAGTAACATCATTGACCAAGGCATTAGTTCCACAAATCTATTATAACTAACAAGATTAGGAAAAGCTTTTTTCCAATGTGGTAACTCTTGTAGAGTATAAAATTCTTTGAATGTACGATAACCCGACCCATGACACGCAATTACAATAGTCATAAATTCACTTAAACTGAGACGAGAACGATATAACTTTTCTCCGACAGATGATGTAATTTGAAGGAGAGATGAAGTGTATTTTTGAAAAGCTTTATGAAAATCATCTACATCCCAAAAAACTTCAGTCAGGTCAATACGAGATTCTAAAGTCATTACATTAACCATCAAAGAACAATCCCTTTAGTATAGGTCAAATGTTCTGTTTAGGCTTCAGAAATTTCCGTCGAACTCACGTTAGCCGAAGGCTTGAAGTCTATTCGGATGGTGATATAATACCAATTCTTAAAAGCAACTGGAGACATGAAAAAAACTATTTTAATAGCTAAAAACTCGTAACGATTATTTTCCCTACACCCTACCCCCTACACCCTAACCCCTAACACAACCTAAGTATCTCGCTATATTCGAGAATTGGTATAAATCTGTGGAAAGATATTGTAAAGTCTCATTTGATATGATTATAATCAGCAAGTCTTATTTAAAAAATTACTATTCTTGACTTTCAGATGTAGACGACGACAAACTACGATGAGAGGATAAATGACGTTTTTGAGGAAGATTGAACCCTTCTTCTGATTGTTCTATGACTAATAAAGGGGTAGGTTTCGCTTTTTGATCCCAACTAATCAACACAACTTGTCCTTGAATGGCTGGTTGCCAATTTTCGTTAGTGGTGACAGGGGATAAAAAGTTTTCGATACATTCAATAATTTGACTCACAGTCGAAGCACTTGTCTGAACGGGTAATTTCATCAATTTAATGGAAATGCGAAATAAAACCCCTTTATTCCATTGTCCTTCTTGGGTTTCTACTTCGTAGGTTACATCAAAACTTTCATCAATATTTCGCCCTCCTGCAATAACTCCAGCTTGTACTTTATCCGTACTAGGACGCAAGGCTGCACCAATTAATTGAGTGACTTTCATTTTAATTTGATTAACGATCACATAGTGAAAGACTTCTTCATCCATGCGCATTCGTAAATAATCTAAGTTAAATTCCCTAGCATAAACAAGATCAGGGTTGCCTTCCATTTTTCTGATGGTGACTAAGGCTAATTTTAACTTTTTCTTGAGATCCTTACTTTTAAACTTTTCAAAATTTAAAGCTTTGGTGGTTTGTTTAAGTTGCCATTGACCATAAGCAACGAAAACCGCTAGGATGACTAAAAGTGCAATGGTACTAATCATCCAAAGTTGTCCACTGGAACCAGAAGAATCAGCAGGAGAAGTTACAGAAGCATTAGAGGAAACTTCTGTGTTTTGTGCAAGGAGTGGTGGATGGTAAAACCATGGGGAAGACATAGGGATGATTGGGGATGTTGTCTGGTATATCTTAAGAATTCCCAAAAGTGTAGGAAAATTATGCTTCTGGTGAAGAAAATTTTTTAAACTAGGCTTTTATGGAGAATTGAATGAAAAAGTTCTGTCTTTGTTGTTGTTTAGTTATTCTTATTAGTGTTTGGGGATGTCAATCTTCCAACAACTCCGATGTGACTCAACCCACTTCTGAACCTACTATTAGTCAAGAAACCATGAATAATAACACTGAAGCACCTCAAGCAGTCATCGATGCTGTTTTTAATGATATTACTAAAAACAATACAGTTAATACTGAGGATTTACAGGTAGAACAAACCGAGTCTCAGACTTGGCCAGATGGTTGTTTAGGATTAGCCAAACCTGATGAAATGTGTACCCAAGCATTAGTAGAGGGATGGCGAGTTACTGCAACGGATGGCCAAACGACTTGGGTTTATCGTACTGATCAAACCGGTCAAACTGTGAGAATAGAATCGTAAAAAATTGCCCAATTGTATGGGTGTTTGCGATTTTCCTCATTAGATTTTCTGTTTGAGACTGTGCCATTTTTCAACAAAACTAGATTTTATTGCCAATTCCCTGACTTTCTCGTGTTAGGGAGTTGTCACTCCCTCTGACAACTTTGCCATACTCAATATAATTTGACTCAATATTAGACTTGATTCAGCAAAACCTAAATTGTGATAACTAATACAAAAAAACAAGCTTAAATTATTAGGAATTTCTGAAATTATCCATACAGATAAGCAGTCACTGATAAGGTTAAAAGGATAGCATGATCAGGATTGATGAAGCTTAAGTTATCTGCTTAAATTTTGGAATTTTTACCGTTATCGTAAGGAGCAAATATGGCAACATTATTAGAACAATTGAGAGAATTTACCATTGTTGTTGCTGATACAGGGGATATTCAAGCAATTGAAACCTTTACCCCTCGTGATGCCACAACAAATCCTTCTTTAATCACTGCAGCGGCCCAAATGCCACAATATCAATCTATTGTGGATGATACCCTCAAAACCGCTAGGAAAGAGTTAGGAAAAGATGCTGATGAGTCGGATGTCGTTACTCTAGCATTTGATCGTTTAGCGGTAGCTTTTGGCTTAAAAATCCTTGAAATTATCCCTGGCCGCGTTTCAACGGAAGTAGATGCCCGTTTATCCTATGATACGGAAGGGACTCTTGAAAAAGCCCGTTATTTAATTTCTGAATACGAAAAAGCTGGCGTTTCCCGCGATCGCATTTTAATTAAAATTGCCTCCACTTGGGAAGGTATTAAAGCAGCCGAAGTCTTAGAAAAAGAAGGGATTCACTGTAACTTAACCTTACTCTTTGGAATACACCAAGCCATTGCTTGTGCAGAGGCTAATATTACCTTAATTTCTCCTTTTGTGGGTCGTATTTTAGACTGGTACAAAAAAGAAACAGGCAAAGATTATGCTGCCACTGAAGATCCTGGCGTACAATCTGTTACCAGTATTTACAACTATTACAAAAAATTCGGTTATAAAACTGAAGTAATGGGAGCAAGTTTCCGTAATATTGGAGAAATTTGTGAGTTAGCTGGTAGCGATTTATTAACCATTTCTCCTAAGTTATTAGATCAGTTAAATTCTACTGAAGAAACCTTACCCCGTAAGCTAGATCCTGAAGCGGCTGCTAAAATGGACATTGAAAAAATCTCTATGGATAAAGCAACTTTTGATAAGATGCACCAAGAGGATAAAATGGCTTACGAAAAGTTAGATGAAGGCATTAATGGGTTTACCAAAGCCTTAGAAACCCTTGAAGAAATGCTCAAAGATCGCTTAACTCGCATCGAAGGAGAAACAAAAGTTAATAATGCGGCAGCCGATATTTTCCGCGTTTATGATTTAGATGGCGATGGCTTTATTACCCGTGAAGAATGGGCAGGAACTGATGTCGTTTTTGATGCTATTGATGTTAATCATGATGGTAAAATTACCCCCGAAGAAATGGCCGCAGGTTTAGGGGCTGCCATTCGTTTAGTTGAAGCTTAATCTATTATTTTTGCTTCTAAATTCCTAGAAGGTGTGTTACTCAGTAACGCACCTTTGTACCGCGTCAATAACAGAATGATACCATTAACAAGACATGGATAAAAATTTAGCAATTTATCGCATTTTAGATGCTAACTTAGATCGCGCAAGGGAAGGTTTAAGAGTCATTGAAGAATGGTGTCGGTTAGGATTAGAAAATAGTCATTGGGCAGAAAATTGTAAACAAATGCGTCAAGAAATTGCCCATTGGCACACATCAGATTTACGCATTGCTAGAGATACACCGAATGATCCAGGGGTGCAATTATCCCATCCTCAAGAAGAAAAAAGAGAATCAATTAATCAACTTTTACAAGCTAATTTATGTCGGGTTCAAGAGGCGTTAAGGGTATTAGAAGAATATGGCAAACTGTATGATACTAATATGGGTAGTTCTTGTAAAAAAATTCGTTATCAAGTTTATACATTAGAAAGTGAATTATTACAAAATAATCGTTTTCAAAAATTAAAACAATCTCCCTTATATTTAGTCACCTCTTCAACAGAAAATTTATTAACAATTGTAGAATCTGCTTTACAAGGTGGCTTAAGTTTAGTTCAATATCGAGAGAAGAAAATCGATGATATTGTCCGCTTAGATATAGCTCAAAAATTATGTGAGTTATGCCATAAATACGACGCTTTATTTATAGTAAATGATCGGGTAGATATTGCTTTAGGGGTTGATGCAGATGGAATTCATTTAGGACAACAAGATATTCCTATTGCCCTAGCAAGACGTATATTAGGACCCAATAAAATTATCGGACGTTCGACAACAAACTCGGAAGAAATGGAAAAAGCGATCGCAGAAAAAGCCGATTATATTGGCGTTGGCCCAGTGTATGCAACCCCCACAAAACCCGATAAAAAAGCAGCCGGTTTAGACTATGTGAAATATGCAGCCGAAACGTCTCCGATTCCTTGGTTTGCCATTGGTGGAATTGATGAACATAATGTTACTGAGGTCATGGCATCAGGGGCGACTCAAGTGGCTCTGGTTCGTGCTATCATAGAAGCTAATGATCCAAGAATAGCAACACAAGAATTATTGAAAAAATTAACGGTAAAATAATAAATGAATAGCACAGAAACCGTAAAATTGCAAGTAAATGGGGAAGAAAAAAACTGTTTATCAGGACATAACTTACCTCAATTTTTAGAAGCAATGGGACTCAATCCTCGCTTAGTCGCAGTGGAATATAACGGAGAAATTTTACATCGACAATATTGGGAAAATACGACTTTAAAAACAGGTGATCGCTTAGAAATTGTTACCATTGTTGGTGGTGGTTAAGAGAATTTAGAATTTAGAAATCAAAAAATGGCTAATCAAACTTTAGGATTGGATGCAAACTTATATCAATACTTTCAAAAGGTTTCTGTTAGAGAAGCAGAGGTTTTAAAAGAGTTAAGAGAAGAAACAACAAAGCATCCTATGGCTAGAATGCAAATTGCACCAGAACAAGGTCAGTTTATGGCTTTATTAGTGCAGTTAATGAGAGCAAAAAAGACCTTAGATATTGGGGTTTTTACGGGATATAGTTCCTTAGTCGTTGCCTTAGCATTACCATCTGATGGTCAAGTAATTGCCTGTGATGTTGATGAAGAAGTAACACGAATAGCGCGACAATTTTGGGAAAAAGCAGGAGTGAGTCATAAAATTAATTTATATCTTGCTCCGGCTTTAGAAACGTTAGATCAGTTCATAGCTAAAGGAGAAAATAATACTTTTGATTTTGCCTTTATTGATGCCGATAAAAGTAATTATAATAATTATTATGAAAAATCATTATGGTTAGTGAAACCAGGGGGATTAATTGTCATTGACAACGTATTATGGGGAGGAAAAGTAGCTGATCCCGAAATTCAAGATAATCGTACTCAAAAAATTCGGGCTTTCAATGAAAAACTGCATCAAGATTCTAGAATTGTGTTAAGTTTACTTCCTATTGCAGATGGTTTAACCTTGGCTTTAAAAAAATAAGTTTAATTACTTAGCGATCGCTATTTTGAATATGAATTTTTCTTAAAAGTATTTCCAAAAGTAAACTTTTAAGAACAAAAAGTAGAAAAGTTTCGGCTTCTCTTGGTTGGTCAAAATATTGTCATCAATTGCTTATTCTATCAACGGTTTATAAAGGTGATCCAGCAATGTATAAAAACAAATTACAACGAAAACAATTACAATGTAGATAGTCGCCAAAATTGTGAAAAATCTATACAATTTATCTGAGGTGTGTTACAACTACTAATGGTACTCACTGAGTTTACTAAATTTAGGAGTATTGCCCACAATAGTAAGAAAAAGGGGGCGAACAATGGCTAATAGTCGTCGAGTTTCTCGTGTTTCCTCGTTAATTAAACGGGAAGTTTCTCAAATGCTTCTATTTGATATAAAAGATGACCGTGTCGGTGCAGGAATGGTTAGTGTTACTGATGTCGATCTGTCTGGAGATCTACAACACGCTAAAATTTTTGTTAGCATTTACGGCACAGAAGAAGCAAAAATGGAAACAATGGAGGGATTAAAATCATCCGAAGGATATGTAAGAAAAGAATTAGCACAACGTATCCGTTTAAGACGCGCACCTGAAGTTAGATTTTTTGAGGATCATGGTATCGAAAGAGGGGATAAAATGCTCCATCTTCTCAATGAAATTAGAGAAACCATACCCCCAGAAGATGAGTCTTATAATACAGAAGATGAATAAAGTAATGAATCTCTGTGACTAATTTATTACCGAATTGGACTCAATTTACCTTAAAAGAAAAAATCGGACAAATGATCGTCGTTCGCGCTTCTGGTTATTTGTTTGATCACCAAATTCGTTACCCCGTCTGGGAAGCTTCTAACCCTAAATTATCTCATTGGTTAGAAACTTTGAATCTAGGCGGGGTCATTTTATTGGGGGGAAGTGTAGCAGAATTATTATTAAGAACCCAACAGTTACAACAATGGTCAAAAACCCCTCTCTTTATTGCCGCCGATATCGAAGAAGGTGTGGGACAACGGTTTAGTGGAGCGACTTATTTTCCTCCTCCTATGGCTTTAGGAGAAATTGCTAAATATGATTTAGCATTAGCCATCAAATATGCCTATCAAATGGGAGAAGTTACAGCAAAAGAAGCTTTAGAGATAGGTATTAATTGGATATTAAGTCCAATTGTTGATATTAATAATAACTCCAATAATCCTGTTATTAATATTCGCTCTTTTGGGGATAGTCCTAAAGTCGTCAGTGAGTTAACTAAAGCCTTTATTAAGGGAGCAAAAAATCATTCGGCATTAACCACAGCCAAACATTTTCCGGGTCATGGAGATACCAGCAATGATTCTCATTTAGATTTACCTGTAATTAATCATAATAACGAAAGATTAGAACGGATAGAATTAGTACCATTTCAAGCCGCTATTAATGCCAATGTGGATAGTGTAATGACTGCACATTTATTAATTAATGCTTGGGATAAAGATAATCCTGCTACCCTTTCTAAGACTATTTTAACAGGGAAATTAAGAGAAAAATTAGGGTTTAAGGGTTTAATTGTTACCGATGCTTTAATTATGGGTGGTGTGGCAAAATTTGCTGATTCTCAAGAAATTGCCATCAAAGCTGTAGAAGCAGGAGCAGATATTTTATTGATGCCAGATGATCCAGAAATTGCTATTAATGCGGTTTATAATGCTGTAGAAACAGGAAGATTAACCACTGAAAGAATAGACGAATCCCTTCAAAGAATTTGGCAAGCTAAACAAAAACTATTTAACTATCAAAAGGATAATAGTTCAATTTATCAGTTATCTCAAAAAGAAGATAGAGACACTGTGAAAAATATTATTAGAGATGCTCTTAAATATAGTAAGGATTTATCTTTAAAAGTTAATACCGAAACCTCGAAACGCAATTTAATTGTAGTGGATGATATTTTAAATGCTGACTTTTTAGATCGACAAATGCCAGCCTTTACTATTCCTAACTTATTGGGATATAAATTACAATTAGTTGATAAAAATACTCTGGGTAATGTCCTAGAAGATAATCAAGAAACCTTATTACAAATCTTTGTCAGAGGTAATCCTTTTCGCGGTAGTGCAGGATTTAATGAAACTTCTAAAAATTATTACCATAAAATCTTTAAAAAATCAACAGTAAAAAGCTTAATTATTTATGGAAGTCCTTATATTTTAGACTGGTTTATAACAGAAATGAATTTAGACATACCTTGGGTCTTTTCTTATGGACAAATGTCCGAAAGTCAAGGGATCGCTTGTCAAAAATTGTTTAATCTATCAGCATCAAAATTAACCAAAATGTCTCGTAACCTAGGGGACGTATTTATTTAATCACTGGTTGATCACGAAAAAATAAAGAAAATCGAAAGAATTGTACTAATCCTTAAAAATCTGTTTATTTTGGTTAGAATAAAGACATTAAATATGTCGGTATAGTATCAGATTTGGTCAAAATACGCCTCTAATCTGATAAAGATTAAGATGGTGGTCACTTCCAAAGTCGTGGGGAGAAATAGTACAAAGCGGTAAAGAGGTTGTGAAAATCGGATGTGGTACCAGTTACCGTGAACCTCCGACAAGGTTAATTATTAACCGTTGATATTGAATAAAACCGCTATTTTCTTAACCCGAAAGGAAACAAGATTGATGAAATATAAACTCACGTTCGCCCTCTTTAGTTGTCTAGTTATGTTTGCCTACGTTTCTCATAGGGAACAAGAACAAGGTCAATCTATAGAAGCATTAGAAAAAGACAACATAATTTTAAGCCAACAAAATAGTTTTCCTAACGAACAACACAAACAGTTAACCCCTACCCAGAACCCAGAAACAACCTTAAAACCTCCTACTGTTGTAAATTTTTCTGCTTATTCGAGTCAGAAAGAAACTTATCCTCAAACCAGACCGACTTGGGAAAGAGAACCCTACTATATTGAGCCACCCCAAAACAATTATGATTTAGGCTCTGACACAAACGTCCGAATGTCTCAGGGTAACTATATGACTTTAACCCCAACCCAGACTAAAAATGCCCTGGGAAACCCAATTTATGAACTAAGACTGTATGCTAACGGCCAGTTAATAGGTACTTATCCAACCGTCACGGGAAGAGCCAACAGTCAAAACAGAAATCGCCACCAATCTGGAACAGAAGCACCATTACCTGATGGCCAATATCAAGTAGCTAGTGCTGAGGTGGCAGGAACTCATTCGGAAGTTGGGGGGAGATTTCTCCCCATTAAACCCCTTTTTCCCACACAACGGTTTGCTTTGGGGATTCATTATGACCCCTCTTACCAAAAAAATAACGGGGAAGACGGAACCGAAGGATGTATTGCCCTAACCAATAAATCTGACCTTGACCAAGTATTGCAGTATGTTTATACCTATCAACCGCAATATTTAGATGTCAAGTTACAAGGTTAACTCTTACTTTATTTATTTTATGGACTGAAACTCACACACAAAATGAGGTGATAATCATGTTAAAAACGTTCATGACTGGTCTTCTTTTATTAGGTGCCACTGCTTTACCGATGAATGCTCAACAAGGCCCTGGATGTAATTCCTATGATAATTGTCCACGGGGAGGAGAAGCCTACTATGGACGCATTTGCACCAATAGTCAAAGTGGTCGTCTTAATGTCAGAACTGGCCCTGGAACTAACTATCGTAGCTTAACCCAGGTTCCCAATGGAACAACAGTTCCTGTGTTTGACAGAGCCAGTGGTCAAGACGGTCAAACTTACACATGGCAGCGTATTAATTATAACGGTGTGCAAGGTTGGGTTCGTTCTGACTATATTTGCGATTAGGTAATCTTTTTAAATCTAGTAAGGTGGGCAATGCTCACCTTACAAAGTCACTGTTCAAATATCTAACTAATGATAGATGAATAATTTCTAACTAATGATGGATGAAGAGTTTGTTAACTTTTGTTAACGTAAAAATAAGATATATAAATTCTAAGAACTCAAAGGAGTCATTAATGCCTATTAAAATAAGAGAAGATATTGCTTATATTCTGTTAAACAAAATTAATCAAGCTAATCAAAAGGGAAGCAAAACAGTAGATTTTAACAATACAGACTTTACAGGAAGAAACCTAACTGTTTCTGACTTCCTGGGACATTTAGATTATTTCAACCAGAAAGGTTACATTGACGCAGAATTTACAGGGAATGCTTATGCAAAACAAGAAGATGTTCCCTCATTAGTCGAAGCTGACGCAGAGGGGATTGACTTTCGTGTTGCCAATACATTAGGTGCGCCTGATGGACCTTTACCCCATTTAATTCGTTTCAAAAAAGCTTCTTTAACCGAAAAAGGTCATAAAGCTTTGCAACGTTTACAAGAAAATTATCCTCAAGCTTTAGAAAAAGGGCCTAAAGTTCCCATTGCAACCAAAGACTTGCCCTTCCTTGAAAAAGTTCAACTAAAAGCCGAACTCCCTGATATTTTCGATGCAAGAGATTTAACAATTATTGTCTATCGAACCTTACGAGATTTGATGACAACAGAATCATCCGAGAAAGTTAAATCAGAACTCAAAGAAGATAATAAAGAAGAACTTCATGAACTCTGGAAAGATAATAATCCTCTCGTAGCTTGGTTAAGTAAAATTCGTCCTCCCCTTACTTTTGATGGTCAAACCTTTTTAAGACGTATCGAACAAGAGGGTGGTGTTCCTCGTGGCACCGACGGCGTAAAAGTGATAAAAGCGGTTTTCTCTGCCACCAAAGAAGAGTTATCCGATGCCATGAAACAAGAAATCGAAGCAGTATTACCTGATGATATTAAAAATATTTGGCAAGCTGCTTAAGATTCAGCGAAAGAGTAGTATAAATAGACAATGTGGAGACGTTTCTGAAAACGTCTCCACAGCTTTTTATGGATAGATAAGAGAGTGGGTAGTGGACAACATCAATTTTGATTTAATATTGACCATCCGACAAAACTACCCAAGGTTAACTTTAACCACTTTGTTCTTTTCTTCTTCAGCTTTAGGTAAGGTTAGGTGTAAAATTCCATCTTTGTATTCTGCACTTATTTTTGTATTATCAATGAGAGCAGGTAAAGCAATAGAACGAGAGAACTTACCATAACGGAACTCGCTGCGAGTCATACCGTTTTCTTCAGATTTAGTTTCTTCTTTCCGTTCTCCGGTAATGTAGATAGCTTCTTTAGTAGCTTGAATATCTACATCTTCAGCTTTAATTCCAGGGAGTTCTAACTTGAGCATTACTGCTTCATCGGTTTCGGAAAGTTCAGCAGAAGGAGAAAAGGTTAGTTCTTTATATTCTCTTGTTGAATTGTTTAACCAACCTTCATCAAAAAGCTGATTCATTTGACGTTGTAAAGCGTTCATTTCTTTCCAAGGGTTATAACGTACAAGTGCCATAATTGTTATCTCCTAAGGGATGCTTATTGCTTGCTTTTTTCTTTGTTGTCTTCATCATAACCGTATAAAAATTCTTAGACAATACGGTTTTTTCGACCCACAATGGCGTAATTTACCCTCTGATAATTAAGCTGATGATTGCCATTCCGTCATTATTATTCTCAAAAATAAAAACAGATGCTGTTACAATTTATTGTAAATAGAAGCCTGTTTCAATTCCTTAATTAAAAATAATTATAAAAAAAATCAAACAATTTCGGATAACTCAGAAACTCGGAGCTATATTGGTAGTTAATCATAGGTGTGAGAGTGTTATAACCTTGTATTTATTCATTAAATGCAATAGTCCCGCAGTAAAAGATTAGCTGTTAAGTGAGGAGAATTTTGCTCAAGCTATTCTTGGGATTGGGTTTGAATATTGAAGTTTTGTTGATAGAACAATAAGGAATTAAATATTATGACTCGTTGGCTATTTTCTTCCCTATTATTAGGGTTTTTATCCTCTTTGATGACACCTAACAATGTAGCGATTAGTGCAGAAACTGAACACATAGCCTATAATATGGGACAACCCTGCAATACCTGTTTACATTTAGTCCCATCTGGGATGACCAATCAACAAAAAAATCCCATTTATTTGCTGAGAGTTTATCATCAAGGACAACTTTTATATACCTTTGAAACTGTGTCCGGTCGTTATTTTAGCCAAAATAGAAACCGTAATCAAGCAGGCACTGAAGCACCTTTACCCGATGGAAATTATCGAATCAGTTCTCATACTGTACCAGGAACTTTAGCTGAAGTTGGGGAACGTTTTTTACCTGTTTATCCCCAATTTTCTACAGGGAGAAGCGCGTTAGGCATTCACTATGATCCGAGTTACAATAAAGGTAATGGAGAAGATGGAACAGCCGGTTGTATTGGTTTAAGTTCTCGCGGATATTTTTCCACATTAGTAACATTTATTGAAACTTATAAACCTCAATTGTTAATTGTAGATATTCAATAAAAATAGATATGATAGGGATCAACAGTTGTTGATCCCTATAAAAATAGCTAGGTCAGGTTTCATACCTACTTGAAATGTGGAGATTTTTGATAGTATTTTTAAGTAGGGTCTTCCCCCGACAATTTTGATAAACAAATGAATCAACTGTTGAGCCAATGGCTATTAAACGTAATCAAAACCCTAATAATAAAAACACTAGCAATGATACTGATAATCGAGAATTACTAAAAACCACACAAACAACTCAAGAAAAAGATAAGTTAGAAGAGAGTATCCGTCCTCATTCGTTTGATGAATATATTGGACAACAAGACCTCAAAGATGTTTTATCTATCGTCATCGAAGCAGCCAAAACTCGTAATGAACCGATGGATCATCTTTTATTATATGGACCTCCTGGCCTAGGGAAAACCACCATTTCCCTGATTTTAGCTTCAGAAATGGGAGTTAATTGTAAAATTACGGCGGCCCCTGCTTTAGAAAGACCCAGAGATATCACAGGACTTTTAGTTAATTTAAAACCAGGGGATGTCTTATTTATTGATGAAATTCATCGACTCAACCGTTTGACTGAAGAATTGCTCTATCCTGCTATGGAAGATTATCGTCTTGAGATTACCATTGGTAAAGGACAAGCAGCAAGAACCCGTCGTATTCCCTTACCTAAATTTACTTTAGTGGGAGCAACCACCAAAGTCGGTTCCTTAACCTCTCCTCTGCGCGATCGCTTTGGCCTCATTCAACGGTTAAAGTTCTATGAACCTGAAGAGTTAGCTTTAATTATTAAACGAACGGCTAAATTATTAAAGACTTCCATTACCGAACCAGGGGCCCAAGAAATTGGTAAACGGTCCAGAGGAACCCCTCGTATTGCCAACCGTTTATTACGAAGAGTCAGAGATTATATACAAGTCAAAAAATTTGACACCATTACCCAAGACTTAGCAGCAGAAGCATTAAATATTTATCAAGTTGATCCTCAAGGGTTAGACTGGACCGATCGCCTTATTTTAGAGACGATGATTACACAGTTTAACGGCGGACCGGTGGGACTCGAAGCGGTAGCAGCCGCGACAGGGGAAGACGCAAAAACCATCGAAGAAGTTTATGAACCCTATTTATTACAAATTGGTTATCTTAACCGTACTCCCAGGGGAAGAGTGGTGACAACCATTGCGTATCAACATTTAGGGAAAACGGCAGAAGAACAGTTATCCATTTTCAGTGAACAGTGATCAGTAATTTTTTGTGATGTTGATATCTTGCATCAGTCCAAAAATACCAAATAAAAAAAAGAAAATCACTTCTTAAGCAGTTACAGTCAAAAAAAAACCTGTTTTCTCCCCTCACTAGCTCGTTTTATTGAAGGCACAAAATATAAGTAATTGAGATCACAGCCATAACAGAAAAGCCAAAATATTATAGTTTAAAAGCTTTTTTTATTCCTATTTATGTGAAAAATTTCGATGAAGATTACATCTAATATAATTATTTCTGCTCCTCATATTGTTGTTCCTCAAACCTATTGGACTCCTTTATTGGGAGAAGTGTTACGGGATGCTAATTTAATTACAGATGCACAACTACAGACAGCATTAAGAGATAAAGAAGAATATAAACATCAAAAAATTGGTGAAATTTTAGCTTTAAGAGGATGGTTAAAACAAGAAACCGTTGATTTTTTTGCAGAACGATGGCCGAACTGTTTAAAACAAGGTGCAAAATATCCTATTGGTGAATATTTAAAACAAGCTGCGTTATTAGATCAAGAAGATATTGAAAACATCTTATACTTACAACAAGACCTTAAGATCAAGTTTGGAGAGATTGCCGTCGCTCAAGGATTATTGACACAAAAAACTTTAGATTTCTTTCTTAATAATCTCTTTTGCCAGCCTTCTCAGGCTACTTTATTTATAGCTTAGTTTTAATAAAAAACCTCCTATATTTAAGGAGGTTTTATTGTCGCAATAGAATTCTAGATTAACTATTTTTAGGTTCAACTAAATTGTCGAGACCATCGATCACTTTTGCTGAAATAATTTTATCTTTTTTGGTAAGGTCTTCTAAAACATCTTTACCATCAACTAAGTAGCCAAAAACAGAATAACGACCATCCATTAAATTGAAGCCAGGAGGGGTTAATTCGCTGTCAAATTTAAAGAAGAAAAATTGTGATGATCCTCCATTGGGATCTAAACTAGGACGGGCTAAGGCAACAGCCCCATAAGCATTAAAGGGAAGCACTAATTCAGGTAAATAAATGCCCATTTCTTCGAGGGTAGCCCCATAAATCGGTTCTTCGTCGTCTTTGACTCTTACTTCTAAGGGAATAGCCCGATATTCTCCTGTTTCTGGGTCAATAAATCCTTCTTCTTCCCCTGGAGGATTACCGGTTTGTATAGCAAAACTATCTTCTAGATCAATAAAAGATAAACCATCATAGAAACCCCGTTGAACGAGATCGACGAAGTTGCCTCCATTAATGGGCGCATTGTAACCATCAACGACAATGGTAAGATCCCCTTTGGTGGTTTCTATTTCGACGGTGGCCCGTCCTTTTAACTGGGGTAAGTCGGCGTATTCTTCAGGAATTTCAAAGGGAAAGCCTTCCACCATTAAGCTTTCAATGTCGCCAATATTATCGAGTACATCTCGTCTTTTAAGCCAGACTTCTTCTTTATCTTTGTTTTCGACCGCTTCTTGTAGTTGGCTGACCCCTGTTTTGATATTCTCTAAAATGGTTTCTGCTTGGGCTTGACGATCGCTGGGGACTCCATCGAGAATTTGATTGCTGCGTAGGGTGAGAACAAAAGAAGCCCGTTTCACATCTTTGGCAATAGGAGGCCAGCGTTTTCCTCTGAGATGATTGGAAATATCTTCAATCGCGTCTTGAACTTTGCGAATGGGTTCGTTATCAATGGGTAAGGCGTACCTTAAAATAGCTTCGGGGTCGGTAATGGCATTTCCTTGGGCTAAAACGCTAATTAATAGCGAATCTGTGCTGAGTTGATTCGGAGTTGCCCCACATAAATTGATAGATAGGGTCACTAATATCATAGCGACTATGGTTTTTTTACACCAATGTTCCAATCGGGATCGGACATCAGACCAAAAACTTTGTTTTAATTTCATTAACTTTAAGGATTAGGATGAATGATCATTTTCACTGTTTTTATTTACCATAATTTGAGGTCTTATTGATACCCCCTATTGTATGAAGTCTTGATTATCATTTTTATTTAAAGCGTTTATCAGTTTACAATAAAATAATATTGATTGCATTTCTAGGAAGTTAAAGTATGGCAAGGGGTCTATTTTGGTTATCATTATTAGTAGTTTTTTTTATTTTAGCTTGGAGTGGTTGGAATGAATATCAAAAGTTAGAAGCTTATCGTCAATGGGCAGAAAATTTTGATCAAGCTAAATATGATATTTATGCCATCATTGGTGTTAAAGGGAAAGAAATTACTTGGGGAAAGCCCGGTCGTTCTATCCCTGATACTTTACCTAAATTTTTGTTAAATGATATTGACAAAATAGAATTATTAGTAAATGATAAGTCTGTTGATTTAGCCAACTTACCGAATAAAGGTAAACCTGTTATAGTGTTTAATTTTATCAATAAAAATCAATCTTCAATTAAAATTCCTTTTACCGAGATTGATTTAGCAGTTAAATGGGTCAACTATTTAGATAATCTGAGAAAGGTCTAAAGTCTAACTTTATTAATGTAGTGTGTTTTCCATGAGTTTCAAATTAATTATTACCTTTTTAAGTTTAACTTCCTTATTTATCGGTTGTACTAATCCCAAACAAGGGATAAATAAGGCTGAAAATAATTGCCCATCTCCTCCAGCATCATACCCTAATTTTAACGTAAAAAATGAGGGAGATTTTTTTGATAAGTTAAAAACATTAAACATTGAAGTTGCTGAGAATCTCATAATATTTCAAACCCAAGATTATGATTTTATTTTTTGTGATGATAATGAAAGTTTTATTACTCAAAAAGGAAATTATAAACCTGAAGAACAACCAGCAAAAAATTATGAAGAAGCCATTAAAGAATTAAATAATCCTGCCTATAAAATAATTAATTGGCAAGATAAAACCTATCAATATCGAGTAATTCTCGATCCTAATCCCTTTCCTGATTTTGAGGTAGAACCTGAAAAAGTTGTTTTAGAATTAATCACGCCAGAAGCAGAAGAACCACAAAAACAGACGTTATACACATTAGAACAAGTTAAAAAGCAAGAAGCTGGTATTCAATTGGGAGTCCCCAAAGTTACCGCTAGTGTCATTTATAATAATCAATTTTATTGGTCAGTTTCCTCAGAACAAGGAGAAGGAAATGGGGGAATTGCTACTATTGTTAATTATGATCCTCAAGGGAACAAAATCAATATTATTCAGCCTTCTCAGATAGCAAAGCAACAAATTAATGATTTAAAAATTAGTAATAATGATACCGATACTACAGTCTGGTTAGCGACGCAAACCAGTGGAGAAGGGAACCCTTATTTACCAGGAATGGGACTGGTTTCTTATAATCTCAATAGTCAATCCTTGAAGTCTTATCATGCTAGAAATAGTGAATTAGTGGGTATAATACCCCATAAATTAATGATAGAAAAAGACAATATCTGGGTAGCAACTGGTAATGGAATCTGTCAAATAAAATGGCAGGCCATAGAACAAGAAAACAGTTGGAAATGCTGGCAATTTAAGTTACAAGCTGATATTCCCTCAGACGGATTAGAAGTTTACAAAAGCTTACTAAATTCTACTTCACAAACTACTCTAAATGCTAATGAGAATAATAAAATAATTGAGGTTTTATGGTGGTCGTCTCAAGATTACGAAGCAGAGAAAGGTCGTTATGAAGTGGTTTATAATGCTGCTTTTCCAGTGACTTTAGATGATAAAGGAGCGATGGGCTGGAAAGAAATATATGATAAGGAATACAAAGTGCATTCATGGGAAGCAACAGTTTATTGGCCAGGAAAAGATTGGTTATGGAATGGCAATAAATTTACTCGTCCTTTTGATGGGGTATCCTTAAACTATTTTGGGGGTGGTCCTGGGGGTATTAGTACCTGGAAAAACTCCAAAAAACAACGACCTGAAATTTATGCCATCAGAGGAGATTTAGAGTTAATAAACCTCACTAAAAATTCTACCAGTGTTAAGTATTATTCAGGGTGGGTTAACGATAATTTATTAGATCCCTATCTTACTATCTTGCCTAGGAAACAGCCGAAAAATATGGAACCTAATCCCCTTAAAAAGTTCACCCAAAATAAATAAATAGAAATAATTAAATCGTATTCAACTTCTCTACAATTTAAGGACTTTGTAACAATAAAGGTAATTTATCCTCTCCCCCTCCAATAATAATCACCTTAGAGTTTTCAGACTCTGCTAATTTTTGGGTAGCTTCTATGGCTTTTAATTTAATTAATTGTTCTGTCAACCCTTGAGATAATAACCGTTGTGAGTCAGCCACACCTTGGGCTTCAATTTTCTTACGAGTGGCTTCCTGTTGCGCTTTTTCTAATTCAAAAGAGATTGCTTGTCGTTCTTTTTCATTAATAAACTGTTGTTTTTGACTGGCTTGTTGCGCTTCTAATTTTTCTTCTATGGCTTTTTGAATCGTTTGAGGTAAAATCACATTTCTCAATAAGCTTTCATCGACAATAAACCCCAAGGGTTCTAAACTTTTATTGAGTTCATTTCTTAATTTGTCAGCCACAATAGCCCTTTTTTCTCCATAAATATCTCGGGCATCGTAGCTGGCGGTAATTTGACGAATAATTGAGCGAAAGCGAGGAATTAAAATCTCTTCTTCTTCTGTACCAATAGTTTGATAAACCGTAGACGCTTGTTGAGGATTAATTTTATATTGTAGACTTACATCTAACTTTAAATTTAAACCTTCTTTTGAAGTGGCTCTTTTATATCTTGTAAACGAGTGGAAAATTTGGTGACTTTTGCCAAAGGACTAATTAAATGGATACCAGAGTTTAACGGTTGTTCCTGAACCTTGCCAAAGGTTTCTACGACTCCCACCTCTCCGGCAGGCAGAACCACTAAAAAACGAAATATAATTTGATAAATAGCCGAAAAAGCAGCCAAACATCCAATTAAAAAAGCAATGGCTTTGACTTTATTTTGATGAGTTTCTCCCCCTAAACCGGTATTACGAAAAGTAATTAAAAAAGCAACTAAGGCCGTAATTAAAGAAACAATAACAGACATTTTAAGCTCCAGCAATTAACAATATAGTAGTTTTTATACTTATGAAATACCAACTTTTTTAATGTTAGGGATGGTAGGGGTTTAATATTATTAAACCCCGACAGGATGCAGAAGGCTTAAGAGAATTTTTAATGCAGAAAATGGCGCATTTTGGTTAATACCATCACTAACCCTAACTCGTTAGCTGCAGCAATGGAGTCTTTATCTCTTAATGAACCTCCAGGTTGTACGATGGCGGTTATTCCAGCAACAGCAGCAGTGCGTACGGAATCGTCAAAGGGGAAGAAACCATCACTGGCAAGGTATCCCCCATTAGCTTCTTCTCCTGCTTCTTCTAGGGCAATTTTCACCGCACCCACGCGATTCATTTGTCCGGCACCTATCCCTAAAGTTGTCCGATTTTTGGTGATCACGATCGCATTAGATTTAACGTGCTTAGCTACTTTCCACGCAAATAATAATTCGGCCAGTTGTTCAGGGGTGGGTTGTTTTTCCGTGACAATTTCCCAATTATCCGGCACATCTACCGCGTCATCGGAGTCTTGCACCAATAATCCACCGGCGATCACTTTAACGGTTTGTTTGGGTCCTTGGGTTAAATCGGGTAATAATAAGACTCTGACTTTCCCTTTTTTACCGATAATTTCTTTTGCTTCTTCGGTGTAATCGGGAGTAACAACGCATTCTAAGAAAGTCTTAGTTAATTTTTCGGCGGTTTCTCCGTCTAACGGCTGGTTTAAGGCGACAATTCCCCCAAAGGCCGAAATGGAGTCAGCATTAAAGGCTTGTTCGTAGGCATCGGCTAAACTGTCGGCCACTGCTACTCCACAGGGGTTTGTATGTTTAAGAACGGCTGCGGCTGGTTCTTTGGGGTCAAATTCAGCAATAATCCGTCTGGCTGCTTCTAAATCCACTAAATTATTGTAACTGAGTTCTTTTCCTTGCAACTGCCTCGCTGCTGTCCATCCTGTGGCTTTAGTTCCCCGTTGGTACCAAGTGGCATTTTGGTGGGGGTTTTCTCCATATCGTAAGGTTTGAAAGGCGGTACCTGAAACGGTGTAACGACTGGGTAAGGGGATAGTTTCTTCGGTAGACAGATTGGCAAAATAATCCGTAATAGCCCCATCATAAGCATTAGTTAAGGCGAAGGTCTCACCAGCCATTTTTTGTCGAAAACTTAAGGAAATTTCTCCGTTATTATCTTTTAATTCTTGTAAGTAATGATCGTAATATTTCGGGTTAGATAAAACCGTGACATGAGCAAAGTTTTTAGCCGACGCACGTAGTAAAGTCGGACCCCCAATATCAATTTTTTCGATGGCTTCGGCTACCGTAACATCTGGTTTGGCGATGGTTTCTTCAAAGGGATAAAGATTAACGACTACTAAATCAATGGGACGAATATTATTATTGTTCATATCCTCCACATCTTGAGGGATATCTCTACGGGATAAAATTCCGCCATGAATGCGAGGATGAAGAGTTTTAACTCTTCCTCCTAAAATTTCTGGAGAACCTGTATAATCACTAACTTTAGTAACTTTTAGTCCAGCTTCTTGTAGCGTTTTTGCTGTTCCTCCACTACTGATTAATTCAAAACCAAATTCATTGACTAATTGACGGGCTAACTCAACAATTCCTGTTTTGTCTGATACACTCAGTAGGGCTAACGGTGCCATTGGGCAATTATCTCTCAAGTAAACATCCAATTAGTCCTATTATCCTATAAACAAGTTGATTCTAAGCTAAAACAAATATTAAAAGACTGCTTTAACCGACCTACTAATGGGTTTTAATCCCCGTCTATTGAAGACAATTAAGCCTTCGTGAGGTAAAATCCTCACATATAGCGCAATCACCCTTCCCCATCGCCTCTAACATCAATAATAAGTTCGGAATTAGGGGGTCTGAGGATGCTACACGCAATTATAGTGGCGGAGTTAGATGATTTTCTATTGTTAAAAACGTTTTTTCGCCAAAGGTTTCATCAGACTTTAAGCTTATCCCGAACTCAGGTTATTTAATCTTTAATCGTTAGTCCACTCTTGCATAGGAATTAAATCAGCAATAGAATCTCTCAGTAAGAAGTCATTTCTTTCTAGCTCGGTTTCGATGCAGCACCATTCTCCTGACGGAAGATATTGACACAAAGTATAAATTCTTTGTTGTTTATCCACTTTACCTTGTTCTACTAGATGCCTTGCTTCATCTTTAATGTCCTCTATGGTGTATCTTGTCATTAACATAATTGAGTCCCTCCTTGCGCGTTTACTCTAATCGTGTTTAAATTTTGATTAAATGGAATTGTAAAAAGAAAATAAATAGACATCATACAAAACTGACCAGTTCAGATGACTAGCTTTATCTGACTGAGTAAGCATTTGCCCCTATTCATATTGTAGTCATTGTAACATTATAGTAGGGATAAAAATATTAAGAGTTAATTAAAGTTAAATTAACCTGACAAAAGTTTAGGTCTAAAATAAGTATCATTGATAATTATCACTAACAATCATTATTATTATCAATGATTTTTGTGTGGCTGGAGAAATGCAAGGAGATATCGCAGTCAATTCTTCTTTAGTAAAAGCTATTAGTCTAATTTTATTGGGAATGAAAAAGCCAATTCATATTCTCCAAAGAGGATATCAAATTAATAGCATTGTTGATATGTCTACGATGGGTGTATTAGATGCTTAAGACGTAGAAAATGATTCTTAGAAATCATTATATTTCTTATAGTATTTTCAATGCTATTCTAATTAATTGACTGTTGCCTGTTCTTCATTGCCTCAAAGAAAGATATTGAAATAACTATTTTGAGTCGATATACTAAAAGTAATTTTTTAATATTTGCTTGGTGTTACTAAAAACTGTTGTCAATGCAATCTACCCCTAACCCTAATCTACTATCATCCCTTCCTGAAGCCTTAACTAAACTTGCTTATCAAGGATTCCAACAAAGTAAGAGTGTATTCAGCCTAGCCCACAAAACTATCAGCGATCGCTTAACGGATACGGTGATTCCCAGTCGTCAAAATCTCACCACGCCTCTGTCTCCAGACTTATTATTAGAGTTACAAGAAAGACGGAATCAACTGTGTGAAATTGACTGGCAAGATGCCCAAAAAGGGGTTTATCCTGTTGAGATTTTATTCGATAGTTTCTTACCCGATTTCTTGCGTTATTATCCTGAAATGTGGTTAGACTTACCCAAAATCTGGATAAGATTACAACGAAAAGAATATCAAACCTTTGCAGACAATATCGAAAAAGAAGGCTATCCCCGTTACTATTTACAAAACTTTCATTATCAAACCGATGGTTATCTCAGCGACTCCTCAGCTAATCTCTACGACTTACAAGTCGACATTCTTTTTAATGGGGTAGCTGATAGTATGCGTCGCCGTATTCTTGCGCCTTTAAAAGAAGGTTTAAAGACATTTTCATCGGTTCCGACTTATCAAATTAAAGTGTTAGACGTAGCTTGTGGAACCGGACGTACCTTAAAAAATCTTCGTGAAACTTTTCCTAAAGCATCTTTATTTGGGGTTGACTTATCCCCTGCTTACCTAAGAAAAGCCAATCAACTCCTATCAGAAAATCCCAGAGAACTCCCCCAACTCACCCACGCTAATGCAGAAGATTTACCCCATCCAGATAACTTTTTTCATGGGGTAAGTTGTGTGTTTCTTTTTCATGAGTTACCAGGGGTTGCCCGTCAGCGAGTCATTAATGAGTGTTTTCGGGTGACAAAACCGGGAGGAACGTTTATTATTTGTGATTCGATGCAGTTATCAGATTCTCCTGAGTTTGAAGTGATGATGAACAATTTTTCTGCTATGTTTCATGAACCCTATTATCCAGATTATATTAAGGATAACTTAGGGAAAAGATTAGAAAAAGCAGGGTTTGAACTCATGGAAACTCAGTTACATTTTGTTAGTAAATATTGGATTGCTCGTAAACCTGAGTAATTTTTTTTCTAACCTATTAAAAACTTTTGTAAGGGCTTAATATTATTAAGCCCTTACGATTAACTATGTTACGATTAGATTATTATCTAAATAATTATAAAAGTCAGTTAGGAAAATCGTTTCTTCAACTAAGCGAACTTGTTCAACAGGAGTAAGTTGTTTAGCAAGTTCTAAGACTAATTCTAAAGTAACATTTTGCTTCATTGATTTATATTTTATCTATGCTCAAATGATACTTACTCAATATATGGGCAGAGGGGGACTCGAACCCCCATGACCGAAGCCGCCACATTTTGAGTGTGGTGCGTCTACCAATTTCGCCATCCGCCCTTAGTCGTAGCTTTTTGATTATACTCTGTTTTACCTTGTTCTAACAAGTGGTGATAATCTTGGGAACTAGCCCAGTGATCAATTTCCTTAGCCCTTAAAACTGGCACCGGATGGGTGAGTTGTTCCGTTTGTGCCTGTTTTAACATTTCCCCTAAAGCAGTTTTGCTAATGGCTTGATAATCCCGTGCCTGTTGGATAAATGCCTCTAGGTTCAACTGGGGGGCAATGGTGGGGGAACCGCCGGCCAATTTCATTAAAATAGACATGACCACTTTGGGATCTTGTGCCACCAATAAAGCAGCGCGATCGCAACTAAATTCAGCACAGCGCACCCATTGTAACATTTGAGATTGTAAAGATTGAGCGATCGCTGTTCCCCAGGTGGGTAATAAACTCGCACCCAAGACCATAATATTCGCTAAGGTGAGGTAAACCCCGTGTTCACATTTGAGGTGTCCTAATTCGTGGGCCATCACCCCTTGTATTTCTTCGGGGGTCAACATTTCCACTAGAGATGTATGCAACACCATGAAGGGTTGTTTTCCTTGCATAGCGAAGGTATAGGCGTTCGGGACGGGGTTTTGTTGTAGATAGAGTTGTGGGGGTTCTAAATCAAGAACGCTGGCTGCTTCGACTAATAATTTATGAAGATGGGGTAATTGTTTTTCACTCACTAACACCGAAGAAGCAATGTTATTGAGATAGAAAAATTGTTCGGCCACAGAACCCAGTAAACTCCTAACGATCATATCCAAACCAGGGAGTTGTTTTAACGTTTGAGTGGCTTCTAAATCTAAAGGATGACGAAAATCATCTGCTTTTAATCCGATTAACTGGGTTTTTGATAATTGCATTGTTATTCAGGGGAAACTAACCATTTTTTCACACGCTGGAGACTTTTCCAGTCGGGTTTACGGCTTAATCCATCTTCGATGTTTTCCATGATATCTTGATGAATTTCTTCATCGAGGGACATCATTTGTTGGGCCGCTTCGATGTGGTCCCGCACTCCTTTTGCGCCAGTGTCTAACATAGCTAAAGCCAAGTTAATTCGGGCTTGGGGCGGTCTATTATCAATTTTAACGCTTTTCTTGGCCGCTTTGAGGGCTAACTCTGGTTTATCGTCTAAGAGATATAACCAAGCTAAACAGGCCCAAGCGGTAGGGTTTTTCGGGGTGCGATCACAGATTTGTTTGAAATGGGGGATTAAGGTATCAACGGACTCCCCCTGTTTATAGCGTTCTAACCCTTGTTCAAAAGCAGTTGCAGCAGTTTCAGTCATTTTCAGTAATAGAATGAAGACAAAAAGAGACAGAAAAAGCGATTTCTGCCCCAATTATTTACCATACAGTATATTTCTTTATTAAACACCAAAGGACTTACCACAGCCACAAGTCTGGTTAGCATTGGGGTTGGTGAATTCAAAACCACCTCCGATCATGGCGTTACTATAATCGAGAACGAGGCCGTAGAGATAAAGAAGGCTTTTGCGATCGCAGATAATTTGAAAACCATCATAATCAAAGACTTCATCTTGTTCGCCGATATTACTAGGATCATCAAAGTCCATCATATAGGACATTCCGGAACATCCTCCCTGACGAACCCCAACACGCAAACAGAGGTCTTTTCCCTGTTGTTCCCGTAACATTAAAACGTGCTTAAGGGCTGTTTCGGTGAGTTGAATTCCTTTGGCGGGGGTTTGAGTGGCTTGTGTCATCGGTTGTGGTGACTCCTAAAAGCTACAATAATTTTCAGCCTTTTTCTATTTTAGGACAACCTTCCCCTTGTTAACCTATTATTTAAGAAATCATTACGCTTTACCGTTACCTATGTTTACCATAGAGCAGTCATTATTCATTCTCAATTATTAATTTAATGACAATTATTAATGAAATGAAAAAAGAAGTCTTATTTATGAGTAACGGCCATGGAGAAGACCTTAACAGTAGTCTTATTCTCCAACAATTGCAGAAACTTGCCCCTCATATTACCATTACAGCCATGCCTTTAGTGGGAGAGGGAAATGCTTATCGTTCTCTCAATTTACCTTTGATAGGACAACCTAAAAATTTACCGTCTGGGGGCATTTTTTATATGAATCCCCTAACGTTAATAAAGGATGTAGGTGCCGGATTAATTGGCTTAACCTTATATCAAATTCGCACCCTTTTAAACTATTGTTCTCGTTATCATTTAATTGTTGCCATTGGTGACATTTTTCCTGTGACCATGGCCTATATTTCTGGTCGTCCTTTTGTAGCTTTTTTAGTGTCAACTTCTAGTTATTATGAAGGGACTTTAAAACTTCCTTGGTTAACTCGTTTTTGTTTGCGATCGCCTCGTTGCTTAGCTATTTTGACTAGAGATGCTTTTACCGCAGAAGATTTACAGAAACAAGGACTTAATAACGCTTATTTTTTAGGTTATCCTATTATGGATATTTTAACCCCAACGGGAAAAAATCTGCGTCTTGATGATAATATTCCCACCATTGCTTTATTACCGGGAAGTCGTCTTCCTGAAGCTCTAGATAATCTAGAATTATTATTAAAGGTCTGTGAATCTCTTGTGACTTTAGAAAGGGTACAATTTCGAGTCGCTTTAGTTCAAGCGATTAAAGAAACGGATTTAAAACAGTTAGCTGAAAAGTTGGAATGGCAATATCAGTCTGTAGGAATATTAGTTAAAGATACTGTTAGAATTGAATGTTATTATCAAGCTTTTGCAGATATTATTAATAACTGTGATTTAGCGATCGGAATGGCAGGAACCGCAGTTGAACAGGTAGTTGGGTTAGGAAAACCCGTGATTCAATTACCCGGAAAAGGTCCACAATTTACATACCCCTTTGCCGAAGCACAAATGAGATTATTAGGACTATCGGTTAAAACGATTGGAAAAAGTTATAAAAATCCTCATCTTTTTACTGAAGCAGCCCAAACCATTCAAACTATTTTAAAAGATAAAGATTATTTACATAAGTGTAGACAAAATGGAAAAGAAAGGGTGGGAAAATCAGGGGGATCTTTTGAGATTGCTAAAGCGATCGCTCAATTTTTATTCTGAAATATCTATTATGTAGTCATTTTGTTGAAGTAACGGTCTAATTTTTTCGATAAAAAAGGGCTTAATAATATTAAGCCCTGAGCAGATTTCAAGCTAAGTTTTCCTAAGAAAAATGAAAAGATTTATTTTTTCATATCACGAGCCATGTTACGGAACATATCCATGCTACTATCAGCTTTACGACGTTCTGTATTAGCAGAGGCTGTTCCTTGAGAAGTAGTCGTCTCCTTCCCTTTATTAGAAGGAGTCATGTTATTTCTTCCTGCTTTTTTCTTTTCCATAGAAGAAATTTCTTGAACCAATTCACCACCCTTAGCAAAGGTGCGTCTAATAGTGATGGGTTTACGCATAAACTCAGTATCACCTAGGGTTTTAGCTGAATCATTATCTAAGAAAAATGCTTCTTTTTTCTGGGGTTGGGCTGGTGTATTATCGGGTTCATCAACAAATTTTGCTTTACGTCCGCTAAATAATCCAAAAAATCCTGCCATTGGAATTTGCTCTCCTAACGCTTTTATGAGAAAAATATTTCTATATGTTACAGTTTATCAAAAAAGATTAAAAAAAATCAAAAAAAGAACAAAAATATTATTTAGCCAACCAGAGAAAGTCGTTCATAGGCATGATCAATGAACCCTTTGCCCCGTAGGAACCCTGTATTAGCTCCAGGACAGATATAATGAAGAGTATCAGGGGAAAAGCGATCGCACAAATGAGCAACACTTTGTAGTTGACGACCCCAATGAAAGGTTTTCTCTAATTTCAGGGGAACCGGATAACCTTGTTGATCAGGCAGTAGATGTCGTCCGGTGAACAATACCCCCCCATGTTGTTGCCAATACAAACAAGATGACCCCGTAGAGTGGCCAGGAGTCCAAATAGCCGTTATGGTTTGGGAGATGGCCATTTCCCTTTCAAACGACTTAACTGGTAGGGTAGGTAAAAGATAAGCTTCTTGTTCTTGGATAATGATGTCACATTCTAGAGCCTTCTGCCATAACTTAAGAGAAGGACTAATACCCCCGCGATGAGTCAAAAACAGCCCTTTGACCCCGCCCTGTTCTCCGACAAATTGAAGATAATCATCACAGTAAGCAGGACAATCGATCAAGATGTTACCAGACTTTTCTACAATGAAATAAGAGGTTCCCCCTAAAATCTCTCGGTTGGGGGAAAAAGCAAATAAACCTTCTAATAACATTCGGGGAGGCTTAGGACTTTTAATGGTGTTTAAATTCATTTATGTTGACAACTTCTCTACAATAGAAAATAGATGCTATCCCTTTATTATTCCTCAATTGGTTAATTATCCCTAGAAAGAATCATCCTTAATACAAGTTGAACTGTCAATATGTGGTTACTATTAATTATTTTAGGCGCAATTACATACTATCTCGTTAAGAAAACCGTTGCCCCCATTACTCGCACACCTATATGGATTATCTGGTTAGTGATGATGATGCCGGCGGTAGTCTGGACAACATGGTATGAAATGAATGGAGAAGATGAACCGATTCCCCTTCTTTGGATTGTCGTTCCTTTAGTCATTTGTCTTCCTATCTATTTCTGGTTAATCGGACTAGGAAGAATTCCGTCCTCCGATCAACCCAAAGAAACGATTCAAGACTCGCCCCCACAACTTCAAGCGTTAGAAAAACCCACTCAAGAAACCGAGAAAGTTCGTCCCATTACAGCAACAGAAGAAAAATCCTTACGGGATTGTTTTCCTTGGGGAGTTTATTATTTACAAAACTTAGATTATCGTCCTCAAGCTATTCTCTGTCGAGGAAAACTACGCACAGCCCCAGAAAAAGCTTACACTTCTATCAAAAAAAATATTGAACAAGTGTTTGGCGATCGCTTCTTAATTCTTTTTCAAGAAGGATTACAAGGAAAGCCCTTTTTTGCGTTAGTGCCTAACCCCTGGTCAAAAAATGAAACGGAAGACAATAAAAGCGAAGAAAAATTAAAACGCCCTTTATTTGCCCTAGGATTACTATTACTAACCCTATTAACCACAACCCTGGTAGGAACGATCTCTATCGCAGGAATTTCTACAGACACCATCAATAATGATCCCAGTGTCTTATTAGAAGGATTACCCTATAGTTTAGGTTTAATTACGATTTTAGGTGTTCACGAATTTAGCCATTATTTAACGGCTGTTCGCTATAAAATTGCCACGACATTACCCTATTTTATTCCGATTCCTTTTTTCTTGGGAACTTTCGGCGCATTTATCCAAATGAAATCCCCGACTCCCAATCGCAAAGCCTTATTTGATGTAGGGGTTGCTGGTCCCTTGGGGGGTTTTATTGTTACCCTTCCTCTTTTATTATGGGGAATTTCTCTATCAGAAATTGTGCCGATGCCGACGGCTGAAAATGCTTCTTTATTGAATGTCGAAGCCCTCGATCCTCGCTTTTCTTTCCTATTTGCTATGTTAGTGAAATTGGTTTTAGGAAGTAGTTTCATGGCAGGAAAAGCTCTTCATCTTCATCCTTTAGCGGTGGCTGGTTATATCGGATTAATTGTCACAGCGCTCAATTTAATGCCTGTAGGACAGTTAGATGGGGGTCATATAGTTCATGCTATGTTTGGGCAAAAAACTGCGGTGATCGTCGGTCAAGTTACTCGCATTTTTATGTTAGTTTTAGCCATGATTCGACCAGAATTTTTGATTTGGGCAATTTTATTATTTTTAATGCCGATTATGGATCAACCTGCTCTTAATGATGTCACAGAATTAGATGACATAAGAGATTTTGTGGGTTTATTTTCTTTAGCCTTATTAATCCTTATTTTACTCCCCGTTCCGGGTGCTATTAGTCATTGGTTACAGATTTAACAGGGAAAATAATTTGATTTTTCTACTTGGTAGATAAATTTTAAATTTGATATTATGATCCTAAAAAGATGATATTATTGACGATTTATGTAGGAGGGGGAGGGCATCGACCTACATTTTTAGAGATATATAGATATATATGTCCACCATCAGAGTATAAAATAGGTTCAATAGGGTAAAATAACAAAGAATTACTCAATTTAGGAGTGCAAAAAAGTTATGTCAGGAGTTGCTATTGCTGCTTTTGCTGGATACATTGTTATCTTTACAGCGATCGCCCTTGGGTTATATTTCGGTCTTCGTACGGCCAAAATTATCTAATTGAACAAAATTGCGACGCATTCCCCCACCTCGACTTATCAGGTGGGGGTTAAGGAGCAAGCAACAAGTTAGTCATCATAGCCTTGGTTTTCTATATATTGTTTTAGCACTGTTAAGGTAGCCCCAC
>NETF01000193.1 GCA_002172675.1 unicellular cyanobacterium SU3
ACCTATTTAAGCATCAAATCTCCTTAAAAGCAACCTACATAAAGCTTTTACTTATTATTCTCTTGTCTTTATACTTTTAAAAATACGTTTTTATTTTTGTAATTTACATGACAAGTTCGGTAGAACCGAAAATTCATAGATATTATAAGTTAATAAAATAGTATAATTGAATTATCTTGCAGAACAAATTAATGAGACGATGAGGACAATCAACAAAGAAAAAGTTAATAATCAAAGTGAGAGTAAACAACTAGAATTATTCAACACTTCTAAACCGTTAGAATTAAATTTTATTCAAAAAAAGTTTACTTTTATTGATTTTTTTGCAGGGATTGGAGGGTTTCGTATTCCTTTAGAAAAATTAGGAGGAAAATGTTTAGGTTATTCAGAGATTGATAAAGAAGCAATTAAGGTTTATCAACAAAATTTTATTAGTTATTATAATACTCAAGAACTCAATTTAGGAGATATTTCGCAGATTAATGAGTTACCGAAAAATATTGATCTATTTGTGGGGGGAGTTCCTTGTCAACCTTGGTCTGTTGCAGGTAAATTAAAGGGATTTAATGATCCTAGGGGTCAACTGTGGTTTGATGTTATTAGATTGGTTAAAAAGTATCAACCGAAGGCTTTTATTTTTGAAAATGTTAAGGGATTAACAACAGGAAAAAATAAAGATAAATTAGACTATTTAGTAAATCAATTTGAAAACATTAATTATATTGTTAAATGGAAAGTCATCAATTCCTATGACTTTGGTGTTCCTCAAAATCGTGAACGAGTTTTTATTGTCGGTATTAGAAAAGATCAAAAAAATTGTTACAATTATCAATTCCCAAAACCGTTAAAAGTTCAGACCAGATTATTAGATATTTTTGATGAACTTAAAAATTGTAAAGTTGTTGAAAAAGTAAAATTAAATCCAGATATTCTATTTAATGGTAATATTCCTCCGTCTCGTAATCGATTTCAAAAAAATGATGAGTTAAATGACTTTTTTACTTTTTCAGACCTTAGAAATGGTCATACAACGCTTCATTCTTGGGATTTAATCAAGACAACAAAGAAAGAGAAAATCATCTGTTTAACATTATTAAAGTATAGAAGAAGTAAAAAATATGGTGAAAAAGATGGTAATCCTTTATCGTTTAAGGATTTAAAAGAATTAATTCCTCAATTGAAAGAATCTGATTTAACTAAATTAGTGAATAAAAATATTTTGCGTATCATCAATAATAAGTATGAGTTTGTAAACTCAAAAAATAACTCAGGAATTAATGGGATTTATCGCATTTTCTTACCTAATTCCGAGACAATTGGAACTTTAACAGCTACCGGCGCAAGGGATTTCTTTGCAACGGTTTCTATTAATGCTGATAATCCAGAAGAATATAAAAAGAAATTTATTCAAAAAATTTATAAACCTCAAAAATTTAAGCCTATAATGGCTAAACATTGCAGTAAATTACAAGGATTTCCAGATTGGTTTGAATATCATCATAAAGATAGTATTGCAAAAAAGCAGTTTGGAAATTCAGTTCCTATTCCTGTTGTTTATCATCTGGCAAAAGAATTAATAAAATTGCTTACAAACAACGACGTTAATCAAAAAAAATTATCAACTTCATTATCCTTGACAAATATCCCCCGATAGTATCAACCAAGAAATCAACCATTTGGGTGAACTGTCAACCGCTTCCAATGATAAAATAGGTATAAGACGCAATTTTAAGTCAGGAAATATCAGTTTGGTGTTATCATCCATCATTGCCGATTTTCGTATTATTTTTGATCGTGACCCGGCAGCCCGTAATTGGCTGGAAGTTCTCTTCTGCTATCCTGGGTTACAAGCCATTATGCTGCATCGTATCGCCCATCGCATCTATAACCTAAAAATCCCTTTCTTTCCTCGTTTAATCTCCCATATTGGCAGATTTTTGACTGGGATCGAAATTCATCCAGGGGCAAAGATAGGTACTGGTGTATTTATTGACCACGGGATGGGTGTGGTTATTGGTGAAACCGCCGAAGTCGGGGATTACAGTTTGATTTATCAGGGTGTCACCCTTGGGGGGACGGGGAAAGAAAGCGGTAAACGCCATCCGAGTCTCGGCAAAAACGTCGTTGTCGGCGCAGGGGCGAAAGTTCTCGGCAATCTTAATATTGGTAATAATGTTAGGATTGGGGCGGGTTCTGTGGTATTACGAGACGTTCCTTCTGATTGTACGGTTGTCGGTATTCCTGGGCGCATTGTTTATCAGTCTGGGGTGAGAGTTAACCCTCTAGAACATGGGAACTTACCGGATTCCGAAGCGAAGGTTATTCGTTTATTATTAGATAGAATTGACAAGTTAGAACAGCAAGTTCAAGCGTTACAAGAAGATAAAGTAAAACAAAAGGAATTAGTCGCTAGTGGCGCGTCTAATACCGATTATAGTTGTTATTTAAAAGATAAAGAAATTGAGGAATTTCTGGGCGGTACTATGTAATTTTTGATAGTTGATAATACCTGATTGTATGGTAGGGGTTAACGGTGGTTAGTCCCTACATTTTTATTAGGGTTTAATTCCCATCATTAATAAACCAATTTTTTCGACATCAGTATTAGGATCAAGGATATCCATAAACTTTCCTCTGTACATAATAGCTAAGCGATCGCTCATTTTTCTCACTTCTTCTAATTCGGTGGAAATATACAAAATAGCTGTACCATTTTCTCTAGCTTTTAATAGTTGTTGTTGTATATATTCTGTGGCGACGATATCGAGTCCCCTAGTGGGTTGCATAGCAATAATTAATTGTGGATGATTGGCTAATTCACGGGCTAAAATAATTTTTTGTTGGTTTCCTCCTGATAGTTTTCCAACGGTAATATTAGGTTCAACGCCTCGAATATCAAAGTAATTAATGGCTTCATTTTCTACTTTTCTAATTGCTTTTTTTTGCAACATTCCCCATTTATTAAACGGATAAGAATTATATTGTTTTAAAATTAAGTTTTTACCAATGCTTAAAGATGATACTAATCCTGTTTTTTGTCTATCTTGAGGAATATAACCGATAGATAATTGTTTAATTATTTTTTCTTTTGTCCAGTTAGTAATATCAATATCTTTATATTGAATTTTACCCTGTTTAGCTTTAATCAAACCCATTATTACTGATACTAATTCCTGTTGTCCATTTCCATCAACGCCTGCTATTCCTAAAATTTCTCCTGCTTTTATTTTAAAAGAAATGTTATCAATATTTTTAACGACTAAGTTATCAACTTTTAAGATAGTTTCGGTATAAGATAATCTTGTTTTAGTTAAATTGATTGTTTTATATTCCCCGATCATCATATTAGCTAATTTTTGAGGATTAAGATTTTTATTTTCAAAGGTATCGATAACTTTTCCTCTTCTTAAAATTGTTATCCAATCACATAATTTAATCACTTCTTCTAATTTATGACTAATAAAAATCATCGTATTACCTTCATTAACCAATTGACGTAAAATGTTAAAAAAGTTATCAATTTCAGCAGGGGTTAATACTGCAGTGGGTTCATCTAAAATTAATACTTTTGCCCCCCGATATAATACTTTTAATATTTCCACTCTTTGTTGCATTCCAACTGAAATAGTTTCTACTTTAGCATCTAAATCAATTTCTAATTCATACTTATCAACTAATTGTTTAATTTCTACTCTTTTTTGTTTTAATTTTAGTCTATATTCTCCTTGTGTTCCTAAGATAATATTTTCTAACACAGATAATTGAGGAACCAGCATAAAATGTTGATGAATCATGCCAATTCCTATATCAATCGCGCTTTTAGAAGAGTTGATTTTAACTAATTTATCGTTAATATAAATCTCTCCTTCATCGGGATAATATAATCCTGATAATATATTCATTAATGTGGTTTTTCCTGCACCATTTTCTCCTAAAATAGCATGAATGGTTCCTTGATTAATTGTTAGAGAAATACTATTATTTGCAGTAAAAGTTCCGAATTTTTTAGTAATATTTTTTAAACGTAATTCAACCATATATTAGTTAAGAAACAGTTTGATTAACACAAAGGGTAGTTTCTCCATCTTCTTCGCAAGGTTCAAAAGTTATTTTGTTACTAACAATTTCTTCTTTTACATTATTAATTTTTGTGATCATTTCATCGGTAACAACTTCGTTAAATTCTCCTAAATATAAGATGTCAGGATAATCTAAGCCTAAACTATAGACTTTACCTTCTAACTCATTTTTATTAGCTAACTCTGCTAAATAGTTAATAGCTAAATCTAACCGTTTAATGGGAGTAGTTAACACGGCTTCGGGGGCAATATTTAACTGATCTACTGTATTTCCAAAGGCATAAACACCCTTTTCTTGTGCTGTTTGTAATACTGCAGGAGAGGCATTATCTAACCATTGATAAACCACATCTGCACCGGAGGAAATCAAGGCTAAAGTGGCTTCTTTTGCCTTGGCTGCGTCATTCCAATCTCCTGTATAGGTAGAGATAATTTTAATATCGGGATTAATGGATTTTGCCCCTAATTCAAATCCCCTCAATTCTTCATCTGTTGCTTGAAAAGATTGGGCAGTAATATAGGCCATTTGATTACTTTTTGTCATCATTGCCCCTAACATTCCACATAGGTAACTTCCTTGTAAATGATCGATGCGTAAAGAGGCTATATTTTCCCCTTCTACTGCCCCATTGACTCCGATAAAAAAGGTATCCCGAAATTGAGGAGCAACCTGTTGAATAGCAGCGTCAAATTGTCCCCCATGAGCATATACTAAATTATAACCCCGTCGAGCAAAATCGGCTAAAGTTTCTGCTTGATAAGCCTGGGAAACTTGTTCAACATAAGCTATTTCTGCCCCTAGTTTTTCTTCAGTTAATTTAACGCCTTCATAACCGGTTTGATTCCATACTTTATCGGTTATAATGCCAGGTAAAACAATAGCTACTTTTAAAGTTTCTGGGGTTTCTGTTGTTTCTTTTTCTTCGTTTGGAGAGGTAGAGTCTTCTAAATTTGTCGAAGTTGAATTATTGTTATTTCCACAAGCCTTTAAAATTAAGCTTCCTAATAAAGCTGAGGTAAACCCTAAAAATTTTCTACGTTTTAATGATAATTTCATTGCTATATAATTGTGCTTAAAATACTACCAATACGTTGCCAAGGAAAGAAGCGAAAAATAGCATGGCCAATCACATTTTTTTCAGGTAAAAAGCCCCAAACGTGGGAATCATTACTATTATTTCTGTTGTCTCCCATAACAAATAAATAGCCTTCAGGAATGTTCACAGATTCTAAGTTATAATGGGGAGATTCTAGGATATAATTCTCTTCAAGGAGTTGATTATTGACATAAACTTTGCCATCTTTAACAGCAACCGTGTCGCCCCCTCTAGCAACAATTCTTTTGATAAAAGCTTGACTCTTTTGATAACCTTGCAGTTGTAGTTGCATGGGAGGTTCAAAAACAATAATGTCCCCTGGTTGGGGAGGATGAAAATAATAAGAAACTTTTTCAACAACTAAGCGATCGCCTGTTTCTAATGTGGGATACATAGACTCAGAAGGAATATATCGGGGTTCAGCAATAAACGTCCGAATAATAACAGCTAACATAATAGCAATAACTAATATTTGTACATTTTCCCAGATAGTTTGCCATGTCGTATTTTTTGGGGTTGAGATTGATTTAGATTTAGATTGTTCTTTTTCTTGGTCAATAGTCATAGATATACTTTGAGTTTTCTTTATTATAACTTTGCTAGAGTCTCTAGAGTCAGTTAGTTATTTCCTTAATTATTATTATTGATTAAGGTATTTTTTGGCTTGTTGCCAGAGCTTTTCTAACTCTTCTAAATCATAATCCGTTAAAGGACGATCAGCAAACTTTTCCATTTTAGAAAGCCGTTGGATAAACCTTTCATTGGTTCCTGCTAAGGCTTCTGACGCATCTAATTCATACCATCTTGCTATATTAATAATCGTAAATAATAAATCCCCTAATTCTGACTGTTGATGAGCTTTATTATCGGTTTCTAAGGATTCTTTAAACTCCGTTAATTCCTCATTAAACTTTTCCCAAACTCCGTCTACATTTTTCCATTCAAAACCAGCTTTCGCTGCTTTGACTGATATTTTAGAACTTGCCATTAAAGGCGGTAAGGTACGATTATAGCGTTCTAATTTTCGACTCAATAATTGAGCCATTTTTGGGGTTTCTCCTTTCTCTTCTGCTTTAATTTTATCCCAATTTTGACGTACTTCTTCACTATTTTCTACCGCTACATCGCTAAACACATGAGGATGACGACGGATTAATTTTTCTGTTATGCCTTGAGCGACTTCTTGTAAGCTAAAATAACCGTAATCTTGGGCTATTTGTGCTTGTAATACCACTTGTAACAATAAGTCTCCTAATTCTTCTACAATAGCCTTTTGATCGTCGCTTCTGATGGCATGAACCACTTCATAGGCTTCTTCTATGACATAGGGTATCAAAGTTTGAGGAGTTTGGGCGAGATCCCAGGGACATCCCCCGTCAGGCGATCGCAGTTTTGCTACCACATCAATCAGATGGTTTAATGCCTCTAATATGGCGTGGTAAGTTTGAGTTTGGTTGGTTTGAGGGTTAGACATCAAGAGTAATAATAAAACTCACTCATCTATTGTTAACCAACTTTGTCTTTTTTTCAATCATTTTATTTAATTTACTTTGTAGCTTCTTTTACCTTAGCTTGGGCTAAGGATAACAATTCTTGTGCTTCATTATAAGCGGTAGTTCCTGTTTCTACTTTTTTCAATTGTTCGATATTGCCTTGCATTTTACTGATAAATAGTTGACGTTGATTTACTTCAACTCCATTTGCAAATTGTTCTTGTAAGTTTTGAATTTCATTTTTAGCCATTTCTAAAGCTTCTCCTGATTCTTTTTCGGCTTTACTTCGCAATTTAACTATACTAGAATTCGTTTCATATTCTGCTAATAATGCTTGTGTTTCTAGATAACCTAGATCCTCTTGAGAAATAGTTTCTAAGCGACTGATAGCCTTTTGCCAAAGTTGTTGACATTCTTCCCACTTATCAACGGAATGAGGAGGATTTTTACATAAATTAGTTGCTGATAAAGAAAAGTTTTTTGCTACAGTTATCATGGTGTCAGTTTGTTGTTTTCCTGTCATATTTCCTGTGACAGCTTGAAAGTCTCTTTGATAACTTTCTAATTTTGAACGAACTAAACTAGCTGCAAACGTTTGAGGAGGTAATTGTTGTAATTCGTCTAAAGATTGCTGCCAACTGGTAATAATAGTTTCTTTTTCTTTTGCTTGAGTTGCTTGCTGATAATTTTGCTTTGCTTGTTGTAAATTCGTTTCTGCTTGTTGGTAAGTATTAAAAGCATTTTTTTGTTGAAAAATAATAGCTTCCATTCTGCCTATTTTCTTTCTCGCTGCTTCAAATTCATCGACGGTAAACTGCCAACTACAACTAAATATTTCACAGTATCTTTTGGGTTCATAACCAATAAACCAAACCGGTAACTTATCTAAATTTTCTTGTGCTAATTTAACCTTTTCTTCCCCTAATTTGATATCATCAAAACTAGAAACATGATGAATAAGTTGATCGGCTTGTTCGACATGGGCAATGGCTTCTCGATAATGATGATCCATTTCAATATAACTAGGTAATAATAAGAGGGGAGCAACTTTTGAAACAGGGCGACGTATCATAGGATAGGGTAAGTTTACGAGAGAAATAAGTCCCACTAAACTCGCAGTTGTAACCGTTGTAATACCTAAACCCCAAGCAATTAATTTTAGTTTCATCTTTGATAATAATGGGTAAACTCGTCATTAGTATTCCCAAAACTAAGCAATTTATTATCACAAAGTTAACTTAATTAACCATAATAGCCCTGCAATAATACTTAAACTAAAAGTTAACCAGTCTCCCCATTTCACATATAAAGTTTTGGTAGTTCGAGGATAAATTGTCCCTTGATGTAACTCATAAGTATTGATATCTGATATCCATAAAGTGTCCCCTTTCGGGTTAACAATAGCAGAATAACCGGTATTCGTTGCCCTTGCCATCCATCTATCAGTTTCAATAGCACGAATAACATCTTGTGCATGATGTTGTGCGGGCATAATTTCACTATAATGGGCATTATTAGAAGCGGTAATTATAAACTTTCCCCCTGCTTTTGCTTGACGACGAAAATGTTCACTAAAAGCAGATTCATAACAAATTCCTGTAATGGCTTGACCAAAAGGTGTAGTAAATTTTTGTGCGGTATTTCCTGCCATTAAATGACTATCTAAGGGAGATAATCTATCAATTAATTTTCCTAAAATATCTTCAAACGGAATATACTCCCCAAGGGGAACTAATTTGACTTTATCAAAACGACTTAAAACATCTCCTGTTTTATCTATCATAAATAGACTATTCGTATAACTTATATTTTGACTACCAAATGCCCCAAGAATAACAGGTACTTGTTGCTCTAAAATAGCACGATAAAAAGAACTATTATTAATAATATAGTCTAAATCAAAAGGTAAAGCTGTTTCTGGAGTAATAATTAAATCAACGTTTTGATTACTAAGTTTTTCATATCCTGTGGTATAACCTTGAATAGCTTTTCGTAACCCTTCAGGATACAATTTTATGGTATTAGGAATATTTCCTTGAATAATACCGACATTGATAGCTTTATTTACATCATTAACTAAAGATTGTTGATATAAATAAAATCCCCCTAGATGTAAGCCAATCAATCCTATCAAAGCAGTAAAAATTAATAGTAAAAATTGTTTCTTGTTTTGATAATAAATTAAAATAGACTCCGCAAATAATCCATTAATTCCCACAATAGCAGCAGTAACAGTCGAATAACCTGATAACTTTGTTAATTGTAAAATGATTAAATTATTAGGACTTTGGGTATAAGATAAAGAAGTCCACCATAACGCCCCTTGATTCCACAATAATTCTAATAAACACCAAATAGCTATCCCAAAAAATACCCTTATAATAGCTTGTAATAGATTAGATTGCTTTGTATTTCCTGTTCTTTTAATCCCAATAAACCAACGAAAACTTATTGACCAAACCGTAACTAATATAGCTCCCCAAATGGTAATAAATAACCAGCAAAAAAGAGCAATTAATAAACTAAAAAGCCAAGGAACCCCCATCCAAGTCATAGGATGAATACCCGTGATCCAAAATAAACCAAATCCATGATAAGCGAAACCCCAAACAAAAGCGATCGCTGTTTTTTCATTAATAATAATATTGTTAAATAATGACTTTTTTTTGTTGTAAATCTTGTTACCAGAAATAGTTAATAACCATAAAGGAATTAACGTGATCCAAGCTAAATAAAAAGCAGAAAAGGGAGCCGTTGTCAACCCCATTAATAAACCACTGATAGCAACTAATAAAACTTTCATTGTTAGCCATTAATAATTGATAGAAAGTAGGGGTCAACGGCTGTTGACCCCTACCATGTTTGTTATGGTTATTATAATGATTATTCAGTATAAGCAGGAAACAAACTACGAGGAAAATCTTGTGCTGATAGACAAATATCCATCGCTTTAACGGGACTCATTTCATTTACTTCGTTCGCGGTGGCAATAACACATTCAGAATAAAAACCAGGACGTAAACTCGCACGACAGGAATTTAATAACGTTAATAAATTGATTTCTTCCGTATCAGTTTCTGGATCAACCACTGCTAAACTAGGAAGAGCGTTGTAAATATCAGCAACACAGTTTCCTAAGTCAATAGGCCGTCTAACCTGAAAACAAGCTCTTACAGAGTCACTCCCATTAATAGGGGTTGCATTTGCTATAATACTGACACATTCGGATAATTCTTTAGGAATTAGCGCATCAGAACAAGCAATGGCTGCATCGTCTCCTGATACATCAAACTTTTCTAGTTGAGTAATACACACACTATACTGGTTCCAATTACCGGCTTTTACAGGAACTGTAAACAGCAAAAAACCCAGAGAAACTGGAAACACTCCTAACCCACGCAATAAATGATTTAATGACATGATCATAACTATTTAAGACAGTATCAAAACCCAATCGATAAATCCCTTGGATTTTAACAAAAGATTTGATCAAGTTACGACTATAGTTCAAAATTCTTGTCAAACCACTGACGAGTCATCGGTTGTTCAATCATTAACCCTTCTCCTCCCAATAGTTCTAAGGGTTCCCCATCAATAGATAACCAGACTTTAGCATCAGGATTTACACTGGTGGCAGTATATAATAGTTGCCCTAACCGTCCCATCATGGATGCACTACCCCCTCCTGTGGTAAATTCAGAAGAGAGATTAAGGTGAACCCCTTCCTTGTCTAATTTAAGGCTTAACAGCTTGGTGTCTGGGGGGATGGTGGTGTCATTTTCAGAACTCTCTGGACCCGATAATAAGCGTGTGACGGCGGTTTCTACTACCTCTTGATCACTTAGAGACTTTTGTAAAGATAAGGGACTCTCCTCTAATTTTAAGCGATCGCCGGTAGCATCCAACCAGTAAACTTGTCCTCGTTGTTCGGTGTCAGAGGGTTGACTAACAGGATTTTCTGTGGGAGTTGGGGTATCAGTAGACTTAGTTAAAGTATGAACGGCCCACCAAGTAACGACGGTTCCAGTAGTTAGCATTGCTGCAATAATTCCGGCAATAAAGCCAATAGAGGAACGATTTTGACGATTATTATCTTGCATATTATTTTTATTATCTTGCATATTATTTTCCTCTTAAAAGTTTTTTTATTCTTCAAGACGATTCTAGCGTAGATAACAGTTCCTGGTGGGATGATTAAGAATTAATAATTAATCGTTAATCTTTAATTATTCTTCCGATGGACTCAGTCGAAAAAAGGCAGCAATATCGAGGGTTTCATCATTAAGATTGACGTTTAAAATTCTCACTAAAAACCCTTGATCAGCAAAAAGGTCTAAGGTTAATCTTTCGCTAATTCCTGCTAGTATTATATTAGCAAACCGTGAAGAGAGTTTTCTATCATTAATAATCGCAGTCAGATCAGTTAACTTAATCTTTTTCCCTTGTTCTATTGCAAAAGAAACTTCTGCTGAGATGTCTAACTGAGTGGGTTCTTCTCCTTCTACGCCTTCTTGTTCTAATTCAATTTCTAAAGCTAGACGATTGTCTGTCATAAAATTAATCTGTAATTTTAAAATTTCAAATCGAGGAGCTTCGGGGGGTAAAATAGTATCAATTAACCCTTGTAATTGTTCTCTAATACTATAAGCTTCTAATGCTGAATTAAGATCATCTTCTTCTATAACCAGACGAAACGCACCTTGAAAGGGTTTATTTAGAGCAGATTGAATACTTTTAATATCTGCTACTTCTTGAGCTTTATTAATATCAATGTCAATGGGATCCGTTTCTAAATCAAAGGTATCTATTCTTAAATTATCAATAATTTCTATGCCACGACTAGCGATGCGTATCCGATCTATTTTTCCAGAAACCGCTTGATAACTGGGGGTATTATCTACCCTAACTGCTAACGCTTCTACCCTAGAAACTTGAGCCCGTAATCGATCAGCTACCACTGCATCAACCACAAATCCAATAGGAGAAATAATGGTGATCAAACTAGACAAAAAAATAGTAAAAACTTCCATATAATAAGCGTATTTAATTCATTTTCATAGAGGATAACATAGAATTACTCATCTAAAATCCATTCTGAACTTTTTTCTCCTAAATCAAGGGGAATACTCACTGCTTTTCCCAGACGGGGACGTTCATTTGTGGTTTCCAAATAATTAATAATTTGTGGTTCACTTCCCCAAGCAGTTAAATAATTTGCGATCGCATTCAAATGTTCAAAGTATTCTTGTTCTGTCATGGGAAATGATGCTTGTTCGAGATACTTCCACATCACCTGACAAAAAATCTTACCTTTAACCTTTCTTAGCTGTATATCGTAGGATCTTCCCCATTTACTGTACAATAGTTGGTGCAGGTCTTGTCCTGTCATTTTGCTTCCCTTCATCACAACACTACTTCTTATTGGTTATAACAGAAATAACAGTTATCAGTCATCAGTTATAAATTTTTTTCAATTATTAATTATTTAGTTATGCTTTATTGTCTTAACCCTAGTTGTTATAACCCAGAAAATCCTGATACTAATAAAAACTGTCATGGTTGCAGAAAAAAACTCATGTCAAACCAGTCAAGAATATCTGTTTCAAGTTCACTATACAATTATTAATGAAAAAATCGTAGGGTGGGCAAATCAAAAAGTTATAGGTAATTATAAAAAAGTTAAAACATTTGCCCACCTTACAACTTTATTTAGTTCTAAACAATGCTTTTTATGTATCTGAAAAGTAGGTAATAGGCGCAAGACTTTTCCATTGTTACTATAATATCATGTCAAGTCAAGAAAATCAAGTATTTTAGAAATAATTTATAACGATAATTTATAAAAAATTCTCAATAAAAAATAATGATAAACTCTAGATATTTACAGGAGAATTTTATGAGTTTAAACGGAACATCAAAGAAAATTATAGCCATACAAGGAGACATCACCGAGCAAGGGGTTGATGCTATTGTTAATGCTGCCAATGAATCATTATTAGGAGGGGGAGGGGTTGACGGGGCCATTCACCAAGCAGCCGGACCGAGATTATTAGCAGAATGTCGTACTCTAGGAGGGTGCAATGTAGGAGATGCTAAAATAACCAAGGGTTATCAATTACCAGCACAATGGATTATTCACACGGTTGGTCCTATTTGGCGTGGCGGTAATCATCAAGAAGATCAATTATTAGCAAGTTGTTACAATCGCTGTTTAGAAATTGCCACAGAAAAATGCTTAAAAACCATTGCTTTTCCTGCCATTAGTACAGGAGTTTATGGTTATCCTATGGAATTAGCAACCCCGATCGCAATTCAAACAGTTAAAGACTTTTTACAAGGAAATACAACCATTCAGCAGGTTATTTTTGTCTGTTTTAGTTTAGAATCTTATGATTGTTATAAACAGTTTCTTGTAAAAATGTTACCCAAAAAATAGGGTGAGTTTTCCTCACCCCGTTTAACTTTAATTTTTAACTTCTACCATTTCGATAATTCTCTCATCAATATCCTTCACCAAAAAATTAAGGGGTTTTCTACGACGAACTTTATATTTTAACCGTCTCGACTCAACCCTTAACAAAATATCTTCTAAACATTCATTATCAAAACATACATGGCGTTGCCGATTTTTTGCTCCATAACTTGCCCCTCCGATAATATGGAGTTGGGTATTTTTTTTCAATTGATACCATAGTCCATCCCCGGCACCATAGTTACTGGTAGCTGTAGCGGTGGGTGTGGCAGTCATATAAAAAGGATCGACCCCTGCCGTTCCTAAAGTTTGTTCATAATTGTAATAATAATGAAGAGGAACATCGGCCACATTTAACTGTAATAACCCCTCGTAAAATTGTCGGGCAACCTCCATATCAGATACCATGATGGTGTAGACTTTTGGCGCAGTGGTCAAAAACATCCACATAGCCAAACCATAAGCAGCCAATAACATCACCATGATGCCTTGAGTGGAGAAAACGCTATCGATGGGCAAAAATGCTGCTAAATAATTGTATGTTAGGTTAAGGTGTGTCACTATAGTCATAGATTAAGGATGAGAACGATATGAGTTCGTTCTACTTTACTACAAATTAAACTTTTTTTAAGATAAGACAACAGATTAAACATCAGATGTCAAATTTTATCTTTTGATTTTATCCAATTATTCCTTAAAAAGGCAACAACAAGTCTTATTCTTAAAAATCAATATGATTATAATACAGTATAAAAAAATATAGCGTTAATTGATACTGATCCTGAAAATCATCCTTTTCAAATTATTATGAAATCAGATCCTAATCGAATTTTACGATTAATTCCCCTCTTTGCTGGTAGTTTAGGGGGTATCCTTTTGTTAATCAATCGTTTGATGACGGTACAGTTAACTGAGTCTCAAGCAAGATCCGATGTCTTAGGGGTGATCTTAAGTGGTGTCTTAATTTTAGTCGGATTAATTTGGCAACAAATTCAACCGCGATCGCCGGATGCCGTGATCCTAGAAGGAGAAGAAGGTATCGAATTTAACCCTAATCTCCCCGATTCTATCAAAACAGAACTCGCCTGGGCCTCTCATCTGGTATTAAGTAATACCGTTACTCGATCTTTAGTCGTGTATTATCAGAATACAGTATTGCTCCGCCGAGGTGTCTTAGGTCCTAAGGGCGAAGTGACTCCAGGCAAAATCTTACAACGGGTTCTAGAAACCCAAAAACCTGTTTATCTGGTCAATTTAAACCTTTATCCAGGCAAAATTGAATTCGATTATTTACCTCAAAACACACAAGGGGTAATTTGTCAACCCCTGGGAAACCGTGGGGCGATGATTTTAGGGGCGAATGTGCCTCGAAGTTATACCAAACAGGATGAAAACTGGATCGAAGGCATTGCCGATAAACTCACGTTAACCTTAGACACTGAGTTAAACTCAATTAGATTGTAACAAGAAAATTCCTAAAGGGAACATTAAAATTAGAACGACTGTCGACTATCTATGGCCAACCTCTAACCCCCATGATGAACCATGAGTAAAACCCCTAATAATTCTCCTTTGGTGGCGACTGAGATGGGAACTGATTATACTGCCTATCATCATCACCATAACAGTTACTGGCAACCCAAAGAGACATCTGAGTCTTCATTTTACTATTTTGCCTATGGCTCGTGTATGTGTCCAGTGGACTTAAAGCGAACCTTTGGGGAAAATACCCATAATTATGTGGTAGGAACCGGTATTTTAGAAGGCTATCGCTTAGGGTTTTATCGTCGTTCCCTGCGTCGTAATTGTGGGGCTTTAGATGTTGTACCCGATGCCAATGCTAAAGTAGAAGGGGTACTGTATCGACTCCCCTGGCGGTTTAGCGATCGCCTTGATGAAAGAGAAGAAGTTCCTCGCAATGGTTATCGTCGCGAATATGTCACCATCCACAGTCAAGGAAAAGTTTATACTAATGTGAGAACCTACGTAGTAATTGATAAATTATCCCAAGAATTGGCACCTAATGATTGGTATCTTAATGTCGTATTACGGGGTGCTGTTACCTGTGGATTATCGGAAGATTATTGCTGGAATTTGTTTAATCATATGTATCAATTACAAATACAACAAAAATCATTAATTGCTGTTGATGAGTATGCTTAAATCAGTTATCAGTCATCAGTTTTCAGTTATAGGTCACTGGTAACTCTTCACTGAATAACCCTCAGAAAATTGCGATGATGAAAGAAGATTCAGCTAAAAAAGTAGCGTTAATCACCGGTGCATCTAGCGGTATTGGAGAAGCCATCGCCCGTCGTTTAGCAAAGGAAAATTACCGTTTAGTTGTGTGTGCGCGTCGTCAAGAAAGATTAGATAAATTAACTGAGAAATTAAAAGAAAAAAATAGTGACATATTAGCCTTAAAAGTTGATTTACGTCAAGAAGCAGAAATTTTAACGATGTTTAACACCATTCGTCAGCAATGGGGTGGGGTAGATGTATTAATAAATAATGCAGGTTTGGGACATAAAGAACCCTTGATGACAGGAGAAACAGAAGCATGGCGAGAAATGTTAGAAGTGAATGTCTTAGCTTTATGTATTTGTACCCGTGAAGCCATCAAAGATATCAGCGATCGCTTTAGCGAAGGCCATATTATTCATATTAGTTCCATGTCCGGTCATCGTATTCCTTTGTACAGTGGGGTTTATGCTGCCAGTAAATACGCAGTAAGAGCATTAACAGAAGGGTTACGACAAGAATTAAGAGAAGCCAATAAAAACATCAAAATTTCGTCTATTAGTCCGGGGTTTGTTGAGACAGAGTTTGCTGAAAAATATAGCAATAGTAAAGAAAAAGCACAAGAACTGTATAGTCGTTTTTCAATGCTACAACCTGAAGATATTGCTAACGCCGTTTACTATATTTTATCCCAACCTGACTATGTACAAATTCATGATATTTTGCTACGTCCTACTCAACAGAAAAGTTAAATTTTATTGATAAATTGGGGTTAAGTGCGATCGCCTTTTCACTCATTAGATAGGCGATCATTTTTTATTATATTTTTAAGTTGAGGACAATTGTTTAACCACGTTTTTAGGTTTTTTAGTAACTTTTTTCTGAGAAGGCGAAGAATAACCTTTAAAATAATTTAAAGCAGCACTAGCACGTTTAACAACCTGGCTATTATTGTCCTTCTGAGCTACTTTAAGAAGAGGAATGACCACAGGGGATTTGACTTTGCTTAGCCCTTCAACTGCAGCTAAACGAACGGAAAGCACTGGATCACGGCTTAAACGTCCTAAAGCAAGAATAGCCTGACGCATCTTAGCGTTAAGGTTGTTCGTTCTCACTAATGTTCCTAACGCTTTAGCAACAGTAACCCGAATTGAAGGATTAGAATGGGTTAAATAATTAAGAATAGGAGGAATGTTATTGGAGGAATTAGAGTCTCCCCAATTTTTAATATTTTGCGCTAAAGATTGATGATGGTTTTGAGAACTAAGGGTTGAACTAGGGGATAATGAAGAAGATGAATAGGATTTAGAGGCTTGAGAAGACTGAACTTTTGTCTTAGATGTATTGATTTCATCAGAATTATTTGATGATTTAGATACTGGAGTTGAAGAAGAAAAAGACTGGCGAGATGACTCAGAAGACTTATTTTTTACCGGTATTTGCTGAGATTTTTTTCGTTGAACTAAGAGTGAATAAACACTGAGGACTATTAATAACAAAAATAAAGTAAGTAGAAAATTATTCATTAGAAAAATCTAAGCAGTACGACATACAAATTTAGAACGATTTTTATTTTAACTTATTTGAGGATCAGTGGAATGGCGATCGCAGATAATCTCAGTAGATCACAAATGTCTGAGTGAAGATATATTACTTTTAACGGCTCATATTATAAACTTTTGTATAATTTTCTTGACTAATGATGGTAAAGAAAATGAAAAATAATTTTATTTTCTTTGAGTAATAACTTAATCATAAATACTTAAAACTATCTAAATATCACCTACTTCTCAGAAAAGCGGTGTTAATATCAAATCCAATTATTTTGTAGGAGTTGTATAGTTAGGATTAAGTTTCATGAACAATTTATCATCTGAGCAAAATAAAACAATGGAAGCCATTTTTAACGATTATCAACAAGAAATTTCTTTATGTTTAACAGAAATTAAAAGAGTGATTACCCTATTAGATGCACCAATGATGATTTCTGGTAATCAACAACAATTATCAGAAAAATTGGCTTTAGCTAATCACATAATTACCCAAACCACTGAAAGACTCGAAAAACTAGAACAACATAGTCAATTATTAACAAAACAACCCTATCTAAGTGAGTTAGAAAACTATGGCGAAATCCGAGAATTATTAGCTTATCAATTAGAAAAAATTAAGCAAAAAACTGAACAATGGCAGTATAGTGCTTAAGTTTCATTGTAGAGGCGTATGCCTCTACAAAAAAATATTAATGACTGCCCATTTTATCTAAAGCATCGGAATTATGATGGATTGCCAATCGTTCTAAAAGAGTTGTACTGGCTTCATTTAAGCCAATTAATTCTACTTCAACCCCTCGTTTACGATAACGTAATACCACTTTATCCACAGCATCAACGGCAGAATGATCCCATAAATGAGCATAGCTTAAATCCACAACAACTTTTTCTAATTGTTCACGAAAATCAAAAGCACTCAAAAAGCTATCGACAGAAACAAAAAACACCTGGCCATTGACCCCATAAATTCTTTCTTTTCCCTCTTCTTTCAAGTAAGAATCCACATAAATTAGATTAGCAATTTTCCGACTAAAGAAAATAGCACTCATAGCCACCCCAATTAGCACCCCAATGGCTAAATTACGGGTTAACACGGTAATAAATACAGTGGTAATCATCACGGCGGTTTCGTTCTTAGGGAGTTTGCGAATATGTATAATAGAACCCCAGTTAAAGGTACTAATAGACACCATAATCATCACTGCCACTAAAGCAGCCATGGGAATTTGTGCAACCCATTCTCCAAAGACAATAATAAAAATAAATAGAAAAATACCGGCACTGAGGCTAGAAAGGCGGGCCCGTCCCCCAGAACGAATATTAATCACCGATTGACCAATCATGGCAGATCCAGCCATACCGCCGAAAAATCCAGTGATAATATTAGCTGTTCCGTGAGCGAAGGCTTCTTGATTTTTATTGCTAGAGGTATCGGTTAAATCATCAATAACATTAGCTGTTAAACAGGATTGGAGTATCCCTACCAAAGAGAGGGCTAAAGCATAAGGGAGGATGATTTGTAAGGTTTCAAAATTAAAAGGAACTTGGGGAATAGCAAAAATCGGTAAACTGCTGGGTAACGCCCCTTGATCTCCCACAGTACGGATATCCCATTTTCCTATCCAAGAGGCGGCAGTAATAATGATAATTGCTACCAAAGGAGAGGGAATGATGGTAGTTAGACGTGGGAGGCCATAAATAATACCTAAGCCCACAGCAACCAAGGCATACATCAGGAAAGAAGCCCCTTCAAACTGGGGGAGTTGTGCCTGGAAAATCAGGATAGCCAAAGCATTAACAAATCCGATCATTACGGAACGAGGTACAAACCGCATCTGGTTTGGGAGTTTGATCCAACTCCAGAGAAGTTGTAGAATGCCTGCAAGAATGGTGGCAGCCAAGAGGTATTGTAACCCATTGTTGGGATGACCTTTGACTAAAGTGGTCATCAATAAAGCCATCCCTCCTGTCGCTGCCGAAATCATCCCCGGACGACCCCCCATAAAGGCGGTGATGACTGCGACAGAAAAGGAGGCATATAAGCCCACTTTGGGGTCAACTCCAGCAATAATGGAGAAAGAGATTGCTTCAGGAATCAGAGCTAAAGCAACAAGTGTCCCTGCTAATAAATCGTTTTTGACGTTAGAAAACCAAACTTTTTTGGTAAAAATTTCGCTCATATTTTGGGAAGATTTGACAGAAAAACAAGCTGACTATATCCATTTTTAGAGCACATGGCAAGAATCGCCGTAATTGATGTTACCATTTCAGTTTCTTAAAAGGGTTTTCAATTCCAATGCTAAAACTCCTAAAATTAAGACCGTGGCCAGAGGAAAAAACCCGTTCTCTCCGCTTTTGTTGATCAATGTTTATCCTATAAGGGTCTGTGGAAAAACTTAAAATTCCCTGAAATACCAAAATTTGGCAATATCTTGTAAAAATTAGGATTTTTAGGAATTTTTCAGAAGATGCTCTTAATACAGTTTCATCTAAGTCTAATCCAATTAGGTTATGGTAGCGTCAAGGAGCTAGCAGTTAGCACTCAGAAGTCAGAATAGCCAATATTCAAGCAAATAATTGAATTTAAAGGTTAATTATTCTTACAGGATCTTTTAATCTTTAATTTACTTATCTCAGATTGTCTTAAAAATTAAATTTTTTCTTGTAACTCCTGATTATAAAGAAAGAATTTCTTATCTATAACTTAGGGATCTATAAAAAATCCGAGAAGTTTTTCCACAGTTTTTCCACAGCATTATAGGGAAACAGAAGAAAAATTTAAGTAATAAAGGATCAGTTTTAAGTCAAAATACAGTTGATCTACATTTATCAGCTTTTCGACCTTCTATGAAATTCGTTTGTAGTCAAAGTGATCTTAATAGTAATTTATCTTTAGTCAGTCGGGCTGTTCCTTCTCGCCCTACTCATCCTATCTTAGCCAATGTGTTAATGGTAGCCGATAGTCAAAAAAACCGAGTTAGCTTAACTGCATTTGACCTCAGTTTAGGCATTGAAACCAGTTTTAGTGCTGATGTCAGCGAAGATGGCCAAATTACGTTACCGGCTAAACTGCTCAATGATATCGTATCACGACTTCCTGAAGGGGAAATTACCCTAATGAGCGAAGAAGCAGAAGACAATGATAACCATATTGTTGCCTTAAAATGTGCATCGGGACAGTTTCAAGTGAGGGCCATGGATGCAGAAGAATTTCCCCCGTTACCCACTGTTGAAGAAGGGGAGTCTGTACAATTACCCATCGTTATGTTAACCGAAGGGTTAAAAGGTGCTTTATTTGCAGCCAGTAGCGACGAAACAAAACAAATATTAACAGGGGTTCATTTAACCGGAACGCCCGATAGTTTAGAATTTGCGGCCACGGATGGCCATCGTTTATCCGTGGTAGAAACTACCTTACCCCCACAAACCGATGAAGATAACGAGGATGAAGTGAACAGTGAAATGCCCAATTTAGAAGGGTTTGCTGTAACCATTCCAGCGCGAGCCTTACGGGAATTAGAACGGATGATCGGTAATCGCAACGAATCTGATGTGATCGCCTTACAAGTAGATGAGGCTCAAGTGGTGTTTCAATTAGGCTATCAACGCTTAACAGTTCGTAAGTTAGACGGGGCTTATCCTAATTATCAAATGTTAATCCCTAAAGAGTTTACTCGCACTATTAGTTTGGAAAGAAAACGGTTATTAAGTAGTTTAGAAAGGGTGGCCGTTTTAGCGGATCAAAAAAACAATTTAGTGAAGTGTACATTTAACCATGAAGAGGGACAAGTTTCTTTATCCGTTGACACCCAAGATTTAGGGAGTGCTAAAGAATCCATGCCGGCAGAAGTAACAGGAGAAAGTGGCGAAATTGCTTTTAATGTTAAATATTTAATGGATGGTTTAAAAGCACTACCAACCAAAGAAATTAAAATGCAGTTAAATGAAGGAAATCAACCCGTTATTTTTAATCCTTTAGGGGGTTTACAAATGACTTATTTAGTCATGCCGGTGCAAATTGTTAAATAGTTTAATTACCCCAACCTCTCAAGTTGGGGCGATAATTTAACACTGTAAACACCACTCGATTAATTCTTGAACCCCTTGTCCTCTGGACTTTTCTGTTTCCCAATCAGCGATCGCTTTTAAATCAGGTAAGGCATTTTCTACGGCTACCCCTAAACCACAATAAAGCAAAAGATCACGGTCATTTTCAGCATCACCTATCCCTGCGACTTGCTCAGGAGAAAGTTGCAATTGAGTCAACGCAACTTCAAGGCCAGTTTTTTTATTAACCCCTTTTGGCAGTATCATTATCGCTCGTTTATTTAAGATAATGTCAGCTTCTAAGCCCATTTTTTGGATGGTTTGCTGTACAACATCAAAATGAGGTTGCCAAGTAGCGACTAATACTTGACCTTGACTTATAGGACTCACATTTTGAGCTATCAAAGATGACACAAATTCATTTGGTAAGGGTGTTGCTAAAAGTTGTACCTCTTCACAACCAGGTTGCCAGAAAACGCTTCCATTTTCAGCAATCACCCCATCAAATAGAGCGATATCATTAAATACTTCTTTTAATTCCGATAATTCTCGTCCTGTTACCAGTAAAAGGCTGCCTCCTGCCTCTCGATAACGCTTTAAAGATTGTCGTGTTTCTGTATCAACCGTTCCATCAGTGGCCAGGGTTCCATCGTAGTCAGTGGCGATCGCGCGATACTTCATGATCTCAATATTAATTTCCTACATTGAGGATTCTAATTTAGAAAGAGGTGTTTCGGGGGATTTATTGAAAGCCTGACAATCAGCTAAATATTGATCAATCACAGTTTGAAAAGCTTGTTTTAATTCATCTACAGAAAGACCATCAAAAACGATTATATCTTCTATGTTGATTACCCGACCAAAAAATAACTGATCTTCTTCATCATATTCAATGACTGCTTCATATCCTTTGTATTTCATGGGTTAATTCCTGCTTTAATTAAAAATTCACGAACTGCTTTCACTTGGTATCTTTTTAATTCTTTTTGAGGATGAGGAGAATGAATATTGAGAGAAATATTATTAAAATCAAATCTAACTCTCGAACCATCCCCTTGAGTGACTTTTTCTCCTATGGCTTTGATTAATGTTACTACATCATCCCAAATAATATTATGTCTAATGGGTTCTGCAAAGATAGCATCATAAGTTTTACGCTGTTTTTTTTTCATTCATGTATCGTACTATCTTATGAAAAGTTGAGAGCGATCGCAGTCTATAATTTTTTCAATAATTTATCATATTCGCTATGCTTTCCTATCCAAAACCAAACGATTGTATCTGATGTTTTCATGACTCCTACAGCACGCCAACCGATTCCTACTCTTACAGAACATACATTTTCTCTGGTGTTAAGTCTCTTGAACTCTAAACTGGGATGTGTTGGGTTTTCTTTCCAAAGTTTATAGTTTTTTCGTGCCGTTTGTTTAACTGTTTCGGGTAGTTTTGCAAAACATTGTAAGAAGTCATCTGTTAATTCTGACTTCATATTTCATCAAACCCTATTTTCTTGGTTTTTCCTTGAGATGATTCATTTAAAGCTTTTTTTGCTAATTCGTCTAAAAAAGAACTTTGAGGTTGTTCTAAAGTTTCTTGCCATTGCTGTTCATCTTTTAGTTCATCCATCCAACGAGAAACTATAGCATCTTGTTGATCGGGGGGAAGTTTTTTGAGTTCTGTTATCACTTTTTCGAGAAGTTCAGTCATAGGTTTTAGGGGATAATGTGTTTATAATTGTAACTAAATAATAATCTTAATTTAAGATGGTGCGTTACATTTCATTAACGCACCCTACAGATTAAAAGTGTAATGATTTATTAGACATTTTCTTGATAGGTAATTTGACAAATTCTCTTCCACTAGCAATTTGTTTTTTTCGTAAATCTTCAAAGATTGCTTTTAAATCATAATTAAAGGATTTTGCATATTCTTCTCTATACTGATGGATTTCTTCTACAATATACAATAGGGTCTTTATACATGATTAATTTCCTATAGAATCAAGATTGATGAACTCGTAAGGTGTACAGATAAATGGGAGATTGTACCCAAAATCACGGCTAATTGCACATAAGTTGGATTTTACTAGAACTTACAATCTTTTTAACAATTCATCATATTCATCGTGTGTCCCGATCCAAAACCAATAAATGTGATCGCCTTCTAATAATCCTAAAACACGATAATTCAAACTGACACGCACTGAATAAATAGGTTGACGTTGACTCACTCGTTTGAACTGTAAACTGTTGTGATAGGGATCTTTATCCCAAAGTTTGTATGCTTTTTCGGCCTGTTTTTGTACAGTTTCGGGAAGTTGGTTAAGTTGTTTACGAAATGGGTTGAGTCGAGTGGAGGTATTATCCTCCGACCCTCTCATTTAGATCCGGACGTGCGTATTTCTACGCATCCGGCTCCCGACAAATTAGACTTTTCCAGTCTTGCCCATGTGGATGAATTGGTGACAGCTATGATGGACTGCTACTAAGTTTTTAGGCTTCCAATTATCGTGATTTCCGTCTATGTGATGAAGGTGAACCCTCTCATCGTCCATAAACTTTAGTCCACAATGTCCGCATGAATGGTCTTGCCTTTTCAGGCATTTAGAGGTTGCTCCGTCATAGAGTTTGCTGTTACGCTTGCTCCAATAAACTTCATCTCCGTCGTAGGGTGATTTATCTCCTTTGACATTGATGTGGCGATTTTCACTGTATGGTATTGCTGGAAAAGCCTTCTTGATAAGCCCTGTTGCCGTGTATCGGTTCAGTTTCTTCTCTTTATTGAAGACTATAAATGCTCTGTGTGTTGTTCTCCATAGGGAGAAGCGAGAGCCGTCCATTTTGCAATACCTGTGGTAGTTTCGCCATCCTCTAACTAGGGGGGCTAATTTCGTAGCTTTGACCCTAGCACCATAATTCGAGCAGTTGACGATATTTTTGACTTTCTGACGGAATGCTTTGTAGTTATCCTCTGATGGGACACATCTAAACTTTCCGTTGGTTTGCACCTTAAAGTGCCATCCTAGAAAATCAAATCCATCTGTCGCTTTGACAAGCTTGGTTTTCTTTTCACTTACCTTTAATCCTCGGACTGTCAAGAACTCTTGTATGTCTTTGAGTATCTTGTCTGCATCGTCATTAGGCTTTAGGATTACCACCATATCGTCCGCATAACGGATGCTGTAATGGATATCCTCTATGCCGTCCAATGCGATGTTAGCTAATAGTGGACTCACCACCCCCCTTTGGGGGGTTCCTTGTTCTGGAAATTCTGGGTTGACCCCTGCCTTTAGGCATCTCCATTCTAGGTTCTGTTTCATCATGGGGACTCCTGTAACGCCAGTGCTACCAGCAGTTGGTATCTGATTGCGTCCTATTCCCAGCTTCAGCCTCCAAAATTCCGAGTTTGGTCACTGTGGGTAGGTCTTGAGTCACGTTTAACCTTAACGGAGAGGACTTGCACCTCCATCAATCGGACAGTTATCATCTAGCTTTAGGCTAGAAACCTCGATTTATAAGCTTTTCGGCTATTTCGTCGAGAACGAATCGCACTTTTTGTAACACTCGATTTCATGAGTTAACTGGAAAAATTTTGTCTAATGGTGTTGTTTCACCATTGCTGATTTCTTGTCGAACCATTTCAGCTAAGTTATCCCATTGTTCATCAGTGGTTGATTCAAACCTTTCTGTCCATTGCTGTTCATCTTTTAGTTCATCCATCCAACGAGAAGCGATCGCATCTTGTTGATCAGGGGGAAGTTTTTTGAGTTCTGTGATGACTTTTTCGAGAAGTTCAGTCATAGGTTTTAGAGAATGATATATGGTTAGTTACTTAGTTTTGTTCTAAAAATTTTTTCCATTTCTTCTGGAGGTAAATCGGGAGAGTGGCCTGTATTTTGATCTAAATCACTTAACTTTTCAAAGAAAATCTCCCAAGCTTCCTGGTTATTTCTGTCCGATAAAAGGTGTTTTTTGAGTTCAGCACGGGTCATATTTCTATAGTTGGGTTTCGTCATCAATAAACCTCCAAATTCCATTGGCAAAAATTACAACTTGTAATTCTTCATTATTTTCGTTTCTAGCCAAAATAAAAATAGTTTTAAAGTTTGAATCATAGCGAAATAAATAAATTTGCTGATAGAGATTTGATAACATTTGACAAACTTTTACACAGCTTAACGCTTGTTCTACTGTTGGCAATTATTCTCTTTAACCCTTTGAATTCAGTTAAGTTAATTGTAGCGTAATCACCACATCAAAAGCGATCGCTCATTTTTAGATGATTGTTGGGTTTCGTTCCTTAAACCCAACCTACAAGAGAGGCGATCGCACTATTATTTGTCATTTTAGCTAAAACGTTTCAATCTGCGTTTAATAGGAAGTTTCACAACTCTATCTTTGTGATTTAATTCCTTCTGTTTCAAGTCATTAAAAATTGCTCTTAAATCATATTCAAATGATTTAGCATATTCATCTCTATACTTGTGAATTTCATCAATAATCTCATTTTTATACATAATTAAACCTCTAGAAGATATTAATCAGTTTTGTCAAGCTGCTTTTTCTAGTTTTTCTCTCAATACGTCGTTGACTAATTGACTGATAGCAACCCCTTTTTTTTGAGCTTGTTGAGATAAAATTTCCATAATATCTTCATCAATTTCAACTTCAAAATGTCGTTGTTGTAACTCTGCTTCTAATGTCACAGTTTCAAAGTCATCTAAATAGTCAGTTGTATCATGAGTATCCCAAAATTCTGCTGCTGCTTCGTAACTAGAAAATTCTTCAGGAATAGGGTCAATAGTTTTAGATTTGTTGTTCATAATATCTACGCTCTGATTGAGTCATATCTCTTGCTGAGATTGGTAATGCCGAGGTTTTATTTTTGCGAATGAAAAACACTATCAAGTATCTACCTGCATTGGTTTGACCATAAGCAACGTATAAATCTCCCCCTTTAATTCGTCCTTTTTGTGCTTTGCGAACATGAGAACGGGAAAACAAAACCTCCTCAACCTCATTAGTGTTAACGCCATGCTTGACTGCTAATTTTTCAATAAATTGCTCTTTCCAAATAACCTCATATAGTTGCATTAGACGTTAATAAATGTATTCGCCGTTATTCTAGCATAATCAACTTTAAATTATACAAAAAAGGGCAGACTGTAATCTACCCTAATTTCTAAAAACAACCTAAATCAATTAGAAAAAATGTTAATTTTTCCCACTACCATTGTTAGTTAACACTTTATTTGTCACCTTATCCGGAACCTCTTGTAAATGGTCATAATTCCAAGTAAACGTACCCACACCCATCGTCAGCGATCGCAGTTCAATGATAAAGTTGTGCATCTCTGCTTGAGGTAAATGAGCCGTTACTTGATCCCATCCTTTCCACTGGGTTAAACTCTCATAACCGAGAATTTGTCCCCGTCTTCCACTCACCAACTGCAATACTTTTGCAGTACACTCCGCCGGCACTGATACGTTAACCGATAAGATCGGCTCTAAGAGAACAGGATGACATAAAGGCATTCCATCGCTCATGGCAATGCGTGCAGCTTGTTTAAACGCCTGTTCAGAACTATCCACCGAATGATAGGAACCGTCCGTTAAGGTCACATCTACATCCACCACAGGGAAACCCAACGGGCCATGATCTAAATATTCTTTAACCCCCATTTCTACTCCAGGAATGTATTGTTTGGGAACAACACCTCCGACGATGGTTTGATGGAAGTGAAACCCTTCCCCTCTTGGTAAGGGTTTGATGTCTAGGTGAACGTCTCCAAACGCCCCATGACCCCCTGTTTGATGTTTATAACGTCCATGCACTTTACTAGCGTTACGGATGGTTTCTTTGTAGGGAACTTGAGGTAAATGGGTGGTCATGGGTAAGTTATACTTGCGTTGCAACCGATCTAAGGCAACTTGTAAATGTATTTCTCCTTGTCCCCAGAGAATCACTTCTTTGGTATCTCCGTGTTGTTCCCAATGCAAAGATGGATCTTCTTCCATCAGTTTTCCTAAAGCGGAACTGAGTTTTACCTCATCTTTGCGTTTTTCGGGAGTGACAGCTAACGCATACACCGGTTCTAAGGTGTCTGCTTTGGGTAACAGTTCACTGGGTTTCTCTTTGCTGGATAAAGTTTCCCCTGTTTTAATACCCTCTAAACGAGCGATCGCAACAATCTCCCCTAATGAAGCGGTTTGACTGGGTATAGAGATTTGTTTTTCTCCCATGAGGCGATAAACCCCACCGGCGCGAACCCCATTAAGTAACATTCCTTCTTTGACTTCTCCTTGCCATACTCTAACTAAGGAAAGTTGACCCCCTTGGGGTGTAAAGTAGGTTTTTAAGACTTGTACTAAAGTTTCGCCTTCAGTTTTGTTTTCAAGTCCCCGACGTTCTCCTGTAATATTGGGCGCAGGGGTTTCTTTTACTAACGCATCGAGTAAGGGACGTACTCCGTAGTCTTGTTCGGCAATACCAAAGAAAACTGGTACAATTAAATCGGCACTGAGATCCTGTTTTAAATCTTTGAGTATTTCTTCTTTTGACGGTTGAATATCTTCGATTAATTCTTCGAGTAAATGATCGTCAAAGTCGGCTAACACTTCTAACATTTCCTGGCGCGCTGCGTATTCTTCTGCTTTGAGGTGTTCGGGAAGGGGAACGGGTTCAGCCGGACTACCAGAATGATAATGATAAGCTTGTTCGCTGATTAAATCAATATAGCCGATCAGTTCTCTGTCTTGACGGATGGGATATTGTTGCGGTAGAACAGGACGGGTGGACACATCTTTGAGGGCGTGGAGTACGTCCATAAAGCTGTCTTTGAAGCGATCCATCTTGTTAATATAAATAATATGGGGTATTTCCCAGTCATCGAGGAATTTTAACAAGGGTGCAAGGGTTAACAGGCGATCAATTTCGGGTTCACAAACAACGATCACAGCACCGGCACCCACTAACGCATTATAGGTTTCTTGGGCGAATTCAATGGAACCGGGACAGTCTAAAAAGGTAAATTCAATGTTGTCGTGGGTGGTACTCGCAGCAGAAACCTCTACACTCATTTTTCTGTCTCTGGCTTCGGGAGAACTATCGCTGACGGTATTCCCTTCTTTAATGCTACCTTTTCGGGTAATGGCACCGCTAACGGATAAGAGGCTTTCGAGTAGGGTGGTTTTACCGCTTGAATAAGGGCCTACGATAGCCACATTACGCACATTGCCGAGGACTTTTTCGTTCATAAAACACCTCCTTGGAGCTAATTTTCAAGCTCAACACAGGAATGTTGGGGTTTATATGGGTGTCAAAGTCTAGGTTAGGACATGATAAAAAGTTAAAACCCTTATGTATTCTACGTTTGACTTTTGACTTTTGACTTGCGCTTGTTTTTCTCCCCATCTTGTGAGTGTTAAGCAATAACGGAAAATTTAACTCACCTTGTTTACATCTAGTTTTAATGTAGCGAGTTTAACTTATTTTTGGTGTTCTACAAGACCTCTTGCAATGACTTTTAAAATAACTGAGAGATTTGGTTAAGAAAGAACAATAATTATTAACTAATGCTACACCAACAAAATAATTTAAAATACAAATAGAGTAGGGGTCAACATTTCGGCTTCGCTCAGTGTTGACCCCTACTGTTCTCTTGTTATTTATACTATTTACGATAACTTCTTTTGCGTTGTCTTTGTTTAGCGATCGCTTTACGTTTGCGTTTTTCAATGGGGGTTTCAAAATGCCGATTTTTCTTCATATCATAAAAAATTCCGGCTTTACTGACTTGACGTTTGAAGCGACGTAGGGCTGATTCAATCCCTTCATTTTCTCCGCGAATAATTTGAGTCATGTTTGAGTTTGTCTCCTTAATTAATGGTTATTTAACAGTAACTGTTGACGGCTGAAAAATTGCTCTTGATAAATAGGTTTTACTGGTATCTATGCCATCAAGGTCAACATCAGTCAGGTTGGCTGCAGTCAGATTGGTTTCGGTTAAATTGGCTCCTTGCAAACGAACATTCGTTAAATTAGCATAGCTAAGATTGGCCCTAGTTAAATTAACCCCTCTGAGATCAGCGCCACTAAGATTAATACCGCTGAGATTGACATTTCTGAGATTAGCCGCAATTAGGATTATATTTCTAAAGTCCCTTTGTCCTGCATTGTAGCGACTTAAAAGTTCTTTGATATTCATGATGTGTTATTCTCAATTAATAAGTTAAAAGGGTCTAGAAAAGATAGCCATCGCCGTGAAATGAGACGGATAACTTTAATAGCGACGAGTTGAACCCCCACCAGAAGATTTGCGATTTTCTCTCGGTCTCGCTTTGTTAACTTTTAAAGACCGCCCCATCCATTCAGCCCCATCTAATGCTTCAATCGCCGCTGTTTCCTCAGTTTCTGTGTCCATTTCTACGAAACCGAATCCTCTCGATTTTCCGGTTTCGCGATCGTTAGGAATTTGTACCCTTTTAACGGTGCCATACTCTGCAAAGACTTGTTCTAAGTCCACTTGAGTGACATCGTAGGATAAATTACCGACATAAATTGACATAAAAATGCTCTAAAGTGAGTGGTGTAGAGAGTTAGATTCACGAAGGATGCTTTTGTAAATGCAAATTGACAAAACAACTTAAGGAAAATAATTCTTATGGCACAATCGTAACATGATTTATCAAAATATTGTAGGAGTTAATAGCAAGCCTAATAGCACTCTTTATTAAAATTATATACATCTCCATCCTAGCATACAGCCAGGGTATTCTTCAAAGAAGCCATTCTGAGTCAGTTTGAAGAACTGTTATTTAAGATATAGCTGTCTACATAATGAGCAAAAAACCTTCTCATTAGTAGCAGAGAAGGTTTTTCTATTTTACCCAAACCTAAAAATTATTTATTATCTGAAACAGGGGCTAATTTGACATTTTTGGCAAGTCCTAGGAATTCCAATAGTTTAATTGTCATCCACGTAACATCAATTTCCCACCAAGTTAAGCCATGACGGGCAGAATATTGATAAGCATGGTGATTATTGTGCCATCCTTCGCCAAAGGTTAGTAAAGCAACCCACCAACAGTTACGAGAGTTATCGTTAGATTCATGACTCTGATATCCGAATTTGTGGGTGGCACTATTAACAAACCAAGTGAAGTGAAATACGATTACTAATCGGACAAAAATTCCCCAAATTACAAACGGCCATCCTCCTAAAGCATAAAGGATTAATCCTAAGACCATTTGAATGGGAATCATGAAGTTTTGACAGAAATTATAAAAGGGATCGTCTTTAATATCTTGAGTGTAACGCGGTACATCATTATCAGCCGGAATACGATGTAACATCCATCCCAGATGACTCCACCAAAACCCTCGGTTAGAGTCGTGGGGATCAGGTTCAGTATCAGAATATTTATGATGAATACGGTGTAAACCGACCCATTGCATCGGCCCGCCTTGACACGCTAATGTACCACACAAAACTAATATATATTCTAGCCATTTGGGTGACTGAAAACTACGGTGAGAGACTAACCGATGAAAGCCTAAAGTAATTCCTAACGCCCCTGTAACCCAATATAGAAAAAAGGCAACTCCTACGGCTTGCCAACTAAAATTACTCGGCAAAAATGCCAGTAAAGCAACGAGATGAATCGATGCCATGTAAATGATAATTGTCCAGTCGTAGGGGAGTTTTTGAGATGTGGCAACAGTCATGTAATAACCTGTATGTAAACGTAATCAAATCTTTATTATACTTGACGATAGTATTAACCTTTTTTAGCTGACAAAGAATTTAAAATTTTAATATTTAATTCCAAATTAAGTTCCCAATTAAATGACTTATATAAGCCTTTGTTTGGTATAAATAAATGGGACAAAATTAACTTTGTCATTGTTTTAAATTTAGTCACTATCGACAAGATTAAAGTTTGGGGTTGACAATTGGACAGTTTCATGCTCATTAAAGAGGCAGAAAACGCCCTAGTTCCGATTTTTTCGGAAATTGACCAGAAGGTCAAGCAAAATCTCCAGAAAACCTTAGCAGCCTTTCATAATCACCGTCTAGGGGTTCATCATTTTGCCAGTGTGAGTGGTTATGGCCATGATGATCTCGGACGGGAAACCCTGGATAAGATTTTTGCTGAGATTATGGAGGCAGAAGCGGCCATGGTTCGCATACAATTCGTATCCGGAACCCATGCGATCGCTTGTGCTTTGTTTGGTGTGCTTCGCCCAGGGGACGAAATGTTAGCAGTGGCTGGTGCGCCCTACGATACCCTAGAAGAAGTCATCGGTTTACGGGGTACTGGCCAGGGTTCATTAACAGATTTTAACATTAATTACCGGCAATTAGACCTAACCGAAGAGGGAACTATTAACTGGAAAGGGTTAAAAACAGCTATTAAACCAGAAACAAGATTGGTTTTAATTCAGCGTTCTTGCGGTTATTCTTGGCGTTCGAGTTTATCTATTGCAGATATTAAAAAAATTATTAAAATTGTCAAGGCGCAAAATAATCATACTGTCTGTTTTGTGGACAATTGTTATGGTGAATTGGTGGAAACCTTGGAACCCACAGGGGTTGGGGCTGACTTAATGGCGGGTTCTTTGATTAAAAATTTAGGGGGAACAATTGTTACGACAGGAGGTTATATTGCAGGAAAAAAAACATTAGTAGAAGCTGCCGCTTGTCGGTTAACTTCTCCTGGTATTGGTAGAGAAGGTGGGGCAACTTTGGATCAAAATCGTTTATTATTTCAAGGCTTATTTTTAGCTCCACAAATGATAGGAGAAGCTATTAAAGGAAGTCATTTAATTGCATACATTTTTGATAAATTAGGCTACGAAGTTAAGCCTTTACCTATGGTTCCCCGTCGCGATATTATTCAAGGGATTAAATTAGGATCTCCTGAGAAATTAAAGGCATTTTGTCGAGCGATTCAAACCTCTTCTCCTGTAGGTTCTTATCTTGATCCAGTACCAGCAGAAATGCCAGGTTATGAGAGTAAATTAGTGATGGCCGGAGGCACTTTTATTGATGGGAGTACCTCTGAGTTTTCCGCCGATGGACCGTTAAGAGAACCTTATATTGTTTTTTGTCAAGGAGGAACCCATTGGACTCATATTTCTTTAGCTTTAGAAGCAGCAATTAATGCTATTTTATAATTATCTAATAGTATTTATTTTAAAATTTAATTATAATAATATTAGTGCTTTTATCTTGCTCTTAATTAGGAATAAAATAATGATAAAAATTAAAGGAGTTATTTTTACTTTAACTTGTATTAGTTCATTGAATTTCACTTTAAATCTATTCGCTCAAACAATAGAAGATACTCAAATTAAAAATATAGATGATCTTTCCAATGATTCAGATCAAATGATGACTTGGACTTGTAATAATCAAGACGATAATATTGTAGTAGAGGCCAAAGATGATCAGATTTGGTCATCCATTATTGAATTAAACAATTGGAATTGTCAAGAAAATTTATCGGACATTCCTACTGATGCTTTACAATTTACTTGCGAACCCACTGAAGATGGTAGTATTAGTCTTTTAACCATCACTTGGTTAAGTGGCAAAGACGAAAATAAACAAATGGGACAATGGATACATCAATTTGCCGAGGAATATAATATGATGTGTTCTATGGCTAAGGTTGGATTATTAGACGATATTGAACAATAATCTATAATCTTCAATTGTCAACTTTAACTATAAAAAATTATGGATAACTTCAAACAATATGCACCAGCAACACAACGGAACAGAGAACACATTTTAGAGGTCTTATTGAAGGTTCTTCCCTCATCAGGAAATATTCTAGAAATTGCCAGTGGAACGGGAGAACATTCTTTATTTTTTGCTCCTGCTTTTCGTCCTCGTCAATGGATACCTTCAGATCCCAATCCTACAGCAAGAAATAGTATTGAAGCATGGAGACAAGACAGTTCAATTAATAATATTCAGTCTCCTTTGAATATTAATGCAGCAAATTCTAATTGGGGAATCGAAGAAAAAGAGCATAATATTACTACAATTGTTAATATTAATATGATTCATATTTCTCCTTGGTCAGCTTGTTTAGGATTGATGGAAGGAGCAAAACGAATATTACCATCAAAGGGTATTTTATATTTATATGGTCCTTATAAACAAGGGGGAAAACATACTGCACCAAGTAATGAATCTTTTGATCAATCTTTACGCAGTCAAAACCTAGAATGGGGAGTGAAAAATTTAGAAGATGTTATCAAAGTTGCTGAAGAAAGAGGATTGCTGTTTCAAGAAAAAGTTGAAATGCCAGCTAATAATTTATCCGTTATTTTTGAGAAGCAATAATTTAGAGGTTTAATATGAAAGCAGATTTAAGTAAAAGCAATGATAGTAATAAATATTAACCATAAAAAAGAAGTAATAGTTGGTTATTTACTATTGTAAAACAGAGAAAAAGACTCAAAGTTTTGTTTAAAAATAGTGCCAGTTTAAAAAATTAAATCCTTACTATGAAATATTTTCAGAGACTTATGAAAATGCAAAAGACTTAGCATTCGCAGAAACAAGTTTATCTACTAACACTTTCGCAGTATTAATTGGATGATTACGTATAAAATTTTATTTCAATACATATACTATATAGGTTAGTACATAAATATTATTTTCCTGTTAGCGTGATGTATAACTTATGACAAATTCTATTTATATTAGCACCCTCGAACCGAGAAGTGGCAAATCTTTAATTGCTTTAGGAATTATTGAGTTAATTCTGAGGAAAACGACAAAAGTAGGATTTTTTAGACCCATTATTCACGATCCCATTGATAATAAACCAGATAAACATATTGACCTCATTTTATCTTATTTTAAATTACCTCAAAGTTATCATGATTCTTTTGGTTTACATTATTCTGAAGTCAATCATCTGATGAAACAAGAAAAATTAAATGAAATTTTAGATAAGATTATTAGAAAATACAAGAAACTAGAAGAAAATTGTGATTTTATTGTTTGTGAGAATTCTGATTATGTAGGAGAAAATGCTGCTTTTGCTTTTGATATTAATGTTGCGATCGCCAAAACGTTAGGGTGTTCTTTATTAATTTTGGGTAACGGTCATCAAAAATCTGTAGAAGACATTAGTATTTCTCTTAAAATTGTGGCTGATTCTTATCGAGAGAAACATTGTAAAATCTTAGGTATTATTATTAATAAAGTTTCTTCATCAGATAGAAAACTTTTAGAAAATTATTTAGAAAACAATTATAGTAAAAATAACTATTTATTTTCAGTGATTCCCTATGATAAAAAGTTAGATAGTCCTAGAATGAACGAAGTGGCAGAACAGTTAAAAGCCAAAGTTTTATATGGTAAAAAACGGTTAAATAATTTGGTATTTAATTATCTCATTGCTGCTATGCAAATGCAGCACGCAATTACCCAATTACAGGATAATGATTTAGTGGTGACACCATCAGATAGAGGTGACGTTATTATTGGTGCATTGCAAGCACATCAATCAACCAATTATCCAAATTTAGCGGGTATATTATTGACAACAGAATGTGAATTAGAACCATCAATTGGTCAATTAATTGCCGGTTTAAGTAATCCTTTACCTATACTTTGGGTTGATACTTATACTTATCCTACTGCGTCTCGTTTACAAACTGTTTATAGTTCGTTAAAAGCAGGAGATATTGAAAAAATCAATTGGAGTATTGAACTATTTGATAAATACGTTAATCTCACCATGTTAGAACATCTGATGAATAAAATAGAAGTTGAGGGAATCACCCCTAAGATGTTCACTTATAATTTAATCCAAAAGGCACAACTAAATAAACGTCATATTGTTTTACCAGAAGGAAAAGATCCCCGTATTCTTAAAGCAGTGGCAACCCTTTTATCTCAAGATATCGTTGATATTACGTTATTAGGCGAAAAAAACAGTATTGAACGCACAATACAAAGTCATGGTATTCAATTAGATATTAATAACCTCAAGATTATTAATCCTTTGAATTTTCTTAAATTAGATGATTATGTTAAAAGCTTATATGAACTTAGAAAACATAAAGGAATAACCTTAGAAAATGCCAAAGATATGTTAATGGATGTGTCTTATTTTGGTACAATGATGGTATATTTAGGGGATGCCGATGGTATGGTATCAGGAGCAATTCATACCACAGGAAACACCATTAGACCAGCATTACAAATTATTAAAACTAAACCAGAATATCAGTTAGTTTCCTCGGTCTTTTTTATGTGTTTACCCGAAAAAGTGTTAGTGTATGGAGACTGTGCCATTAATGCAAACCCCACCGCAGAACAATTAGCAGAAATTGCCATTATTTCGGCAGAAACGGCTCAAACTTTTGGGATTTTTCCTAGAGTTGCTTTATTATCTTATTCCTCTGGAGAGTCAGGAACCGGAGAAGATGTAGAACGAGTTAAACAAGCAACCATTCTGGCTAAAAAACGCCGTCAAGACCTATTATTTGAAGGGCCGATACAATATGATGCTGCGGTAGATAAGACCGTTGCAGCGCAAAAAATGTCAGATTCAGAAGTGGCAGGAGTTGCAACCGTGTTTGTCTTTCCTGACTTAAATACGGGCAATAATACTTATAAAGCTGTCCAAAGAGAAACCAGAGCGATCGCTATTGGTCCAATTTTACAAGGGTTAAAAAAACCCGTCAATGATTTAAGTCGGGGTTGTACAGTAGAAGATATTATTAATACTGTGGTCATTACCGCTATTCAAGCAAGTGATAATTAAATAAATCGCTTACAAGACTCTAAAAATAAAAGGATAACGATACACTTCATTAGGATTACTCAGTACCTTAATAATGGCAAGAATAGGCATAACCAAGGTAATAATGCCCAAAATACCTAACAACGGCCAACCGATGATAACAACAGTTAAAATTCCAAAAATAATACCATACACCCAAACATTAAGATGAAAATTCAAAGCTTCTTTTGCATTGTTTTGAACGATTTCATCATTGGATATGAAAAAGATAGCAATGGGAACCCCAATAGAAACAAAAGTGGCACTCAAAAAAATAGAACCGTGAGAGATAGCATCTAATAGTTTTCGTTTTGTAATCTCATCATTCATATTAATCATCCTCTTATTTGCTCACCGATATGATAACAAGAGTCCGCTAGAAAATAACGAACTTTTGTTTGGTCTTTCTAACTAACTGTAGCAGAACAAACCTTAGTAATTGCTTTTTCTAAGAGATCAGCAGCTTGATTAATTTCGTCTTCTGAGACAATTAAAGGAGGAACAAAACGTAATACTTTTGGTCCGGCTGGGGCTAATAATAATCCTTCATCCATCGCAGCTTTAACAATATCAATGGAAGTAATGGACATTTCTTCGTTAAGTTCCATCCCATTAATTAAGCCCCATCCTCTAACATCAGTAAATAGGGTGGGATCTTTTTGTGCGATCGCCCGTAAGCGAGTACGTAACTGTTCTCCTCTGCACTGAACATTGTTCAAGAGATCATCAACTTCGATGGTTTTTAACACCGTCAAGGCTGCTGAACAAGCTAGGGGGTTCCCTCCGAAGGTACTAGCGTGGGTTCCAGGGGTCAAAACGTTACAAAACTCTTTACACATCATAGCTCCGATGGGAACCCCTCCGGCTAAGCCTTTTGCACTGGTGAAGATATCCGGTTCAACCCCTAGGTTTTCGTAACCCCAAAGTTTGCCACTGCGGCCGACTCCTACTTGTACTTCATCAAAGACCAAGAGGATATTATTTTCATCACAAATCTTTCTTAAACGCAAGAAATACTCAATTTCGCCAGGTCTTACGCCTCCTTCTCCTTGGAGGGGTTCTAACATGATAGCAGCAACCCGACGGTTTCCTTCATCCATATCAGCGATCGCATTTTCAATGGCTTTGATATCATTGTAGGGAACGTAAGCAAACCCTGGCATCAAGGGTTCAAAGTCCTTTTGATATTTGGGTTGACCGGTGGCGGTAATAGTGGCTAAGGTTCGTCCGTGAAAACTGGCTTTAGCGGTTAAGATAACCGGTTCTTCTAAAAAGTCAAGAACGGTATGGGAATATTTACGAATAAGTTTTATAGCTGCTTCGTTGGCTTCTGCCCCAGAATTACAGAAAAACACTTTATCAGCACAAGAATGCTCAATAATCCACTGTGCTAGTTCTCCTTGTTGGGGAATATAGTATAAATTAGAAACATGGTGCAAGGACTGAATTTGTTCGCTGACGGTTTTGACTAAAGCAGGATGGCCGTGGCCAAGGGTACAAGTGGCAATACCGGCCACAAAATCTAGATATTCCTTGCCGTTGGTATCCCAGAGACGACACCCTTCTCCCCTGTCTATGGCGATGGGGAACCGTCCGTAAGTGTGCATCACATAGTTATCAAAGTGTTGCGGGTCAAAGGATTGGGCGGGGTTTTCTGTTAGGCTAGTATAGGTCACGGTTGGCTCCTGGAAAAGTCGCGTTACGCTTGCTTAGGCAATTGTAGTCAATCTGAAGAACGAAGTTCGATTTTGTTTAGGTTTTCCCCAGATTTTGATCGTTATCTGATTATAAATTATCAATTATTCAATGGAGATCACAACAGTTGATAAAATAATTAAGTTTTTACCTATGTTTGATTGATTATTTTTTTATGACCTCTTTAACTTTTCCTGTTTATGGTTTAGGGTTACATAGCACCAGTTCACAATTAGGACTGAGTTCAAGTGATTTTGCTACCGAAACCTATACTAAAACTTGGAATTTAGATCGACAATTATCTAATTATTTACATCAATATCTACAAGAGTTTATTCAACCTAAAACCTGGGAAAAATTTCAGTTTCTTGCTGTAGCAAAAGGTCCCGGAAGTTTTACCAGTAATCGAATTGGTATGGTAACTGCCCGTACTTTAGCACAACAGTTAAATATTCCTTTATTTGGGATTTCTAGCTTAGCTGCATTTGCTTGGTTTAAGCAGAGAAATTATAAAATTAATGAGCCTATTTTTGTACAGATGAAAGCATCAAGAGGGCAATTTTATGGAGCTATTTATTGTAAAAATAAACAAAAAAATGGCTTAAATATTATTCTAAATGATACAGTCATGATGCCTGAGGATTGGGAAAAAACTTTGAGAGATTTAAACCTTTCATGTCCCCCTTTAATAACTCCATCAAAATTAGGAATGACAGCTAGTAGTATTTTAGAATTAGCCTATTATAAATGGCAGCAAGGAAAACGTCCCCATTGGTCAGAAGTTATGCCTTTTTATGGGATGTCTGTGGTGTAATATTAACAATTAGGACGAACTTATATGAATACCATTACATCTCTTCAATTGGCTTTAAACCGTTACAAAAATGCTCTTCACTCCTTAGATATTTCTAATAGTCCACTGAATAAAGAACAAATTTTAGAAATTTTAGATTCTAGAGATAATCTACAGAAACAATTAGAATCCGAGACAAAAATTCCTATTAAGATATGGCCAAAATTAGTGTAACAAGATAATAGACTAAAACACAATGCTTATAAAATTACTGAAGTTTTTAACTTAGAAGAATATAGAGATACTTTGCCCATTTCCGAAAAAGCTTGGTGGTGGCATTTAGACAGTAGAGAATCTCAACATCCTTTTAATCGCTTTGATTGGATATTTAAGGGAATTAAACTATTATTACTGGGGGTTAATTTTACACTCATTGTAACGATTTCAACTCGATTTCTTGCAGGGGGTTCAGGTTGGCAGGAAATTTCGCTTGTTATTTTTTCGACTTTTAGAGGCTGATTGATACCATGAATCAAATCATGAAAACCCAAGCGTAAAGATATATTTGGAAACATATCTAACCAAGGAGACAACAACCATAATAAAAGAGTTGGCTGAATGATTAAACGAAGATTATTCAACACATTTTTCCATCTGCTACTATAATTCCACTGTGGATGTGATGTATAGATAGAGAAGCTTGGGAATTGACCGTTTCTGAGGCTAGTTTAATTTTAGTTTTATATTGATCATCGTCTTTTAACGTTCCTTTAGGTTTAAAGACTTTAAACATTAGACATCTCCATAATTTAATAAAATCAAGAAATATAGTATAATAAAATGAATAATTAGTTCAAAAAAGAATGGAAACTTACACTTGGAGCTATCTAAAAAAATATCCTAAACAAACCAAAAGATTATTAGGAATTGATGACAATCAATTGTTCCAATTGATTGCTCTAGGGAAGCTTCTTCATCAGAAAAAAAAAGAAGAAAAAGAAATAGTTCTTGAAATGTTAACTGATTATGAATTGATTGTAGACAGCGCAGAACAGGCTATTGAAAGACCTTCAGATTATCAAGAACAAAAAAAATATTATTGCGGTGCGACCCC
>NETF01000194.1 GCA_002172675.1 unicellular cyanobacterium SU3
TTAAGTCCAATCTTCTATTATATAAAACAAACTTATGTTTAAGGAGGTTTTTTGGGCTGTTTCAACGTAAATTGGCGATCGCAGATTAACGTTTCGCCTCTCTGAAACTGAGTTTGTGATCTACTGAGACTAATTAAGTCTCTAATAATTTGTGATAATTGGTATTAGTTAAAACTAATTGAAAGCATCATCATCATTTTTCACAGTATCTAAAATACCTTTAAAGGGGTTTCTTGCTTCATAATCACGTTTTTGTCCCCATTGCCATAAAACGGTACAGACTCCTAAAATAGCGATCCAAATAATAGTAATTTCTTGCCAATTTAAACCAAACCAATCATAAAAAGCATAAGAAGAATAATCTACAACAATAGGAAAAGTACAGAAGAAAGGAAACGCAAAAATTGCCAGATAACGATCCCAATCTATTATATCCTTTGCTCGATACCAAGCTCCTAAACCAATCCCTACTATTTGTGCTATTGCCATCCCTATCCATGTTCCCAATACCATTTTTATTAATATAATATCTTCTGGTTCATTAACAACTCTTTGTATAAATAGTGATAAAATTGTTCCGAATATTCCTGCAAACATTGCCCCCAAAATAATCATTCCTGCTAACCCCGTAAGGAGAATATCCTCTGGTTTTTCCGTTTTTTCAGTTCTTTTTACAGTAGCTGCAACCGTAGTTGCTATAACTCCTACTGTTACTAATTAGGAATGGGTTTATCTCTTAAATAATTAAATCCCCCTTCAGCATAATTCAAACTCAAATATTTACATAATAATGTCTTTCCTGATCCGGGTTCTCCTGTAATCATTAAACGACGATGAGATTGAATCATACTTTTAATATTTAGTAATTCTCTATCGGATGAATTGACTATATAACAATGGATAGTAAAATATAGCGTTTCTCGGACTCATGAGGTAAACCTAATATTTAATTCTCGACTCCTGACTCCTAAAACTAGAAAAGTCTGTATCTCACAAGTATGGGAACTGCTATATTAATATTCCTGTGATAACCTAAATTGTAGTCGTCTAACTGATATCTTGCACCAGTACATAAAAACTTAATAAGTATAGAAAAGTAATCAATGCGCGAATAAGTTAGCATCAAAATGAACTACTATTCCCTCTTGCCTCTTGCTTTTTAAACTAGCTAGTTTAAGCGAAGCTGCAAGATGTTAGTCTAACCCACCCTACGAAATAGAAAGATGACATCTTCACCCAACTGGGTGAACCAGTTTAACGAGGTGAGATAGAGGTTATTCTCGTTAACGTGAAAGTAAGTTAAATGAATTGGTGTGAACAAAAAAAACAATTATGATGACTACGAACACTACAATACAAGAACGTATCGACGAAGCTATTAAAGAAGCGCGTAGACTCTCTGCTGAAGGCAAAACGACACAAGCAGCAGAAGCCTGGGACGAAGTAGAAGAACTCTTTGCTGAAGCGTCTCATAAAAAACAGAGTACGAACTTCCAACAATATTGTCAAGACAATCCCGAAGCGCAAGAATGCAGAATTTATGACGTATAAATTATGACCTAATTCTCCCCATCAAACAACTATCGCCCTTGTCAGGGCGTTTTTTATGGATTAACAATTTTCGGGACAAAAACCCCTAAACTTTGGGGAATCACCCGAAAAACGGCAGGGGTTTCTGTAACAATTTCCCCATCTGTATTAATTTCTTGTGTCTTACGGGTATTAATCTCAAAATGTTCTCCTTCTAGGGTTCTTACCCAGTGTAAGTTGCCATGTTGACCTTGGGGAAGTCGCCATAAAAGAGGAAAAATTTGCCACCAATATTGCAATTCTAAACTATATAAATCTAATCTTTGGTCATCAATGGTTGCATCTTCTGCTACTGCCATCCCTCCCCCATAAAACCGTCCATTACCTACGGCAATTTGGATGGTTTTCACGTCAATTGGTTCCCCATTCATAATAATATGGGCATGAAAGGGACGAGTTTGACTCATCACTTGTATCGCCGTCATCGCATAAGCTAAAACACCCCAACGACGTTTAGCCCCTTTGGATAATTTTTCTGTAATATCGACACTTAAGCCTAAACTAGCCACATTGAAAAAGTATTTCCCATTCACCCAACCGAGATCAATATATTTAAGATGTCCCTCTGCAATCACTTGACACGCTTGAGGAATACCAAAAGGAATCTTGAGGGTACGGGCTAAATCATTGGCGGTTCCTAGGGGTAAAATGCCTAAAGGAAGGTGCATATCCATTAAACTATCAACCACCCCGTTAAGGGTTCCGTCCCCTCCTCCAACAATCACTAAATCAACTTTGTGGCCATGCTGACGTACCAGTCGAGGTAACTCTTGAGAGGATTTTATAGGAACAACGATCAATTCAAAATCGAGATCATTGAGAATATCTACCGCTTGGGCAAAACTGTGTTGACCCCTGCGGGAATGGCGGTTAACTAAAAGGAGGGCCCTCTTTGTCATAATTGGATTCGTTTATGACCGATAATTATTCGTTAGCTTACCGTGTTTGCCACGTCTTTTCCTAAAATCTCCTGATTTAATTTACCACTGCGATAGCCTTCTAAATCCAGGGTGACATAGATAAACCCTAATTCTTGCAATTTAGCGACTAATTTATCTAAATCTGTGGTCGCGACAAATTCTTTAATCTGTTTAGGGGGTAACTCAATTCTGGCGGTGTCTCCCTGCGATCGCACCCTCAAATTATGATAGCCTAAGTTTCGCAGGTAAATTTCTGCCCGTCCTACTCGTTGCAACTTCTCAATGGTAATTGCTTCACCATAGGGAAAGCGGGAACTTAAGCAGGGTTGCGCCGGTTTATCCCACCAAGGTAACTCTAATGCTTGAGAAAGTTGACGGACTTCTAATTTAGTTATACCCACTTCTGCTAAAGGCGATCGCGCACCTCTTTCTTTGGCTGCTTGAATACCGGGCCGATAGTCCCGTAAATCATCAGCGTTAACACCATCCACAACGTAGGGATAACCCCGTTTTAAGGCTAAGGGTTTAAGGGTGTCATGGAGTTCACTTTTACAAAAATAACATCGATTAACGGGGTTTGAGGTGTAGTTAGGGTTATCCATTTCGTGGGTATTAACCAACTCGTGAGGAATACCGATGGTGGCTGCTTGAATCTTTGCATCTTCTAATTCTTCGGGGAGTAAAGACGGGGAAACGGCAGTTACAGCTAATGCGCGATCGCCTAAGACATCATAAGCGACTTTAGCCACTAAGGTACTATCAATTCCTCCAGAATAGGCAATTAATGCCCTTTCCATTTCTGTAAATATTGTTTTTAATTGGGTTAATTTATCCGTCAGCATTTAATTTTAAGATCATCTTTTAAGCTCTCATTGTTATTTTAGCAAATCGGGGAATAATCCCTAAACAATGATAGGAGTCAACTACTTTTAACGTCTAGTCTCTGTATGAGGACAAAACTTATTATTTGTATATATCTTTATTCATATATTGTCATTAACGTTGCGATTTTTTATAGCTAATCTAGTTAACTTCTAACTTGTTAAAGGGGTAATTCTAAAGTAAAACAACTGCCTTGGCCATATTCTGATTTTAAGGTAAGGTTTCCTTGATGAAGTTGAGCGAGTTTCCGTGATAAAGCTAACCCCAAACCTGTCCCTTTATGTTTGCGACTGAGGTTACTATGAATTTGTTGAAACGGTTGAAACAATTTCTTTTGATCGTCTTCTTTAATTCCAATACCTGTATCAATGACACAAAACGTAAGCCAACTATCAACTTTTTCAACCTGCAAAGTCACTGAACCTTTTTCTGTAAATTTAATAGCATTAGATAGCAGATTGATTAAAATTTGTTTGATTTTTCTTTGATCAACTGTACAAAAATCCACTTGATCGCTTAATTTTAAAATAAGGTCTAGTTTGTGTTCATTTGCTTTGGGTTGAATCATGGATATTGCAGCTAAACAAATGTCTTCGACTGCAACGGTTTCTAACAATAATTCTTCTTTATTGGCTTCAATTTTTGAGAGATCCAAAAAGTCATTAACTAAGGCTAATAAATGTTCTCCTGAGATTCTAATACCATTAACATACTGCTTTTGTTTTTCATTTAAACTTCCATAAATTTCTTCTCTTAGCATCTTAGAAAATCCCAAAATTCCGGCTAGAGGAGTTCTCAATTCGTGACTAACATGGGAAAGATAATCACTTTTATGATTACTAGAAGATTGTAATTTTCGATTTTCTAATTCAATTTTATATATTTTTTCTATTAATTGATTTTGTTGAATAGAAAGAGCAATTTGATGAGTAATAATTTCTAAACTATCTATTTCTTCTAGAGTAAAATTTCTCTCAGGTTGTTCAGTTTGTAAAATCAAATAGCCAAAAAACCTTTGACTAATATATAAAGGAATACTTAAAATAGAACAATTAAATTGACCCTTAGGTTTAACTTGTTTGTGAGAAGTCTTTTCCCAAGGGTTACTAAAAACAGCGTCCCCTTGACAAAATTGATAGACTTGATGTTGTTTTATAGAATTGATTATAGGATACCATTGCTGACTAAAAAAATTTTCTAGCCAATTTTTATCTCTCATTCCCCAACTGTTATAAATTTGACACACTGATGATTCTATCTTTAATAAGGCTACATTATCAATATAGTAAGCTTCTCCTATTAAAGCTAATATATTAAAAATTTTTTCTTTAGGATCAATATCAGAGTTTAAGAGACAATAAATTTGCCGAATTAATTTTTGTGACCAAGTTTGATAGTGTACAGATTTAGGCATTTCTATATCTTGCGGGAAAATCTCTGAATATTGATCTATCAATGTATTCATGAGTGTTTTTGTTTTATTTAATAGTCGGGCAAATTTGGAGTTAACTGGGAGGTAAAAGCATGGAGAATTATAGAGGTATTTGAATTTTTGTAATGTTGTGTAACACAGAAACTTTGAGTAGTGACTGACTCCCTAGTTGTCACTAGCGAACTTATGCTAATTATACAAGTAATTTTACCTCTATCTAATTATATAGGCAAATTTATTTCCGCGAGATTATGTATTAACAATGTAGATCAGGAGAACATCCCATTGTTAATATAATTAAGGATGTCTCTTCATTCTTGTCTTAGAATTGCCGACGGGAAAAAATAAAGCTAGAAATCGTCAACAATAAGACAATATAGATGATGCCATAAATAGCATCAATCAATAACTCTGAACTACTAGGAAGAATACCGTAAACGGCTGTATTTTTGAGATTAAATCTTTCTAAGTTAGGAACAACCAAATAGATACTTTCTGTTAAGGCAGTGATACTAGGATTTTTACTCAATTTTGCTAATTCGAGTAAATCACTACTTAGATGTCCAATAATATAAATTCCAAAGCTGAGTAAAGTAGCTAAAATTGAACTGGTAAACACTCCAAAAGTTATGGCGACTGCGGTTAAAACGGCTAATTCTAATAGCAAATAAACTTGAGAAACTAATAAACTAATAGGAGAAAAAGTAATATTAGCCCAAGTTAAAGCACCAAAATAAAGCATGGTCATAATGGCAATGACAACCGCTAATACACCACATAAACCTAGATGTTTACCGATAATTAATTCACTACGACTAATGGGTTTAGGAATTAAAATTAAAACGGTTCTTTTCTCAATTTCTTTATTAATTAAAGCCGTTCCTACAAAAATAGCAACGATCGCCCCTAAAAAGGAAGTTAGTCCTAAGCCAACATCTAGAAAAATCTTACCATCTGCTCCCACCGAAATTTCAGGAAGTAAGCGCAAAGATAGGGCTAAAACAACGGCAAAAAATCCAATCACATAGAGAATGCGATCGCGGATAACTTCTCGAAATCCATTATTAGCAATGATCCAGATTCTAATTAAATTCATTGTTTTTACAATATCTTTCTTACTGCTGTTAACATTCTTATTATTCCCCAGTATCACCTAACTGTTATCATAAGCTTACAGGAAATTTATATACCTTTAGCAATAATTGTCATGAAAAGATACAAAATAAAGCCCTGGATAATTCTATCTATCTTAAGTTTAATTACAGCCATTTGCTTAGTGGGATGGCAAACTCAGGGGTAAGATAATACTGTTCAGTTAATAAAAAGTTACCCGTTAAGACAAGCAGGGGGAGCAGAGGGAAAAATTATTTATATTGATAGACTAAATTTATCAATTTTTCATATTAATGAATAGAGAAATGAAAATCAATCAAAAGCCTTGTCTTAGTAAAATCATTATTTATCCTATTAAATCTTTAGATGGGTTATCTATTTCTCAAGGAACTCTTCTTAAAACTGGTGCGTTAAAACACGATAGACAATGGGCAATTTTTGATAAATATCAGAGATTGATTAATGGTAAAAGTAATCAGAGAATTTATCAACTCAGAGCTACTTATGATGATAGTTTAAGTCAAGTGACCTTAAAACATGGAAATAATAATGTAGGTCAAACCTTTAATTTAACAGAACAAAGAAAAGAAATAGAATCTTTTTTAAGTAATTATTTTGGGGGGTTGGTTTATTTAAAAGAAAATACAATAGCTGGCTTTCCTGATGATAGTAATGCTTCGGGTCCGACGATTATTAGTCAAGGAACTTTAGAAATGATTGCTCAGTGGTTTCCTGATCTTACAGTAGAAGAAATAAGAAGAAGATTCAGAGCCAATTTAGAAATTAATGGAGTTTCTGCCTTTTGGGAAGATCAATTATTTGCTAATACAAATGAATGGGTTAACTTTCGTATTGGTGAGGTAGATTTTCAAGGAATCAATCCGTGTCAAAGGTGTATTGTCCCTACAAAAAATTCTTATACAGGAGAAAAAACGGATAACTTTCAACAACAATTTATCAATAAAAGAAAAGAAACCTTACCTTCGTGGGTTAATCGTAGTCACTTTAATCATTTTTATCGTGTCAGTGTGAATACAAAAGTGACCAACTTCATAAAAGAAACCCCTATAAAAGTTGGTGATACAGTTGAAATAATGGATAATTAAGAATGGATAATTGATAATTAGAAATTGTGGTCTTTTCCTTTCAACTACAAAAAAAATGCTCTCACACCCAAGCCAGGGCCGGAACTTGGTCAACCCCTCATGGCATCGTTGAAACCCCTAGATTTATGCCTGTGGGAACCCTCGCAACGGTCAAAGGGTTAACACCAGCACAACTGCAAACCACCGGCGCACAAATGATTTTAGCTAATACCTATCACCTCCACCTACAACCAGGGGAGAAGATTATCGAAGCAGCCGGAGGACTTCATGGGTTCATGGGATGGAATAGTCCGATTTTGACGGATTCTGGAGGCTTTCAAGTGTTTAGCCTCAGTGAACTGCGAAAAATTAGAGAAATTGGTGTTACGTTTCGTTCTCCGAGGGATGGCCGCATGATTGAGTTAACCCCTGAACGGTCAATCCATATCCAAAATGCTTTGGGTGCCGATGTGATCATGGCCTTTGATGAATGTCCCCCCGGAAACGCTGATTATGACGCGGTAGCAGCAGCAACCGATAGAACTTATCGCTGGTTAGAAAGGTGTATTAAAGCCCATAAAAAACCCCAAGATCAAGCGTTATTTGGTATCGTTCAAGGGGGTATCTATCCTAAATTGCGATCGGATGCAGTCTCGGCTTTAATTCCCTTAGATTTGCCAGGTTACGCGATCGGTGGGGTGAGTGTGGGGGAAGAACCGACGTTAGTGCGTGATATTGTGAAATTGACCACTCCTTTACTGCCTGAGTCTAAACCCCGTTATTTGATGGGAGTAGGGACTTATAAAGAGATGGTGATGGCGATCGCTTCTGGGATCGATTTATTTGATTGTGTCATTCCTACTCGTTTTGGTCGTCATGGGACGGCATTGGTAGCAGGAGAACGCTGGAACTTAAAAAATGCTCGGTTTAGGGAAGATTTTACCCCTTTAGACTCTGAATGTCCTTGTTATACTTGCAAAACGTTTTCAAGGGCCTATTTGAATCATTTAGTGCGATCGCAGGAAATGCTCGGTTATATCCTCTTATCGTTACACAATGTGACGGAATTGGTGAGGTTTACGCAACGCATTCGTGAGTCTATTTTAAGGGATAATTTTACCCAGGAGCTTGCTAGTTGGTTAAAAGAAGATTCGCCCTAATTTTTATACTTATATCTTGCACCTTCGATTCAATTAGCTAGTGTTTTAAGCATTCAGCTATCAGCCATCAGCTATGTTCTTATAGCACTACGCATTATAGTGTTTGACATTTGTTAGGGTTGAAACTATTAAGTTCGATTATCTGCTAATTTGTTTTAACTTAGTTTTTAATTTTTCTACACAAGTTTTAACTTTTCTTATTATCCAATTCCAACTGGGAAATGAGCCTATGCTGACATCTTGCACCAAAACAAATAAACTTAATAATTACGATAAGGTAATCAATTCTGAATTAGTTAGCATTAAAATCAAATACTCTTGCCTGTCTTGGTGAGCTACCCAGTGCGTCTTACGAAGACGCGGGGTCTCACCGCTTTTGCCTCTTGCCATCCCCCCCTAACCCCCTTAGCAAGGGGGGAATTAAAGGGGGGATATAGCTAGTTTTAGCGAAGGTGCAAGATATGAGTATGGGTAAATTGGGCAAAGAAATGCCTGGCAATTTTATCTTACTTCAGGAACATTGGTTATGGATAAAGGAGGTAAATAGTTATAATTATATTCATAGGTTTTAGTGGAAAAAAACGGTTTTGAATATATAATAATAACAACTTTTATTTTAAACTAGATTTGTATTTACAATATTAATTAATTGAACCTGAAACACTCTAGCAAATATTTCAATCACTTTTATTTGTATTTCTTCTAAAGTAATGTCGGGCAAAAATTGCTGTAAACTCCCCACAGATTTATCTTCAATTCCACAGGGAATAATATTTTTAAATCCTTGTAAATCAGGACAAACATTAATAGAAAATCCGTGCATAGTAACCCAACGTTTTACCTTAATTCCAATGGCTGCTACTTTGTAATTATTAACCCAAACCCCAGTTAATCCGGGTATTCTTTTTCCTGGTAGTTGATAACAATTTAAAACCTGGATAATTACCTCTTCAAGTTGTCTTAAATACCAGTGTAAATCCTGTTGATAGTAACGTAAATTAAGAATAGGATAACCCACTAATTGACCCGGACAATGATAGGTGACTTCTCCCCCTCTTTCAATGCGATAAACTGGAATAGGACTGTGTTGAGGGTCAAACTTCATATACTTAGTGTCTGATCCTGTTCCTAAGGTATAAACGGGAGGATGTTCTAATAATAATAAAGTATCCCCTAAGCTAGGATCTTGTAAACGTTGCTTAACCAGCGATCGCTGCATCTCCCAAGCAGTATGGTAAGGGATTATTCCTAAATTCCTCAGTATACACTGTCTAGGTTGCGATAAAGGTGAATTTGACATGATCATTAACAAAGTTTTAAGACACAATGTTTAAGAAATATGAAGAGATACTAAGGAAAATAAAAAGAAGACAAAGACCGATGTTTAGAGCAATACAAAGTGTTAGTCTAAAAGTATACAGAGTTTATCTCGGAGAAAAGGATTGAAAGAAACGCCACCAAAAAAAGGTTTTTTACCAATTCTTCCCCTAACCAAGTAATGAGCCTTTTGGGGTAAAGATTGGCGGCTGTGATCAGACAACGATGATCAATTCAGTAGGGAGAGAAATAAGAATATTTAAGCTAATATTAAACTCTCGCCCTTCTAAGTTTAGAATGTCTTAATTAGGAGAAATTAGGGAATAAATCAACCCTGATTAAGATAATTAAAAAGAGGTCAAGAAATTTATGAATAAACAAAGATATCCCACTCCATTGTTATTGAACTAATCCAATGATAGGAATTAGTTTATCTCATCAACGAGGAGAATTGTTCTAATTTTTCTCTTTTAATTCTACAACAATGACACAAAAAATGGAGTATTGAGTATGAAGCTTTTAATTCAAGGCAATAATATTGATGTAACCGAATCGATCAATGATTACGTCACACAAAAACTAGAAAAAGCAGTGAAACATTATCAAACTTTTACCACAAAAGTTGATGTTCATTTATCCGTAGCTAAGAATGCACGGATCACCGACAAGCATAAAGCAGAAGTGACAGTATATGCCAATGGGACAGTGATTCGCGCCCAAGAAGGTAGCGAAAACCTCTATGCAAGTATTGACTTAGTTTCCGATAAAATTGCCCGTCAGCTTCGTAAATATAAAGAGAAAATTAATAATCATAAACCTCAGTCATCGGTTAAGAATCCTGATGTACTTCCTGAGACAGAAGTGAAAGAAGATTTAATCGGTGATCGCGAGGTTGAGTTACCCCCAGAAGTGATCAGAATGAAATATTTTGCTATGCCTCCTATGTCGATTGAAGAGGCAAAACATCAACTTGAATTAGTAGACCACGACTTCTATATGTTCCGCAATCAAGACACCGATGAAATTAATGTCATCTATATGAGAAATCATGGTGGTTTTGGTGTTATACAACCGCGTGAAATCCATGACAATCATAACGCAAGTGCTTAATTACGAACAGACTTATTAAGCTTATTTAGAGTTAATATTTTAGGGGAATTAATAACTTCACTCCCCTTTTTTTATTGGGATAATTTATTATAAGGGGTATCATCGCAATAGATACCATGATGAGAATAAAGACTGCACCAATAAAAGATATGACGGCCAGGAGTTATATAAATTTCCTTTATTTTGGTTATTTTTCTAATAAGCTTTATGAATAGACTTTTTGTACATAATCACATAATCAGATTATGTTAATAATTATCATCATAGTTTATACTAGATACCCTCGCTACACTTTTCAATAAAAACCAGTATTTTTACTTAACCTTATTTTGTTTTTAAGTAGGTAGGTGTAATTAAATATAAAATAGAAAAGTCCGTAGTAAAGGCTTTAGCCTTCATTCTAACTCGTTTTCTAGTTTTCTAGTCTGTTAGGACTCACTACAAACTTGCGTTTATTTTTGCCTAGCTCATTAAAGAAAAGAAGAATGTTAAGATATATTATAAACCGCATCATTGAACCCAAGTTATGAGTGAACAACCATTACGCATTTGCATTGTCGGGGGAGGGTTTGGGGGACTGTATACCGCTTTACGTCTTACCCAGTTTCCTTGGGAGGGGAATCAAACCCCTGAAATTATCTTGATTGATAAAAGCGATCGCTTCTTATTTACTCCCCTTCTCTATGAATTAATTACGGAGGAGATGCAGACTTGGGAAATTGCCCCACCTTATGAAGAAATTTTGGCAGGGACAGCGATTCGTTTTCATCAAGGGTGTGTCACTGGCATTGATATCGAAAATCAACAACTACAATTAGATAATCACAATAGCCTACATTATGACCGCTTAGTGTTAGCAATGGGTGGTAAAACTCCCCTAGATAATTTTAGTGGGGTCAAAGATTATGCTATTCCTTTTCGCACGTTAGAAGATGCTTATCGCATCAAAGAAAGATTACGATTATTAGAGGAAAAAGAAGCAGAAAAAATTCGTATTGCTATCGTTGGTGGGGGATATAGTGGGGTTGAATTAGCGTGTAAATTGGCTGATCGTTTAGGAGATACGGGACGGATCAGATTAGTAGAAAGAGGAGAAAAAATATTAAGCACTTCCCCTGAATTTAACCAAGAAGTTGCTCAAACCGCTTTAGAATCTAGACGAGTGTTTATCGATTTAGAAACAGAAGTCACCCAAGTCACTTCTGATAGTATTTCTTTAGCTTATAAAGGAAAAATTGACACGATTCCTGTGGATTTAGTGTTGTGGACTGTGGGAACTCAAGTTATCGATATGGTGAAAGACTTACCACTGGAAAAAACACAAAAAGGACTGTTAAAAATAAACCCCCATTTACAAGTAATTGATCACCCTGAAATTTTTGCTCTCGGTGATTTAGCTGCTTGTTACGATGAATCAAAAAACTTAATTCCTGCAACCGCGCAAACAGCGTTCCAACAATCTGATTATTGTGCTTGGAATATTTGGGCTTCGATTACCCATCGGCCTCTGTTACCTTTTGCTTATCAACCTTTAGGCGAAATGATGGCTTTAGGAGTGGATAATGCAACTTTATCAGGGTTAGGAATTAATTTAGATGGTGCATTTGGTTATATGGCCAGACGATTAATTTATCTATATCGATTACCCACTCTAAAACATCAAATCAATGTAGGAATTAATTGGATCACTAAGCCATTAACTGAATTGTTTTCATAATTATTACCCAAAGGAATAAAATATTAGAGCTTTATGAAACAACCTAAAGTCATTTTTTTTGATGCTGTTGGTACTTTATTCGGTGTTAAGGGATCGGTGGGAGAAGTCTATAGTTATCTTGCGTCACAAGTGGGTATAAAATGTGATTCACAGACGTTAGAAACTGCATTTTTTAAACAGTTTAAAAAAGCCGATCCCTTGGCTTTTCCGGGGGTTGAGATCATGGAGATTCCCGACTTAGAATATCAATGGTGGTATCAAGTCGCTTATGATACTTATCAAGAAGCTGAAGTTATAGAGCAATTTAATGATTTTGATAGCTTTTTTCGTCAACTTTATGATTATTTTGCCACTCCTCATCCCTGGTTTCTTTACACGGATGTTTTTCCTGCGTTACAGCATTGGCAAAAACAAGGAATTCCTTTAGGAATTATCTCAAATTTTGATAGCAGAATTTATGAGGTATTGGATCTTTTTAGCTTAACTAATTTCTTTAAAACCATTACAATTTCTTCTACAACAGGAATAGCTAAACCTGATCCTAATATATTTATTGAAGCTTTAAAAAAATATCAATGTAAACCCGAAGACGCTTGGCATATTGGAGATAGTCAAAAAGAAGATTATGAAGGAGCAAAGTCTGCTGGATTTCATCCTTTTTTATTAGAAAGAAATAAAAAAATTGATAGATCAAACTATACAATTATTGATTCTATGGAAAGATTAGTTAATCAAAAAACCTTGTAAGGTGGGCATTGCCCACCCTACAATATGTAATAACCTTTTTTGATAATGCTATAGCTGAATGATGAAAAAACTTTTAATCACTGGCGCAAGTGGATTTCTCGGTTATAATGTTTGTCGATATCCTCAGAAAACTTGGGAAGTTTATGGGACTTATTATCGCCATAAAAGTAAGATAAATAATGTGAATTTTGTCAAAGGTAATATTGTTAATGTTTTAGAATTACAAGGAATTTTTAGTGAAATTAAACCCGATGCAGTCCTTCATTTAGCAGCAGCATCGAAACCGAATTATTGTCAAAATAATCCTGAAGATTCCTATCAAATTAATGTGACCGCTTCTTTGAATATTGCAAAATTATGCGCTCATCTAAATATTCCTTGTGTTTTCACTTCTACTGACTTAGTGTTTAATGGATTAAATTCGCCTTATAAAGAAACCGATTCCGTTTCTCCTATTAGTTATTATGGAGAACAAAAAGTAAAAGCAGAACAAGGAATGTTAGATATTTATCCCAAAACAGTTATCTGTAGAATGCCATTAATGTTTGGAATTCCCTCCCCCCACGCAACCAGCTTTATTCAATTCTTTTTAGAGACATTTAGACAAGGGAAACAGTTAAGTTTATTTACCGACGAATATCGAACCCCTGTAAGTGGTTTAACCGCAGCTAAAGGACTATTATTAGCCTTAGATAAGGCAGAAGGAGAAATCCTACATTTAGGTGGAAAAGAAAGAATTTCTCGTTATGAATTTGGCCATTTGATGGCAGACATCTTTGCTTTTTCTCCCGACTTGATTAGTGCTTGTTTACAACAAGATGTGGCTATGTCCGCCCCGCGATCGCCTGATACGGCTTTAGATAGTTCCAAAGCGTTTAAATTAGGTTATAATCCTTTATCTTTAAGAGAAGAATTAGAACAATTAAAAGATAAACTTTGATAATTAATAATTAATAGTTAATAATGAATAATTTTTTCATTGATCTCAAACCTCTCTCGCTTTACTGAGGGCTAGGTTGGCGTTCTCTTTATTCATTGTTCATGATTAATTCATGAAATTAGCTTCTTTTTTAAGGGTGCAGGAAGCCGAGAGATTAAGTTCTCTTTTTGCTTCCTATACAAAACCCTATTAACTAACGAAATTGATCATCGCCGTAAACACTTGATGGGTAAACGGTAAACTATCCACTACCATAGCGGTACATAACAACATCAGGTAAAGGATAGAAAACTTAAACAAAGATTTTGCCATGTCTTTATCAAAGGGATTTTGTTTCAGTAACCAGGTTTTCTTGATAAACATCGCCCCTAACAACATAGCAATCACGCCATATAGCCAACCTGAAACGCCCACAGGATAGACTAATAAGAAAGTACAAGGAATCACTAATAAGGTGTACCACCAAATTTGACGTACTGTTGACTCTTCTCCTTCTATTACCGGCATCATTGGCACATTGACTTGAGCATAATCATCTTTGATCATCAAAGCTAACGCCCAAAAATGGGGGGGAGTCCATAAGAAAATGATGGCAAACAAAATCCAAGGGGCCCAAGTGAGATCCCCTGTTACCGCAGCCCAACCTACTAGAGGAGGAATAGAACCTGCAGCCCCACCAATGACGATATTTTGAGGTGTATTGCGCTTAAGAAAGTGGGTATAAACCAGCATATAGAAGGCAATGCCGGACATGGCCAATAAGCCACTCAAAAGGTTGATATAGAAGAGAAAAAGACTAAAAGAAATGACCGCCAATACCAGCGCAAAAATGAGGGCGTGACTCGATTGAACTCGGCCTGAAGGAATGGGACGGGCCCGGGTTCGCAACATTTCATAATCGATGTCTCGATCATAGATACAGTTCAACACTTGCGCTGAAGCCGCCGCGAGGGTTCCTCCAATTAAAGTAATGAATAGTTTAAAAGAGTCCACTTCCCCGTTAGAGGCAATCCACATTGAAGCGGCCGTGGTAATTAATAAAAGAGGAATAATCCTCGGTTTGGTTAGCTGATAATAACTTCTAACCACTTGTACAAAGTTTTCGTTACGACGGACAACATCAGTCCCAATCATTAATTCACACCAAATTCTATTAGTTGATAAGTTATTGTGCTAAGCACAAAGAAATAGAGAAACAGAGAAAGGCCATTCATTAAGCAACCTATCGAGATCATTAACTATTGCCTGTTGCCTTCTATTGATACATCTCGCATTCCTAGGGTTGTCAAAGCGACTAATGTCACAAATAAAGCAGCCCCGACAGTATGATGGGTCACGGTTAAGGGTTCTACCTGTAAGTGTAGGTAAAAGGTGGCTACCCCTAACAGGACTTGTAACAGTACCACACCACCGGCTATCCAAGCTAGTTTTCTCAAGGTAGGATGAAGTGCCGGAGTCCGCCAGGCCATAAAGACAACGGTTAAGGTGGCTACGGTAGCTGGAACCACACCAATAATATGACTATTCATCACAGCGCAAAGTTGAGAACCCCCGAAGCACTGATGCAAAGCCCAACGGGAACCCACTAACGCTCCTAATAAGCATTGGATATAAACTAAAATAGCAGCGATTAGACTAGCCCAACGCAGTTTACCGGCGGTGGTAGTGCCTTGATAAGGAGTTAAACAGAGAGCGATAACCACTAAGGTAGCGAAAAAGAGGAGAGCGGTTCCTAAATGGGCGGTGACAATATCAAACCGCAACATTTGAGTTACCGTTAAGCCCCCTAAAATTCCTTGGAAGACAATTAGTCCCAATGCGCCTAAACAAGCCCAAGGCAACCATTTGGGGAGTTCTTTACGAAACCACCAAGATAATCCTACTAACGCCAGGGTACTCAAACCAATTAGAGAAGCATCCAAGCGATGGAACCATTCTAAGAAGACTTGTAGGTTCATTTGTTGGGTGGGGACTAACTGACCATAACACAGGGGCCAGTCCGGACAAGCTAAGCCGGCATTCATCACCCGTGTGGCACTGCCTACCGCCATTAATAGTAGGGTCGCGATGGCGATTTTCCACACTAAAAATCTCATCCATTTTTGGACTTTCGGGCGATCGCCTGAGGTCTTTATTTGTCCTGTGAGAACAGATTCTGTCATAGCATCCTAATTACTTTATTTAACACATTTTGTTGTTAACAAAGTGCTGACTTTGCTACAAAATTTTGTCTCTTTAAAAGCAGAGCTAGTCAGATTCTACTCAAGGGTTTATGATTTGTGCATGGATTTTTAGGAACTTTTTCTAATCTTTTGATTCAGTTAAGAATGACGTTACTTATGTTAACAATCCCAGATATAATTTTAATTAAGTTTTAATGTATTACTGACACTCATATCTTGCACCTTCGCTAAAACTAGCTATATCCCCCCTTTAATTCCCCCCTTAGCAAGGGGGGATGGCAACAGGCAAAAGTAAATTTTAATTATTGAGGTCAAAGTCTAAGGACTCAAGAGAAATAATTGTCCCATTTTCTTGCATGGAATGACTTAAACCCGTTAAAATTTGCACTAACTTCGTAGCTACTACTCCAGAAGAAACCGTACAAGGACGATTCATTTGTACACTATCTAAAAAGCGATCGCAGACTTCTTTGAGGGGTTCTGCTTTGGCCACGGAAATTACCTGTTTCTGTTGTCCTTGAGGAATCCATTTTTCCCCTTGGGATTGTACATAGCCCTGTTGTAAAACGAGGGGTTCATCTTTAGACATTTCATCAAAAATTAACGTCCCTTCACTTCCTACCACGCACAGTCGACGCTGTTTATCAGGATTACACCAACAGAGATGAATGGTTGCTTGAAATCCACTAGGATAATATAAAGTGACCCAAACCATGTCACCTAACCCATCCGGGGATAAAGGGGTACAGCGATCGCTTTGTAACCAAATCTTTCCTTGTGCTTGTACTTTATCAGGATATTCATTCAACCAGTGGCTAAAAATACTAATATCATGAATGGCCAAATCCCATAGCGCGTCTACATCTTGACGGACTGGTCCTAAATGGGTGCGACTGGCATAACCATAACGTAATTTTCCTAATTTTCCTGTTTCTACTGTCGATTTACCTTGATTAACAGCAACATGGAATAAATAGGTATGATCGATCATTAATTGTCGCTGTTGTGCTGTAGCTATACGAGTTAATTCTAGACATTCGTGGGGATCAAGGGTCAGTGGCTTTTCTGCTAAGACATGATACCCTGATTCTAAAGCGTCTTTAATGAGAGAATAATGGGTTGATGCGGGGGTGACGACGACGATCGCATCTAAGGTAACTTGTTGTTTGATGCTTTGCCAATCTGAGGTTAATAAAATAGATTGGGGATCTAAGGAAAATTTTTCTTGAATTGTGGTTAAATTATCGCTAATTGGATCAGCGATCGCCACGACATCGGTTTGAGGATGGGCTAGAAAGTTGCGAACTAAGTGAGTTCCCCAACGTCCAACCCCTAAAATAGCTAATCGAGTTTTCACCGATTTTTACCTTATTTCTGGCAACTCACTGGTAGTTTAGCGAAAAACAGGATCAGTGAGTGGTCACTGATCAGTTTTTACTGTTTAAGATTCAGAAGCAACGGGTTCAGGTTCTGTTGCTTGTGGTTCTTCTTGTGCTTCTGCTGCTGGTTCTTCTTGTGCTGGTTCTTCTTCTTCGGGGGTTTCTGGGGATACGTCATCTAATTTAATGGTGAGATAACGCATGACATCTTCCCCTAAACGCATCATCCGTTCTAAGGGTGCAATTTGGGTTCCATCAGCTTGATAATTGAACTGCACATAAATGCCATCAACCTTTTTTTGAATCGGATAGGCAAGACGACGTTTGCCCCAAATTTTCGTTTCTAGGTCGCTAGCGTTGTTCTCAGTTAAGAATTCTTGGTATTTGGTCACTGCTTGATTAACTTGCTCTTCTGAAAGGTCAGGACGCAAGATAAAAATCATTTCATACTGTCGACTCATGGGTTAAACTCCTTATGGACAAGTTGGCTTCGTGATCAATGTATGGTCTTCAAATCAAGAAGCAAGGATCATTGGAAACTAATCAAATGAAAAAATGTCTTCTTTTTGAGACAGATTCCTTTAAAATCATACTACGACTTTATGACGAATGGCTACGATATTCAATGGCTATTTAGTCAACTTCTAACCTAACTGACTGCTCAAGTTTATGCCGCAACGCTATGTTCGAGTAAAAACAACTCAAGGAAATATCCATTATGGTTCACTTAATCTTAATCGCAGTGTGGCGGTGTTTGACGCTGCCCCTTGGGATGGAGGACAACCTAGTGGTGTTGTCTTAAAAGCTGATACTTATGAATTTTTAGCCCCTTGTTTTCCTTCTAAGATTATTGCAGTGGGCAGAAACTACAAGGCCCATGCAGAGGAACTGGGTAATACGGTTCCTAAAGAACCTTTACTCTTTCTTAAACCTCCTTCTACTCTAATTGGAGAAGGTCAGCCTATTTATTACCCTCAACAGTCTCAACAGGTTGATTATGAAGGGGAGTTAGCTTTAGTGATTGCAGAAGTTACTAAAAATTGTTCTGAACAAGAAGCTCGTAATAAAATTTGGGGTTATACTATCGCTAACGATATTACTGCTCGGGATTTTCAAAGAAAGGATAATCAATGGGTCAGAGCAAAAGGGTTTGATACTTTTTGTCCTTTGGGTCCTTGGGTGATTCGAGAATTAAGTGCTGCTGCTGCTATTCAAACGTTTGTTAATAATGAGACAGAACCTCGGCAGTCTGCTTGGATCAATAATATGGTATTTCCTCCTCAAGCGATCGTTTCTTATATTTCTCAGATTATGACTCTGTTTCCAGGGGATGTTATTCTTACAGGAACCCCAGAAGGTGTGGGTCCCCTCAATGTTGGCGATCGCGTTCGGGTAGAAATTGAGGGGATTGGTAGTATCGAAAACCCTGTTATCAGTGCGCCAACTTCGAGCATCACTACCAGCGAACCTGGGAATAAGCAGCCTCAGAAATCGTAGGAATTTCTGCATAACGGCCTAAGGCGGATTGGATTATAGAAAAATAGGAGGCTGCTAGACCACCTAAAAACAGTACATTATATAGGGTTTCTATGAGCAGACCACTACGGCCTAACGCAGGAATTAAAACATATTGCATAATAATACCAGCTAAAGCCAATAGAATGCCGATCAGAATGGATTGCATGGCATTATAGCGAATAAAATGGCTAATGCGATCATTACGGACGACCAAAGCAAACAGAAGAATAAAGACGAGAAAACTACCAAACCGTCCTAATGGCCCGAGTAATGTACCTAATAAACTATAAGTGAGTCCTACGGGTAACGCTGGAATTAGCAGAAAGTTAAAGACTGGAAATTGTTGTAATAGGAAACTGCCAAAAAATAGGGTGTCATAAACGGCAAAGCAATAAACCAACGTACCAAAAATGCGATCGGGAATACTGACTGAACCACGCCAAGTCATTACGGGTTGCTCCTTGATGATTAAAGTAACTTCACTTTTTAATGTACAACATTTCTTTAGTGATTAGTTATCAGTGAGCAATTAGCAATTTTATTTTAAATCTAATAATCCTTGTTCTTTTAGTTTAGGGTTAAAGCGAATTTCTGTTTTATTTCCCCGTTGGTTTAAAGTTTCTTCTATATCAGCTTGAACTCGTCTTGCAACTTTTTTGAGTAGTTTTATCTTTCCTAATTCATCACTATTGTTATAGGTTTCTTTTTCCTCTTCTGTAATATGAATTTTGGCATCAATCGGCTGTGTCCATAAGTTTTGATTGACTTCATCATTGATAGATAAATCTCCATTTTCTTGTGTCCAGTTATCTTTTATTTCTTCTAAAATAGTGCGACTAGGACGTTCAATAATTTCAATTTTGAGCCAATAACATTGTTTAGGTTGACGGACTAAATGTTGTTTTAAACTAGCATAAATATCACGGGAATAACCAATAAACTTTAATTGTTTAGTTTCATCAAAAATGGCATACACTCCAATTTCTTTATGTAGTTTTTCGGCAATTATCCCATTTTCGTCTAAGTAGGGTAAATAATCTAAACTTTTTAAACTAGAGAGTTGAGTGTTAGTAATCATAATTTAATTTTCCAGAAAAGATTGAAGTTAAGGATAAGCAATATTACTTAATGAGGCGATAAATAGCACAAAGGCGACTCGGTTGAAAGATTTTAGCTCGAAACATGAAATTAGGGGGGACATTGATAATAATATACTCATCAGAATTATGATACTTCTCAAATTCTGAGGGCATTCCTTTGGGGGTTTGGCTACTGTAGGGAACAGGTTGAAAGATTAGTTTAGTAAACTGGATAGGTATATTTTTATCTGATACTTTTTGAGAAATTTGTTTAACAAACTCTAGATTATTTAATAACTTAAATAAGGTTTCTTTGGCTTCTGGAGCAAGGGTAACATTAGCATCAAAACTTTCAATTATTTTTAAACCCATTCTGATTAAAATTTAGCTATGGAAATCATCTTAGTTATCATACCTGAATACCCTTAACTCCTTGCAAGACCTAGACCCATTTTTGTAATGAGACTTAACATTTAACATTAGTAACCTTATTATAGTTTATTTTAAGGTGAGCAACTTTTTGAAATTTTATCATTTGCCCACCCTATTATTAACTTTTTTAACTTTCTTCGTAGGTAGGAAAATCAATATAACCCTCTGCATCAAAGGAGTACCAATACTGCATATCTGCAGGAGGATTTAATGGCCAGTTATTGGCAAATCTTTCGACTAAATCAGGGTTACTAATAAAGGGTCGTCCAAAGGCAATTAAATCAGCATTTCCTGCTTGAATCGTTGCTTCTGCACTATCTTTTGTATAACCACAATTCCCCATTAATACCCCATCAAATACTTTACGAAAGTCTGCTAATGTCATGGGTTCGCCTAAGTCATGAAAACCAAACTCTAATCCATCTACTATATGAAGATAAGCTAAATCATAATTATTTAATTGTTGAGCTACATAAGTAAATAATTCTCGATATTCAGGGGAACCCATATCATTAAAACTGCCATTAGGGGATAATTTTACCCCTATTTGATTAGCAGGAAAAACTGTCAGCAATGCTTCAACAATCTCTTTTAAAAAACGATACCGATTTTCAATACTTCCCCCATATTTATCAGTTCGATGATTTGTTTTTGATTCTAAAAATTGATCAATTAAGTAACCATTAGCTGAGTGAATTTCAACCCCATCAAAACCAGCTTTTTTTGCCCTTTCAGCAGCTAAGCGATAATCTTCAACAATACGAGGTATTTCTTCGGTTTTTAAAGCACGAGGGGTTTCGTAGGGTTGTTTACCAATGGGGGTATGAATATAGTCTTCATTTAGTTGAACGGTTGATGCAGAAACAGGTAATTGATTATTTTCTTGAAAGCTACTATGGGATGCTCTTCCACAGTGCCAAAGTTGTAAAAAAAAGGGGGTTTCTCTTTCATGAAGTGCTTGGGTAATAGGTTTCCAAGCTTCCATTTGTTCGTCTGAATAAATACCGGGACTATGTAACCAACCACACCCTTGTCGAGAAATAACGGTTGCTTCACTAATAATTAATCCTGCTGATTTTCTTTGTATATAATATTCTTCCATGAGATCATTGGGTATTCTTTTTTCTCCAGCCCTTGAACGGGTTAAAGGTGCCATAACAACTCGATTTTTTAGAGTAATATTGCCCACTTGACAAGGGTTAAATAATGTGTGTGAGTTGGTCATTTTTTTTGACATTAATTAGTTACTATTCTAGATTTTAACGTAAATAGGTATTGTTTTAGTAATTAATTTAGAATATGAAACTTTGATATAGTTAAGGGACAATTAAGGAATTATCCCTACAAAATAAATTAATTACGATTTTAGATAGTTTTCTAAACTAAATTTTCCTGACCCAAAAGCAAGAATCATTAAGAGTCCACCCATTAACCCTAAATTCTTAAAAAAAGCGATTTCTTCTTCTGGAAAACTGCTATGAAAAATTAAGGTAGCAGGGATTAAAAAGCCAATTAATAAACAAGCCCCAATTTTAGATTTATATCCTAATAAAATAGATAAACCACCCACAATTAAAACTAAAATAGTTGCCCATAATAAAACTTCAGTTAAAGGGATCCCTTTTGAGGCCATATAAGCTTGAGTTTGTGCCGGAGATAATAGCTTACTAACACCAGATTTAATAAAAATAGCTGACAAAAATAGTCGACCTAAAAGAGAAACATTACTTTGAAAGTTGCTTTGATTTAACATGGATAAATTACCTAATTTATTGTATTTTATATTTTAGTCAGATTCTAGCAACTTCCTATTAAATTGACAACAAGGACTGAAAATGAGAAGAATTTTCCCAGGAACTTACAGCCTTTTGTAGAGATAATGATAACCAGTCATAATAATGGGGATAGACAGGAAGACGAGGACCTAATTGCCATCCGTGAGAGGATAATAAATTAACTAAACCGTCATAAGAAAAATGGGGATAATCTGGATTTACCTCATCTTTAGGGCTGATTCCGCCTAAATCTCTTGCTCCTGCTTCTAAACAGTCTAGCAAACATTTCGGATCTGTGATTAAATTAGGGGGAATTTGTAGGGTAATAGAATCAGGCAAAATATCTCTAGCTTTAGCAACCATTTTCGGTAGCTGATTAATAGGGAAAGTGGCAACTTCTAATGGTTGCTTGCTTCCTGGACGATGAGGTTGTAAAATGACTTCTTGAATGTGATGCCATTGTTGATGAATAGATGCGATCGCTTCTAATGTTTGCCAAGATTGCTCCTTTGTTTCCCCAATTCCTAAGAGAATACCTGTGGTAAAAGGAATTTTTAATTGCCCTGCCCATTCTAATTGTTGTAACCTTAATGAAGGTAATTTACTGGGTGCATAATGATGAACGCTTTTTAAAAGTTTTGGGGTAATTTGTTCAAGCATTAAACCCATAGACGGATTTACAGTTTTCAGGGTTTCCATTTCAGAAAAACTTAAAATTCCTACATTCGTATGTGGTAAAAAACTCATAGATAAGGCCAGTTCACAAATATTATAAATGTTTTGAAACCAAGCTTTTCTTCTAGGAGACTTGGGATGAACTTCACCACTTAAAATTAGAATTTCACACACTAATTCATCTTGCAGTTTTTGCAAAATAGTTTGACTTTTTTCTAAAGTTAACCAATCATCTTGATAAGGGTCAACCCGAAAATTACAATAGGTACAACGATTAAAACATTCATAGGTGGGTACTAGGGTATAGGCTGGACTATAGGTAATTTGTTTTGTCATATTATTTTTATGATACTTTAATTAATAGTAATTTTTCTCAACACTTGACTACAATACACCTAGACTTATAGGGTTTAGAGAGTTATTATTAAAGGAACTTTTAAAAGATCAAGAATGACAAACGAAACTTATTTTAATCATCCTGTTTTCGGACTTCTTTATCGTGTCTGTGTCCTTGATGACAATCAAGAGTTATTTACTACATTATACGCTCAACGGTTATTTTTTCTAGTGAAGATGACACCGAATAATACGGTTTTAGAGCCTATTAGCCGTTCAGATGCTAGATTATTAGTAGAAAAACGTTTGCGTAATCTTCATCGTCTAGGACTCGCTGAAGAGTACAAAGACTTTCAAAAGATGTATAAACAAACCTTTCCTTAAATTAAATTATATGACGATTACTGAAAATATTGACAAAATTCTGGGTAAAATTCCTTCTGATGTTCGTTTAGTTGCTGTTACTAAAAAAAAATCAGTCACTGCTATCAAAGAAGCTTATAATTATGGGATTCGTGATTTTGCAGAAAGTCGTGTTCAAGAAGCACTATCAAAGCAAGAACAGTTACAAGACTATCAAGACATCTGTTGGCATTTTATTGGTCATATTCAAACTAATAAAGCTAAACAAGTATTAAAACATTTTCATTGGATTCATTCTGTTGATAGTCTTAAATTAGCGGAATATTTAGATAAATTAGCAGCGAAGAACTCTATTTTTCCTCATGTTTGCCTACAAGTTAAAATTTTACCTGATCCTAATAAGTATGGATGGAAAATAGACGAACTTTGGCAAGACTTATCTGAACTAGAATCGTTAAAATATATAAAAATTGATGGTTTAATGACTATTTTACCTTTAGGATTATCTCAAGACGAATGTTTAGATACTTTTGAAAAAACCCAAAAACTCGCCATCAAAATAACAGAAAAATCATCGTTACAGTTAAAAGAATTATCGATGGGAATGTCAAATGACTATTTATTAGCAGTAGAAAAAGGTGCAACGATGATACGTTTAGGAACCATTATTTTTGGAGAAAGAGATTAGTTGATTTAAAGCTTGAATCGGATGTTGGGGTTTCCATCCTGAAAACCTTTTAACTTGAGAACGACAGGAATATCCTGTAACTAAATAATAAGGTTGTTCGTCAATATTTTTGGGCAGATGTTGTTGCCAACTACTTTGATAAATGCCTTTAGAATTTTTATAATGTTCTTGTTCGTGGCCATACATTCCAGCCATTCCACAACAACCAACAGACATTATATTTAAACTGATTCCCATATTTTTAAACACTGTTTGCCATTGCTTTTCTGAGTTAAAAGCTAGGGACTTTTCGTGGCAATGTCCTAATAAATAATATAAATGAGTTGTTTTAATTTTAGGTAATTTTTTATCTTGTTTAACTAAAAATTCTTGAATGAGTTGAACTTTATTAAAAATATTATTATTAGGGTTTATTTTTTCATATTCATCTCGATAAGTCAGGGTTATACTAGGTTCAATACCAATGAGAGGAATATCTAACTCTAAAACTGTTTTTAACTGTTTAACATTTTTATTAATTACTGTTTTAAACTGATTAATAAATCCTTTTAAATGTAGGGTTTTACCATTAATAAAAAAGGGTAATATGTAAACAGTATAACCTAAGTTTTCGAGACAATGATAAGTGTCTATCACTAACTGTGATTCATAGAAACTGGTAAACGCATCTTGTAGTAAAATAATGCTATTTTTTCGTTCTTCTATTGATAAATTTTCCAAGGTTTCTAAGTTCAAGTTTATAGGTAATTTATCTCGTACAGTTGGAAAACTAATAAGGGGAGGATTGACTAAATTTAATACATGACTAATCAATAATTGACTTAAAAAATTTTGTATAAGACTATTAAATAAATTAGGAGCAAAAGATTGATAATAAACTAATTGTTCTATATTAGCTATTAAATAATCTCTCAAAGAACGTAAATAACGACTATGATAACGTTCTAGAAATTGAGATTTTAAGTCAGGAATATTAACATGGATAGGACATTGACTGACACATCCTTTACAAGCAAGACATCCTTGCATAGCTTCATAAACATCATGAGAAAAATCTTCTTTTCCTTGCCATTTTTCCAAAGTACACCAGAGTTTTTTGGGAAAGGATAAACTATCATTAAAACTGTCTTTAAAGTTCGATTTTGAAAGTAACCTTAACCATTCTCTTAGTAACATTGCTCTACCTTTTGGAGAGTGAATGCGATCGCGAGTTTGCTTAGCAGAAGGACAAATAATTTCATCAGGGTTAAAGTTAAAACAAGCACCATTTCCATTACAATTAAATGCTGCTTCATACTCGTTTCTAAGCGGTTGAGAAACCTGTCTATCAAAATGTCCCCTTAAGGTTGATTCTAGTTTAACAATTTCATCTGAACTATTATGAGGTGTAACAATTTTTCCTGGATTTAATTTATTATCAGGATCAAACACTTCTTTGATTTTTCTTAAGTCTTGATAGAGTTCTTCTCCAAAGAATAAAGGGGTGTATTCACTACGAAAACCTTTACCATGTTCTCCCCATATCACCCCGCCATATTTACGGACTAAATTAACAACTTGATCCGATATTTCTCTGATTAATTTTTCATCTTCAGGGACTTTCATATCCAAAGCCGGACGAACATGAAGACAGCCTACATCTACATGACCAAACATTGCATAGTTAAGGTTATAACTATTTAATAATTCTTGAAATTCACGGGTATAACTGGCTAAATTATTAGGAGAAACGGCAGTATCTTCGATGAAAGCAATGGGCTTGCGATCGCCTGGCATACTCCCTAATAAGGCTGCGCCTTTTTTTCTTAATGACCATAATTGCTTAATTTCGGCTGGTTTCTTAGTATGATAATAGCCTACAATTCCTATTTTTTGATAAGATTTTAATTGCTCTATTAAAGGACTTACTCGCTGTTCTATTTCCTGATCACTTTCTCCAATAAACTCAACTAAATTAATGGCTTGAGCATCACCGATAAAGTCTTTCACCTCTTGATAAATACTATCATTTTTAGCTAACTTTAAAATAGTTTCGTCAATCGTTTCAATCGCGGCAGGAGCATACTTAAGTAAGTTTGTAGCATCCTTTAAAGCAGCATCAAAATCATGATAATGAATAGCTAATAAGTGAGTGGCTTTAGGTATTTTCGTTAACTTCAGTTTTGCCTCTGTAATAATTCCTAATGTTCCTTCTGAACCCGCAAAAATTCGATTTAGATCAAAATAGTTTCTTGTTTCATTATAAACTTTGGCTAAGTTATAACCTGTCATAAATCGAGTTAACTTAGGAAATATATTATCGATCAATTCTGCTTTTCCAGAGACGATTTTATCAACAAGTTTATAAATTTCCCCTAATCTTCCATTTTGTTGTTTTAAACTATCTAAATTCTCTCTACTAATTTGTGAGGAACTGCTTAAAGTTCCATCAGCTAAAACCCAACTTAATTCTAAAATATGATCACTTGTTTTCCCATAAATACGAGAACCTTTACCTGCAGCATCAGTATTAATCATTCCCCCAATTGTAGCGCGGTTACTAGGAGCAAGAGACGGAGCAAAGAATAAATTATGTTCGGCTAAAATTTGGTTTAGTTGGTCTAATATTATTCCAGGTTGAACCCTAACCCATTGGTCTTTAATATTAAGTTCTAAAACTTGATTCATGTACTTAGAACAGTCTATAATTATACTAGGAGAAAGTGACTGTCCATTGGTACCAGTTCCCCCTCCTCTTGGGGAAAAAGTAACCGCTTCAAATTCAGTTTTGTTGGCTAATTTAAAAATTTCTTTGATATCTTCTGTGGTACGAGGAAAGACAACAGCTTGGGGTAAAATTTGATAAATACTATTATCAGTCGAAGCAATTAAACGGTTAGCGATATCCCCTTTTATATATCCTGAAAAAGAAGTTTCTTTTAAACAAGTCAAAAAATTAGCAATGGTTTGATTGATGGTTGTTTCTGGTAAAACTCTAGGAATCATTTTAAACGGGTAGTTTAATCTTCTTAGCTAAATTCAGTTTACTCAAAATTTTAATAGCCCACCAAGTTATATCAACTTCCCACCATTTCAATCCGGCCTTAGCGATATTAGGATAAGCATGATGATTATTGTGCCAACCTTCTCCATAAGTTAAGATAGCTGCCCACCATAAGTTACGGGAATTATCATCACTCTGATAACTACGATAGCCTCTCAGATGAGAAACAGAGTTAATAAACCAGGTACTATGCCAAAGTAAAACTGTTCTCACAAACAAACCATAAATAACAAATGACCAACCACCGAGAAGGTAAAGGATAAGTCCTAGGGGTAACTGTAGTAATAAGAAATAACGATCTAACCAACGATAAAAGGGCTGTTTATCGAGATCATGAGCATATTTTTTATAATGATCATAGTTAAAAAATTCTGCACGGTCATAAAATAACCACAGCATATGACTCCACCAGAAACCTCGTTTTGCAGAGTAAGGATCTTTTTCTATATCTTCAGTATAAGCATGGTGCATTCGGTGTCCTGAAACCCAAAAAATAGGACTCCCTTGCAATGCTAAAGCACCCATGATAGCAATGATGTATTCTACTGCTTTTGGGACTTCAAAGCTGCGGTGAGTTAATAAGCGATGATACCCTAAACAAATGCCAATACTGCCGATAAACCAATGAAGAAAAATAGCTACGCCTAAAGCTGGCCATGAAAAGAACCACGGGGCCGAAAGTGCAACTAGATGAACTGCACTGAAAAATCCTACAGCCACCCAATTTAATGTTAATGGTTGTCCCCCCTCGGAAGATATTTTAATTGTATTCGTCATATAAATCCTATATTTTTGTAGGTTGATGAGACATCATAAAGTTTCTGTTATTTTTTCTCTTTGATGACAGAATAATTCTCTATTTTTTTTAATGTGTTGATTAATCAAACAGTCCGTCTACTTTTTGCCGAAATGCAATCAAAGCGTGATGGGTTTCAAATTGATTCAGTGCATCTAATAACTGATCAGATTTCTCTAGGGTAACAATCGTTTTGACTTCAATATTAGTGTTGTATCCAGCAATATCACCCATGCGTCTCCCATGACTACCAGCACCTTGTGCAGGAATAATTGTGTAACCAGAAACGCCAATGGTTTGTAATATGTGGATGAGACGATCTTGTAAAAAGGCTTCACAAATGATAGTGAAAAGTATTCCTTCGTTCACATTTGAAGACATTGTTGCCTCCTTTAATAGTTATTTTTTCAGACTGTTCAAGAAAGATTGGTGTAAATTTTAGACAATTCCAACTCTAAAATCTTATCTCAATTATGAGTCCAGTCACTGAGCGAATATGGCACGCTCAGGGTGATAACCCTAGCTTTTCTAAATCGACTTAAAGCGTACTAGGGAGAGATCAACTTAGCTGACAATAAAAGCAACCCAGACTATACAACCAATGAAGACAAGTGCGATCGCTCCCCGTAAAAGATAACGTCTTTGTTGATAAGGTGCAGGATAGCTGGCTTGGTACTCATCTGGTTCAATGGCATAGCTATTGATGATTCCTTCATCATCCATTGTGTAGCCATCTTTCTTAGGGCGATCAAAAGAGTTCTGTCCACTATTGCCAATATTTTTTGAGACTTCAGCAGGGATCAATTCACTACCATCACTACGCGGACGTGCTGAAGCCGTGGTTTTTGTACTATTACTGAGCATATTTTTTAACCTTTTACTACAATTTAATTGTAACACAATTTTATTAAAAATTTTTAAGTCTATTTTTTTGCTAATTTTTAAAAAATTATATCTTTTTTATCGATTGTTTATCTTTTTATCTCAAAAATTATTTTATTGAATTAAATTAACAGTTTTTTTTATCATATCTTTTTATTTTAATTTTTCTCAAAACAATTAACTTTTTTGAAACCTTTATTGAAAAAGGGGTGAATATTTTTAATAGATATAAAGTTTTGTATCTTTATTGTAAGGAATAAAAATACTACGTTAAGGTGTAGTTACTTGAGAATAGTTTTCGGGTATGTGTCGAAAGAAATAGACTTTTTTCTCTATAGATATAAAACTCTACCTCCTATGAGAGAGAAGTCTGTGTTTTCTTCCTAAGAAAGATAATATTCTCACCCCAACCGGGTCAATAATGTTAACACTTTTAAAAAAATCTTCTGAAAACTTTCATTATTCTTCTCGGAGTGATCATCAGAAAAACACCACTAGATACGACCAATCTATGAGCTATCAGCATAGTTGTCCTTACTGTTCTTATATTTTGTTACGCCATATTAATGAGCAAGGTCTCTACTGGTATTGTAGTCACTGTCATCAAGAAATGCCTGCTTACAACGCATAAAAAAACCTACATAAACAACGAGGAAATTAACATGAACGCTCAAGAAATGTTGAAACGATACGCAGCCGGAGAACGAGATTTTAGTCGAGTCACTTTAGTTCACGTTTGTCTGTGTGATGCTAATTTGGTTGGAGTTAACTTAGAAGGGGCGGAGTTGATCTTAGCAGATTTAAAAGGGTCTGCTTTAACAGAAGCTCATTTAAACCAAGCTAAATTGAATCAATCTAATCTAACTCATGCCAACATGATCCAAGCTTGTCTCATCGGTGCAGAAATGATCGATATTGATTTAAGTGGGGCTGACTTAAGTGGGGCTGATTTAAGAGAGGCAGACTTGAGTGGGGCAAATTTAGGAGGGGCTAACTTAACCAATACTCACTTAGAAGGAGCAAATTTGATGGGGGCTGATCTTAGAGGGGCTGATTTAACAGGGGTTAATTTAGAACAAACTAACTTAACAGGAGCCAAATTAAGTGGGGCTTTTCTCAACTAATCTCTCGTATTTTTCCAATCCACTGTAATATTCTAATAGTTAGGTTAAACTGGGTCTAATTTTGGGCTACTCCTATTATCCAAAAACTTTGTTTTTGAAGACTTAATCTAACTGTTAGAATTATTATTTGATGATATTAATATGATTATAAATGATAAAATTAAAACCTCTCCATTGGTTTATGCAAGAGTTGCAGGGGTTTTATATTTAATTATTATCGTTTGAAGTAATATTTTATCGTAATTTTTTTAATCAAGAGGAAAGCAAACAATTCTTTTTATATTGCTCACCATCCTCACGATTAGTTATTATTAGGTTGATTCGGTGAGTAATCCATTATCTCCTTATGCTCACTCTATACTTCTAAAAAAGATGATTACTTATATCCTTAACTTGGAACCCCTTGGCAAAATGACCGATGAGCAATTTTATCAATTGTGTCGTAAAAATCCTGAGATAAATTTTGAACGAAATGCCAAGGGAGAATTAATTATTATGCCACCCACAGGGGGAGAAACAGGAAACCGTAATTCAGAGATTAATGCTGAATTTGTTTTATGGAATCGTCAAACAAAATTAGGGAAAGTTTTTGATTCTAATACTTGTTTTAAATTTCCTAATGGTGCAGAACGATCGCCTGATGTATCTTGGATAAAATTAGAAAGATGGAATCAATTAACCCCAGAACAACGAGAAAAATTTCCACCTATTACACCTGATTTTGTTTTAGAATTGATGTCTCCTAGTGATAGTTTAAAAAATACACAGGAGAAAATGGCAGAATATAAAGAAAATGGAGTTAAGTTAGGCTGGTTAATTAATAGAAAATCCCGTCAAGTTGAGATTTATCGTCAGGGACAAACGAAAGAAGTGTTAAATGAACCAAAGTTTTTATCGGGTGAAGATATTTTACCTGAATTTGTTTTAGATTTAGCCATCGTTTGGTAAATAACCTCTCAAAATTTTAAGATTTTTTATAGATATGGCCACCGTAATCAATCTCTATAATTCATATACGCATAAATCCGATAAATTAAAGATTGATTATCTAAAATGAACGATTTTAATATATCTTGTCCCATTCCCTTAGATAAATATCCGCAAGTTTTACTTGCTCACGGAGGCGGTGGAAAACTGATGCAGCAGTTACTAGAAAAAATGGTTTTTTCCACCTTTAAATCCAGTCAAGACATTCCCCCCCATGATTCTGCTGTTCTTAACCTTCCTGGGTCTAAAATCGCCTTTACAACGGATTCTTATGTGATTCATCCCCTCTTTTTTCCTGGGGGAGATATTGGCAGTTTAGCCATTAATGGGACTGTCAACGATCTCGCCATGAGTGGCGCACGTCCTCTTTATTTAAGTTTAGGATTTATTATCGAAGAAGGGCTACCGATGGAAACTTTATGGCGAGTCATTCAGTCTTTAAAAAGAGCAGCCGATAAGGCTAATATTCAAGTAGTTACAGGAGACACAAAAGTAGTTGATCGCGGTAAAGGAGATGGCATATTTATCAACACCGCAGGAGTAGGCATTATTGAACATAATCAAAGTATTGCCCCTCAATTTGTGCAGCCTGGGGATGCTATTTTAATCAATGGAGATATTGGTCGTCACGGCATTTCTATTATGGCAGTTAGGGAAGGATTAGAGTTAGAAACCACCATCGAAAGTGACTGTGCGCCTCTTCAAACTATGATTTTAGAAATGCTTAATCAAGGCATAGAAATTCATTGTTTAAGGGACTTAACCAGAGGAGGTTTAGCCAGTGCCTTAAATGAAATAGCTACAAGTTCAAAAGTTACTATCAATATTAAAGAAAGGGCGATCGCTGTTCAAGAAGATGTACAAGGAGCTTGTGAAATTTTAGGATTTGATCCCCTCTATGTTGCCAACGAGGGGAAATTTGTTGCTTTTATTCCCCAAAGCTCAGTTAAGGGTGCCTTGGAAATTATGAAATTTTGTTCTCAAGACGCTTCTATTATTGGCGAAGTAACCGGCCAGGGAATAGGTATGGGTTTAGTTACTCTAGAAAGTAAAATCGGTTCTCAGCGCATTGTTGATATGTTAAGCGGAGAACAATTACCCAGAATTTGTTAAGTAACAGGACTCATATTATGTCCCTGAGTGCGAGTATTTTGGGCTGCTTCGGTAGCAATTTCCGCTGCCAGGGTAGTCATCGGTGAAGCCGGTTTTGAACGTTTCTGGCGACGATTTTGCCGAGATGGAACAGTAGAAGCCGGGGTCACTAAACTGTATGCTTTCCAGTGGCTTTCTAAACTCCATTCAGGATCATCGGTGATAACCAAAACGCCTCCAGCTGGTATTGCAAGTTCACTTGTACTTGCCCAAATACAAAATTGAGTCCAGGGAGAACGCAATAAAAATACTGGTATCTGTTTTCCGTCGCAACTGCCATCTGTATATCCGAGTAAATAGCGACCCTGTTTAATCATTGGCCGTAATTGAGGATATTTTTCTAACAACATGAAAATTCCATGATGGGCCATAAAGTTAATGATTACCAATTCAACAAAAGGAGGTGTTGAAGTGAGACTTAACAGCAACCTTAGCCATTAAGCATAGAAAGAGGTGACAATAAAAGTAAGTATCATACGTAACGAAATGGCGTTTTTTCGGCAAATGTCAGATAACTTTGACACAAAACCCCTCTAACCTGGGAAAAAGAGTGCTAAATTATCAACATTTGTAACAAACATTAAGTAGTTGTTTCTTCTTTCTTTACAGGACTGACCTTGGCCCGATACAAGAGTTTATGGTCGTGACCATATCCCACATAACGAATAATTACTGGATCACCCGGTTCAGCAGGGCCTCCCCCTTCTAAAAGTTGATGAAACTGAGGATCATAGGGTACGACTTCTCCGACGCTTCCCTTCATTTCTAGTCCCCATTGTTTGAGTAATTCAAAAATGGGTTTGACTAAGGGTAATAATTTCACCGCAGAAATTTCAGGATTTTTCTGAGCGACAATCGCGGCCGTTGGCCATTGCAATAACCATGATTCTAAAGCAGCGATACTAGACCCTTGAAATTCTTTTTCTAACTGCTTTTCTTGTTCCTCTAATTTCTGTTGTAACTGTTGGTATTCTTGTTGCAATGACACAGCATTGCTATCAATATTCGCTGAAATGTCTTGACTGGCAATTTCCCAATCTTCACTTAAAGATTCTGTGGTTTCAAATTGTAATAATAACTGTTCTAAAGAAATTTTTAAGACCTGAGATAGCTTGAGAAGGTCTGTAATGGGTAATTTAGGAAATAACCCTGTTAATAGTCGATTTAACTGCCATTGAGACACCCCAGACAGTTGACTTAATTGCTCAAAATTAACAATGTCTGCTTGCTGCATTAACTGCTGTAACTTTTGCTGGTTAGAGAGATAAGTGGTAGAGGGATTCATAACGTTTAATATAATGATTTAATAGCAATTATTTTGAGTTTACCTTAAATTAGTACCAGAAATAATAATAATTATACTTTTGTTATTATTGTTTGTTAATTAATTTTGAATTAAGACCGATTAAACCCCTATGACTTCTATTACTTGGATTGGTTTACTAGCAGGAACATTAACCACCATTTCTTTTTTTCCACAAATGTTAAAGACTTGGAAAACTCGTTCTACGAAAGATATTTCTTTAGAAATGTTTTTACTGTTTTGTAGTGGTCTTTTATTATGGATTATTTACGGTTTATTCATGAGAGATATTCCTGTGATCATGACTAATGTTGCTACTTTTATTTTAGCGTTTCCTATTCTTATTTTGAAACTGAAATATAAGTAAGCAAAAAAGTCCCACATTTTCTTGATTAAGATTGTAGAATATTTAATCAATACTTTGCGGGACACAATAACTAAGTCTACGAAACCTTAATCTTCATCAATGGGGGGAAATGCTTCTTCTATTTGCCACAAAGTATCTTTATGATCGATAAACCAACTACGGGTTTCTGGAGTTAGTTGAACCCAAATAATTTCCATCGGAACATGAGGAGACGCATATTGATACTTTTCCCCTAATTGTCTCAAATTATCAATAATATGAGGGGATAATCCAAAGATAGACCAATCAACGTGCAAATGTCTTCCAAAAACCCCTCCCGTTGGATCAAAAACTAATTGAGATGCTCTGACTAAATCGGCGAAATGTCTCGCTTCTAGTCCTGTTACCTTCTGGATTTCCATTCCTTGGCTACGACTTTGCTTCATAGCGACTTTACCTTATCGGAGAATTCTGTAGCCATTGTAACTGATTGGGGTCAATTTCTAGCTATTTGTTTGTCAATGAATGATAACTCATTATCAAAATATTAAGATTTGCTTTGAACTATCAAATTTTGATAATAAATATTGTCCTATGTTACGATTAATTATGGCTATTTATTTTACTTAATCTTGTCCTCATGACCTTACCTCCTAGCATTTCCACCCCAAGACTTTTGAGACTTTTTAAACTAATTTTTTATCCTATAGATTATCTGGAAGATTATCATGAAAAGTATGGAGACATTTTTTGTTTTGGTCAATCAGAAACTCCATTTGTTTATGTTAGTCATCCCCAGGGAATTCAAGACATACTAACCAAAGATAAAAACTATTTTAGAACAGGAATAAGAGGCGGGTTTTTAAGTACCCTGTTAGGGGATAATTCATTACTATTTTTACAAGGGGAAAGACATCAACGAGAACGTAAATTATTAACCCCTCCTTTTCATGGAGAAAGATTACAAAGCTACGCAGAACTTATTTACACTATTACTGATGAAGTAAGTGAGAAACTAGAAATCAATCAAAGGTTTAATGTCCGCGCAATCATGCAAGACATCACTTTGCAAGTAATTTTAAAAGCTGTTTTTGGACTGACCCAAGGAGAACGTTATCAGCAGCTAAAAGACTTACTAAAATCTTGGTTATCCTTTTTTGATTCCCCTGCTAATGCTATCATTATTTTCTTTTCTTTTCTGCAAAAAGATTGGGGCGACTGGAGTCCCTGGGGACGTTTTTTGCAAATAAAATCTCAAATTGATAACTTAATTTATACTGAAATTTATGAACGTCGTCAACAAGAAAATTATATAGGAAACGATATTTTAACGGTGCTAATGTTAGCCAGAGATGAAGCAGGACATCCCATGAGTGATCAAGAATTACACGATGAATTGATTACTCTATTAATTGCTGGTCATGAAACAACTGCATCGAGTTTAACCTGGGCTTTATATTGGATTCATTATTGTCCAGAGGTTGAAGAAAAACTACGATGGCATTTCTCAACTTTAGATGAGAATACTGACTTGTTGAACGTTGTCAAGTTACCCTATTTAGATGCAGTTTGCAGTGAAACTTTACGCATTTATCCAGTTATTGTTACCGCCTTTCTGCGTATTTTAGAAACCCCCTTAGAATTGATGGGATATCAATTTAAACCTGGGACAGTTTTTGCTCCGGCTATTTATTTAGTTCATCACCGAGAAGATATTTATCCTAATTCTAAAGAATTTCGACCAGAAAGATTCTTAGAAAAACAATTTTTACCCTACGAATACTTTCCTTTTGGGGGGGGAAGTCGTCGCTGCATTGGTATGGAATTAGCTAAAATGGAGATGAAAATAGTTTTATTTACTCTCTTATCAAAATATCAATTTAAACTTTCTTCTTCTCGTCCCCTTAAACCAGTTAGACGAGGATTAACTATTGCCCCTCCTAGTTCGTTTAAAATGATAATGACTCAAAAATTGGCTCATAAGTAATCTAGGTTTTTAGAACACAAAACTTAATATAAAAATAATAGACAAAAGAAAATTATTATTAATTAAAAATGTGCTAAGAAGGATTCTGAATCCTCCTTAACCTATCACCAGAATGTGATTAAATGTTTAAAACTTTAATCAATACGAGAAAAGAGCATTTCTCCCTGCACAGCTAACTCTCCGTCTACAGTTCCTTGTCCTTTCATTTTCGCAATGCGATTTCGTTTTAGGGTTAATAATTCCACTGTCATAATTAATTGATCGCCAGGAATTACTTGACGACGAAACCTAACTTTATCAATTCCTGCAAAGGCAAAAAATACTCCTTTCATCCCTGGTAATAAAGTAAGAATAATTCCCCCAACCTGTGCCATAGATTCCACAATTAAAACCCCAGGCATTATGGGTAAACTAGGAATATGTCCAGGAAAAAAAGGCTCATTAATGGTGACATTTTTAATCCCTACTGCCTTCTTTCCAGGCTCATAATCAATAATACGATCCACTAAAGCAAAAGGATAACGATGGGGTAATAATTCTCGGATTTCTTGAACCGTAAACGTGGTTTGAATTGCCGTATTTTCAGTAGAGTTATCAACAGGAGGTGCAGTCACATCAGACATAATAATTAAATAACCATCAATACAAATAATCCTTTCTCATTGTTTCACTATTCAAGAAATTTTCTAGATGATTTCATATTTCTTATTAGTCAGTAACAGAAAGATTCTGATAAGATAAAAAAGAGAAGTTATCATAGATATGAAGCCCTATGCCTCCCCGTTGGCCCCGTAAACCCGATCGCGCTGATCCTGATTTCCGTCGTCTTGATGATCGCATGACCTTTGCTGTTCATGTTGCTGCTTTTTTAGCAGGTAACTCTAGTGTGTGGTTTGTCCATAATATCAGACAAGCAGAATGGAGTTGGATTGGCTGGTTTTCAGGAATTTGGGGAATGGTGTTACTGGGACATCTAATTTATATTACTGCGATCGCTGACTATAGCAAAAAATCTCATGGCTAATTATAAAACAACCCAAGCAGTTGAATTCCTCGCTGCCGAAATTGGTGAAAATATCTACATTGATGTAGCAAAATGGCATCTTTATCTATCTGATGCTCATTTACATACCATCGTGGCTGAAAAAGTCTATCCCTTGCTCGAAAATGATGAAATAAGCGAAGATGCGATAACTGATATTCTTCGAGACATTTCTGTTTCTCTAGGAGGGGGTAAAAAAGAAGTTCCCCTGTTGGAATTATTGCCGAAGCAATGTCAAACAAATTTACTTGAGTTACTTGAAGAATTCCAGCAAAGATGAATGTTTGCTATTCTTATAATCAATTGATTAAAAACTGTAGCGTATCTAAGATTGACTTAATATAAAGTCTTCGAGGGTTACATAATCTTCTGTTTGATATGCTTTTGTTACTTCCTCAACTTCAGCTATAATTTCTGGACTATTTTCCCACTCTTCTTCTGCTTCAAAAATTTTATTTTCTAAAATTTCTAAAAGTTGTTGCTGTTGTTCTAAATAATGTGAGTTCAGAGTTAGGAGTTCGGAGGAATGAGACAGGTAAACTTATTTACAATTAACGCGATTAGCTATTGATAAGGAAAATAACAGCTATGCTCAACAGTTATCACGTTACCATAGAAGGCGATCGCATTGTTATACTTTAGATAACAATCATCAATATTTATAGTTCAAGATGCCCAAAACTCAGAGTATTGAAGCAGTGTATGAAAATGGGGTATTACGTCCCAAGCAAAAACTAGAAGATTTACCAGAAAATAGTACAGTTCAAATTACTATTGAACAAAATTGCGACGCATTCCCCCACCTCGACTTATCAGGTGGGGGTTAAGGAGCAAGCAACAAGTTAGTCATCATAGCCTTGGTTTTCTATATATTGTTTTAGCACTGTTAAGGTAGCCCCAC